>DASZIA010000679.1:0-8378 GCA_035949535.1 Planctomycetaceae bacterium | reverse complement strand
AAAACGGATGTTACATCGGCTCCCCTCCCACGCTTGAGATCACAGAAGCGTATTTAACAGGGAGCCAGTCATGTCCGACGAACGCATCGAACACGGGATTCTCGAATTCGTGAAGGCCCGCCAGATCGCCGGACTGACGCTCACCGAAGTTCGCGCCGACCACGGGATCGCGACCGTCCGCGGCAGTGCGGCGACCGCTTTGGCCAAACGCGTTTGCTGGGAATGCGTCCGCCGGGTGACCGGCGTGCGTTATGTCGTGGACCTCGTCGAGTTGACGGCCTGAGTCCCACTGCCCCAATTACGCGCAAATCCGCGCACACAAAATGACGTCCCCCGTGGTAATATCCAGGTCAAAGTGCCGGCCGCGTCTCGCGCAGGAAGCAGCATGGCAGAGACCTACGATTTCATCGTTGTCGGTGGGGGATCCGCGGGAGCGGTGGTCGCTGCTCGGCTTTCCGAAGATCCCGCGTGCCGCGTCGCGCTGCTCGAGGCCGGAGAACGGCCGCCGGCCGAGACGCTGATTCCGGCCGCGTGTCCGTCGCTGCAGCAGAACCCGCAGACCGATTGGATGTACACCGCCGACGCGGGCCACTGCGGGCTTGGAACGACGGACGGCCGCATGATGGTGCCGCGAGGTAAGATGCTCGGCGGGTCATCGGCGCTCAACTATCTGGCGTATGTGCGGGGCCATGCGGGCGATTACGACGCCTGGGCGCAGGGCGGTGCCGTCGGATGGAGCTACCGCGACGTGCTGCCTTACTTCAAGAAGAGCGAGGGGCTCACGCCGAGCGACGAGATCGCGATCGACGACGACGCCCACAACACGACCGGTCCACTCGGAGTCTCCGTGCGTTCGCCCGTTTTGCAGGGGGCGCGCGAATTTGTCGAAGCCGCCGTGGCAGCCGGCATCCCGCGTGGCGATTACAACGGGCGCGACCGCAGCAATCCGCGCGGGGTCGTGTCGCTGTTCCAGACGACGACCCGCGACGGCAAGCGGTCGAGCACCTATCACGCTTTTCTCGAGGGCGAGGCCGAACGGCGGCCCAACCTGACGATCATCACGGGCGCGCATGCGACCCGCGTGCTCCTGCAGGGTCCGCGCGATCGCAAAGTCGCGACGGGCGTTGAATACCGCACCACCGCCGGCGAGACTCGCGCAGTCCTGGCCGCGAAGGAAATCGTACTGAGCGGCGGAGCCGTCGGGTCGCCCCAGTTGCTGCTTTTGTCGGGCATCGGTCCGCGAGCCGAGCTCGAATCGGTCGGCATCACCTGCCAGGTCGATTCGCCGCACGTCGGCAAGCATTTGAAGGACCATCTGCAGGTGGGCCTGTTCTTCCCGGCGCCCGGCGTCGGCGTTTCGATGAACGAGGTCGGTATTTCGTTCGGCGCCGCGGCCCTCCGCGCACCGGTCGGCCCTCTGCCCGCTGATCCTGCCGACGACGAAAAGCTGCCCGCCGAACTCCAGGCCCTTAAAGAAGAGGCCGATCGACGCTTCTACGAGTGGGCGACGACGGGCCGCGGCCTCATCTCGTCATCGCTTTACGACGCCAGCGCCTGGTTTTCGACCGGTCTCGGCGACCTGCACACCCACGACGCACAGATCGCCTGCTTCCCGTGCGGCTACAGCAGCGACATTTGGCGGAAGTGCCTGCGCGTCGACACGAGCCGCTACTTTGACGACCACGCCCGACGACTGGCCGCCGACGCCGAAAACATGATTGTGCTGGCCAACCCCGTGCAGCCGCACAGTGAAGGCGAGATCGTGCTCCAGAGCGCCAACCCCGCCGACCACCCCGCGATCCGCGCGAACTACTTCGCCGATCCGCACGATATGAAAGTGATGCTCGCGGTAATTCGCCGGGCGCTCGACATCGTGGCTCACTGGCCGAAGCACCGAAAGATCGGCCCCCTGCTCGTCCCGCCGTCCCTGGCCCGCAAGCATGGGCATGTCGCAGGGAATTGCCCGAGTGATGCCTTGCTCGAAGATTTCGCGCTTCATTACGCACTGACGGTCTACCATCCGACCTCAACTTGCCGAATGGGAAATGTCGTCGACCCGCGACTCCGGGTGATGGGGGTCGATCGACTCCGGGTGGCCGATGCCAGCGTCATGCCGAACGTAATCAGCGGCAACACCAATGCCCCAACGATCATGATCGGCGAGAAAGCGGCCGAGATGCTCGCCTCCGATCACGGCGTGAGGCTGGCACAATTCGTCCGACCGCCATCACGACTTCAGCCCGCAGCCATTGCATGACGACTCCCGAATTGACGCCGATGAGGCCCCAAGATTGGTTCGGCGTAGCGATCCGCACGCTCGGCGTCTGGACCCTGCTTAAAGCGATGTCCTATGCGCTGAGCGCGATCGGTCAGCAGAACTCGTGGTTCCCAGACTCGGGGACCAATTCGCGCTACTACTATTACTACGGCCTGGCCGATCTCGCTGCCGGCTTGTTCATGCTGCTCGGAGCGGATTTGATCGTCGGCATCGCGTATCGAGCTCCTCGGCCACCCCAACAAAACGATGAGGGCGGGGAGCCGAAATAGCGGTCCGCACGATACTTCACTTTTCGCGGGTGCCGAACGGACTGACTTGGGTGCGCCGAACCCTCATTCTGCCAACAGCTTGCTGATCCGTTCGCGGTCCCTTTCGTCGACGATCCTGGTGCGGCTGTCTCCCAAGCGGATCTGGATGGGTTCGTCGGTCGGAATCGAGATCCAGAGGGCAGTTTTGAGATTGAGCACCTCGTTGCCAATTGTCACGAAACCGCTCGACTCGTCGGTCAGTTTTTGGAGAAATTCGGCAAAATAGAGGTGGTCGGCGTCCGTTTCCGCATCGAAGCCGGAATGCGTCCCTTCGATGAAGTGGACAGTGAGTAGCGTGCGGTCGGAATTGAGGTGAACGTGCGAAATCGTTTGCGGATTGAAATGGATCTCTCCCGCGCTGGTCTTCAGTTTCATCTGGCCCTCCGGCTAACCGCTTTCCCGAGATTTCGCTGGTTCTTCCTGCAGTCTCGTGCATTTCATCAAAGATCGATGAGCTGGTCAAAAGTCGCTCGCAGAATTTGCTTGAAAGTGGCGCCGACGGGGGTAGGATGAGCATAGAAACGAATGCCCAACGAGTATTCGTTCGAGGGTGTTTTGTGCCCGTCCTTGTCCCCTGATTTGGAGGGCATGCATGCAAGATCCGCCGGACAGGTTTGCGTGAGGGAGCCCCGCCTCCGATTTCTTCAGGAGGCGAGTCTGCGCATCCGAGCACTCGGCTCGTCCTGCGTTTTCCGTAACTCGACATCCCGCAGCGCCCCGAGTGGGTGCTTGCGATCCGAGTAACGCCCGAGAAGGGCACTGCTCGAACGGGTCGATGCGATTCTTTGGATGATGCGCGGTCCGGCTCCCTCGATGGTTTGATGTACTGCGAGGCTCTCGCCGACTCTGATCGGCGAGGGCCTTTTTGTTTGTCGAGACCGTGCTGACGACATCGGCTAAGCCTGCACTTCGGGTTGGCGATGCGGACGCGGTGGGCGGCTGGCCTGCCATCCTACACTCAATTAGAGTGGCGCCAGAGCGAGAAAGTCCCTCTCGCGTTGACGAGCCGGAATCTCTGTGCCCGACCGACGCCAGCATCGTGGACCGCATCCGGACGACGTTTGCCTGTTTACGCCCGAAACGCTGCCGCTGCTACGAAGCGCGGTGAGCGATCTTTCCTGGCTCCTGACCCGCGGATACGCTCCCACGTCGGCGCTCAAGATCGTTGGCGATCGCTATGCGCTGCGTGAGCGGCAGCGGATCGCCGTCGCACGTTGCGCGTGTTCCGATGAGGCGCGCGAGCGTCGACAGCGTTCACAAGCCGAACTCGTTGAAATGGCCGGTCGGTGCCTCTTCATCGACGGGTATAACGTGCTGACCTCGATTGAAGCAGCCTTGGCTGGCGGCGTGATCCTGCACGCGCGCGACGGCGCGTATCGCGACATGGCCAGCGTGCACGGAACTTGGCGCAAAGTGCAGGAGACTGTGCCCGCGGCGGAACTCATCGGCGAATTCCTGTCCGAATTGCGCGGGACGTCCGCAGTCTGGCACCTCGATCGTCCCGTCTCCAACTGCGGCCGGCTCAAAACGATCCTCGAGCAGATCGCCGAGACGCACGGCTGGCCCTGGGAGATCCGACTCGTCCCAGACCCCGACAAGATCCTCCGCGAAACCGATCAACTCGTGGCAACAGCCGACAGCGGCATCCTCGATGAGTGCGGCCGATGGGTGAACCTGGCGCGCGCGGCGATCGACCAGAGGGTGCCGGATGCGAATCTGGTCGAATTATCTGGCTCTAGCGCGTAGGCGCGCGTCACTGCGCATGGCGCGTCGCCACGACTTTTGCCAGACGCGCCTGGTCCCAAGGGAACTTGATTGTGGGCGAATTGCCGTAGCGGTGCGTGGTTAGCACGAGCCGCGCGCCGCTGCCGGGCGCCAAATCGACGGTGAATGAGGGAGCGTCGATCGTCCGCTTCTGGCCGTCCATGATGACTTCCGCGAATTGATGCTCTCCGTACGCTCCTCCTTGCACGACGACCGAGTGACCGGCGACCGGATTCAGGTTGACCAGTGTGATGCCGGTCTGTGTGTCAGTCAGGCGGTCGACGAGTGCGGCAACGTCTTCGGGCACGCCGGCGCGGCGTTTTTCGGGATCGAAATACCGAACCCGACAATGCAGCGGTGAGCCGACATGGCCGGGGTAGAGGCCGCCCAACATCAAATTGACCAGCGCGTACACGGTGGCCGGGTTGTACGGTAACGGATCGTCTGAGAGGCGCGTTTGCGGAGTCGTGCGGTCGCTACGAAGGCCGACGATGTGGCCGCGGATCGTCAAGAATTCCTGCGCCAGCGTCCGCTCGGCGTACTCGGGGTCCTTGCCGTCGAGGAAATTGAGCCAGCCGTTGTCGCCCAGCCGCTGGCGGTCGGCTGGATCCATCGACCAGTACCAGACGTTGAGCACACCGGAGGAATACTTCTTCGGAGTGAAGGCGTACCAGCCGTCGTCGCCGTACATCGTCGGGTACATCATCTGCCCGTCGATCTTGCGGCCGTTCGCGTTGACCGCGTCGATCAGCTTCCGCCAGACGTCGACGTACTTGCGATTGCCGGTGAGCAAGAGCGCGTTGCCGAAGCCGGTGATGGCCAGGTGAGTATTGTTGCGGTTCGCCATCTTGCCGCTGGCCGGGTCGCGGACCGTAAAGCCCCAGCCGTAGACGCCGCCGTACCACTTGCCGCCGGCCCCGCTGCCGATCACGCCGTCGAGTCCGACGTTGCTGGGGATGATGTCGTGGTTGGCCCGCGTGCGATCGACCCAAGCGTCGACGTATTCCAAGAGCCAGTTCTTGTACTTGGGATCCCGGGCGAGTGCATACGCGTTGAAGGCCAGCGAGGTCGCCTCGAGATTCATGGGGTTGTCGCCCACGATGTCGTTGTACTTCTCGAAGTGGGCGAGCATTTGGGTGTAGTTATGCTCGCCGTGCAACGGCTTGAAGCGGTCGCCAACCTCGATCGGATCGCCCGCCCAATCGACCGCCGTCGCCTTTCGCAAGAGCGGACCGCGGCTGCCGTTGAACATGCTGCGGATGATCTTGTGCGCGGCATCGTAATTCGGGGCCTCGGGATCGTCGCCGACATAAAAGCCGGCAAAGCGACGGACGCGGGCCTGGAACCTGGCGTCGTTCGGCTCGGCAAGCCCCTGCAGGTCGAAGGGAGTCAGCCCCTCGCCGTTGTGCAGCCAGTCGAACATGACGGGGAATTCTTTGTAGTACATTCCGCCGCGCGCGAAGGGAACCTGCTTGGTCTTGGCCGCGGTGTATTGCCGGAGGTGCCCTTCCCAACCCTTTTTGTACATTTCGAGCACAGAGTCGGAGGCACCGAGCGCGTGCAGGATGGGCCAATCGCTCAGGTTCTCGATGGCATCGTCGGGGCCGTCGTCGCCGCCCCAGCGCTCGACGCATTTCAAATAGCCGCGGTCGTCGAAGTACTTCTGGAAGAACTCGCGACAAGCGATCGAGTTGGCCCGCAACAGTTCCCGCTCCAGAACGGCCCAAGCGGGCGGAGCCATCGGCGTATTGATCGAGACCGCAGCGCCCGTCCCGGTTGTCCCGGTCGAGTCTCCAGCGAGCGCTCGCGAGGTGCGGACATTCAAGAGCGTCAAAGCCATTGCAGCAAGATAGACCGACAGACGGCGAGACTGACGGGACGTGCGGGGGCACGGCAGGGAAGAGTGGAGACACATGGCGGGAATCCTTCGGGCCGCGCAAGAACGCGGGGGGGCGAGACGGAGAGGGCAAAACCGGGCAGAATAACGGGCTGAGTTTGGGGCGAGAGCGTCCCCTTCAACTTAACCTATCGGCACCGCCGGTGCGAAGCAATAACTGGCTTCTTTCCGGAGCCGCCGGCGAGACCGAGAACCGTCTGCTTGTCGCGGGCGGATCGCCATGTCCGTCCGCAAACATGGCTGCTTCAGCGGGTGAGCGCCACGAGCATTTCGAGCAGCTCGGCCAGCGGGAGGCCGACGACGTTGCTCAGGCTGCCTTCAACCTTCGCGATGAAGATGCTGCCCGCGCCTTGCAAGGCGTAGCCCCCCGCTTTGCCGCGCGGTTCGCCGGTTGCCAGGTACCAGTCGAGCCAGCGATCGACGTCATCTATAAACGTGACGCGCGAGGTGACGACTCGGGACACACGCTGCGATCGGGGCGCGTCGTTTTCGCCGAGCCGCTCGACACAGAGGGCCGTCGCGGCGACGTGCGTCTTGCCGGCGTAGTCTTCGCGAAACCAACGGCGGACGGTTTCGGCCCACGAATCGTCGGCCGGCGGCTGGCCCAAGACGTGAAGTGAGTCCCCGGCGCGCTCGACGATCACTTCGGTGTCGGCGGCAACGACGACTCGCGCCGTTGAATCATCGTGCGCCCCCTCACCCCCGACCCCTCTCCCGCGAGGGGCGAGGGGGGGAAGAGTGCCAGCGTCGGCGACATTTTCACAACGAGGCGTTTCGCGCAAAACTTCCCCCCTCTCCCCCTGCGGGAGAGGGGTTGGGGGTGAGGGGGCGCTCCCGTCGGTGTCCCTGAATCGCGCATGGTCGCCTCGCTTGTTCCGCACCTGGCCGGCAACGTCATCGCATTTTGCCTGGGCGATCTCGAGCAATCGGCGTTCAATCGACGGCCAGTCGTGCACATCCTCGAAGTGAGCCTCCGCGCTCGAGCTGGGCGGGACGACGTCGATCAGCTCGGCGGGATGAATCTGTCGCAAAAGCTCCAGCCGGCGCGGTGACCGCGAGCCGAGCACCAGGCGACAATCGGGGCGGCTCACTTTTCGGCCGACACGACGGCACGTTCGGAGGCCGTCCAATCCTGCAAGGCTCGGACGCGCGGGATCGGGTCTTTGACGTGAGCTTCCAGCGCTTTGACGACGGCGAGGCAGCCCGGAATTGTCGTGACGCAGGGCACGCCGTAAGCGACGGCCGCCGAGCGGATGCGGCCCTCGTCGGTGCGGGCGCCCTTGCCGCTCGGCGTGTTAAAGATGAACTGAATCTCGCCGTTGGCCATCTTGTCGAGCAAGTTGGGCCGACCTTCCTGCACTTTGCGGACAGTCTCGACCTCGATCCCCGCTTCGGTGAGCACGCGGGCCGTCCCCTGCGTGCAGACCAGTTTGAAGCCGAGCGATTTCAACCGGCGGGCTGGCTCGATCATCATCTGCTTGCGGTCGCGGGTCATGCTGATGAAGACGGTCCCCTCGGTCGGCAGTGAAATGCCGGCGGCGATCTGGCTCTTGGCAAACGCCAGCGCGAATTTCTCGTCGATCCCCATCACCTCGCCGGTCGAACGCATCTCGGGTCCTAGAATAATGTCGACTCCCGAGAACCGCGAGAACGGGAAAACGCTCTCCTTCACCGACATGTGCCTTGGCCAGATTTCGTCGACGATCCCCTGCTCGGCCAGCGAGACGCCCGCCATGATCTTGGCAGCGATCTTCGCCAGCGGCCGGCCCGTCGCTTTGGAGACGAAGGGAGACGTGCGGCTCGCGCGGGGATTCACCTCGAGCACGTAGACCGTATGGTGTCCGTCGATGAACTTGACCGCGAACTGAATGTTCATCAGGCCGCGGACCTGCAGCTCGCGGGCCAGCGCGTACGTGGCTTCTTTGATCTCGGCGATGACCGTCGCAGGCAGCGAATACGGAGGGAGCGAGCAGGCCGAGTCTCCGGAGTGCACGCCCGCTTCCTCGATGTGCTCCATCACGCCGCCGATGATCGTCGTCTGACCGTCGGCAACCGCGTCGACGTCAACCTCGATGGCGTCTTCGAGGAACTTGTCGATCAGCACGGGGCGATCGGACGATGCCTCGACTGC
>DASZIA010000678.1:0-17949 GCA_035949535.1 Planctomycetaceae bacterium | reverse complement strand
ATGCTCGGTGACCACGTGCTTGCTGAAAAGCTCGGACTCGTCGATCCGTACGCACACGCGTCGATCGACTCACTCCGCGCGGAACTCGTCAACCTGATCGAGGAGCGCGTCTGGGAGCTCGATCGGACGCCCACCTGCCAGCCAGGACTCGAATTGCATTTTGTCGGCTCGCGACTGGTGGCCTACGACACGGGCGAACGGCTACCGACCCCGGCGGCCTTGTTCGAGACGCTGCCGCGGCTATCGCTGCGGTCGTTTTTTTATCACGTTCACAATGCGCGGCGCCGCTCGGGCGGACGGACCGACGATTTTTCCAACTGGCTGGAATGCTATGGGGCTGATCCCTCGCTCGTCGCCCGGCTGCGGGGGATCGACGTGTATTTTCTCAATCTCTACCAGCTTCGCGACCAGATGGTCGAGGCTTTTCGCGAACACTCGTCGAATCCGGACGTCGTGCTCAAGGCGTCGGCCTGACTCCCGAACTGCCAGCATGGCGAACAACAACTTGATGTACTGTGGGAATGATGCAACAACTCGATCGCTATGAGGAAGTCGTTGGGCACCACGAAGTGCAGCGTCTACGAAACCTGGCGGCACGGCTCGAGGGGCGCAAGATCGTGCACGTCAATTCCACCAAGACCGGCGGCGGCGTGGCCGAAATCCTCGGGTGGATGATCCCTCTGATGGCAGAATTGGGATTGGACGTGCGGTGGGAGGTGATCTCCGGTCCGCCCGACTTTTACCGCGTGACAAAAACGCTGCACAACGGCCTGCAAGGTCTGCCAGTCTCGTTTCGCCCTCGTGACTTCGAGCTGCATCATGAGGTCGACAAGCAAAATGCCGAAAAGCTCAACCTCGCCGCCGATGTGGTGATCGTCCACGATCCGCAGCCGATCTTCTTGCCGGAATACACGCCGAAAGATCAGGTCAAACGCTGGATCTGGCGGTGCCATGTCGATGCCTCGCGACCCAACCGCGTGGTGTGGAAGCACCTGGCGGGCGCCATCGCCCACTACCAGGCGACGATCTTTTCGATGGCGGCCTTCACGCGGCCGCTGCCCTGCCCGATGTTCATGATTCCACCGTCGATCGATCCGCTCTCCGACAAGAATTGTCCCATCCCGGAAACGGAACGGCTCGAGACCCTCAACCGCTTGGGAATCGATCCCGAGCGACCTTTCCTGCTGCAGGTCTCACGCTTCGACCGCTTCAAAGATCCGCTCGGCGTGATCGAGGCCTACCGAATGGTGAAGCCCTATTACCCCGAGGTGCAGCTGGTCCTCGCCGGTGGTCCGGCTGACGATGACCCCGAAGGGGCCGAGGTCTTGCGCGAGGTCATGGATGCGGCCGGCGAAGACAAGGACCTTAAAGTCCTGATGCTGCCGCCCGACTCGCACCGCATGATCAATGCCCTGCAGCGCTCGGCGATTATCGTGCTGCAAAAATCGCTCAAAGAGGGTTTTGGCCTGACGGTGACCGAAGCACTCTGGAAGGGCAAACCAGTCATCGGAGGCGCGTGCGGCGGAATCACGCTGCAGGTGCACGACTACCACACCGGCTTTTTGGTGCACTCGCCGGCCGGCGCCGCATATCGCATTCGCTACTTGTTGCGATACTCCGACAAGCGCGAGCGGATGGGGCGCACAGGCTTCGAGTTTGTGCGCGAGCATTTTCTGCTGATCCGTCACCTGCGGGACTACCTGTGCACGCTGTTGTGTCTCGATCACCCGGGCGAAATGGATCTGGTCGCCTGAAAAAAATAAGACGAGCGACGACGTGAAAGAACTCGAAGATGGACGAGGTGCTGCTCGACTCTCCAAGTATTGATCGCGCTCCCACGTCGTGTGGGGCTCTGCCGGGCGCCGGCGCGTCAATCGCGTGGCGAGTTTGGGCTCCTCGCGCTCGCCAGGTCGACTTGCTGCTGGCCGATCGAGGATCGGGGGAGGCTGCTTTCCGCAAAATCGCGATGGAGCCCGAAGCACGCGGGCACTTCGTTTATCGGGAAGAACACATCGCCGAAGGACAACGTTACTCGTTCTCGATCGACAGCGGACCTGCGCGACCCGATCCTGCGTCGCGCTGGCAGCCCGATGGCTTGCATCGTCCTTCGGCGGTCATTCGGCTCGATCGTTTTGACTGGTCCGAAGGCCGATGGAAGGGGCTGTCGCGTTCCGAACTCGTGATCTATGAATTGCACGTCGGCACATTCACCCCCGAAGGGACGTTTGATTCGCTGATCGGACGGCTCGTCGAGCTGCGCGATCTCGGCGTGACGGCGATCGAACTGATGCCAGTCAGTCAGTTCCCCGGCGGTCGCAGTTGGGGCTACGACCTGGCGCATCCTTTTGCCGTGCAGAACACGTACGGAGGACCGCGCGGACTTCAGCGACTGGTGGCAGCCTCCCACCGCGTGGGTCTGGCTGTCATCCTGGACGTCATCTACAACCACTTCGGCCCCGAGGGCACGTATCTGGGCGATTTCGGCCCTTATTTCACCGACCGCTACAACACGCCCTGGGGCCGCGCGATCAACTACGACGACGCGGGCTCCGACGAAGTGCGGGCTTTTGTGCTCGACAACGTGCGGATGTGGATCCGCGACTTCCACGTCGATGGTCTGCGTGTCGACGCCGTGCACGCTGTCTACGATTTCGGGACGCGACACATTTTGCGCGAGATCAAGGAGGTTGCCGACGCAGAGGCCCTTCGCTTGGGGCGCCCGGTCCACGTGATCGCCGAGAGCGACCTCAATGACGCGCGCTTGCTCAATCCTCCCAAGTGTGGGGGCTACGGTCTCGATGCACAGTGGAGTGACGATTTTCACCATGCGGCGCACGCGTTTTTGACTGGCGAGCGGACGAACTACTACGCCGATTTCGGGCGACCCGAACAAATCGTCAAGGCGATCAATCACCAGTTTGTGTACGACGGAATTTACAGTCCTTTTCGAGGTCGGCGTCATGGAGGCCCGGCGGGCGACCACTCCGGCGACCGCTTCGTCGTCGCGATTCAGAATCACGATCAAATCGGCAATCGGCCGCGCGGCGACCGGTTGGGGACGATTCTCGAGCCGGGTCAACAGCGGCTGGCCGCCGGGCTCCTGCTTCTCGCGCCAGCAATTCCCCTGATTTTCATGGGCGAAGAATACGACGAGACGCGCCCCTTCCCGTACTTCTGTTCCTTCGAGGATCCGCAAATAGCCGACGCCGCCCGCCGCGGCCGGCGGAGCGAATTTGCGTACCAGGGGAATGAGGACGAGGTGCCCGATCCACAGGCGCGGGAAACCTTTGAGTCGGCGAAGTTGAGCTGGTCTTGGAAAGGGTCGCGCCAAGCTGGACTGCGAAACTTGTATCAGACTCTGTTGGCCATGCGTCGGCGCTGGTTCCCGCTCTCGAAGTCGCTCGGGCATCGGGCGTCACTCGTCAAGGGCGGGAGCGACGGTGCTTTGCTCTTGCGGTTGGACCGCACGATTTCGACGGAAGAGGGTGACTCGCAGCTGGTCGCCGTTTTCAACATCGAGTCTCGACCGCAACGACTGCCCAAAAGCGAGCAAATCGACGGCTGCCTCCTGCTGCTCTCGGAGGACTCGCAGTTCGGCGGTGCTCGCAGCGACAACGACGGGCAGGAGATGTTGCTGCCGTTCGAGTTCTGGGTCTTTGGGCCCAACCGTTGGAGCGAACGATGAGTTCCACGCTGAGTCCCAAAAGCGAAATCCCCGAACAGGAAATCGCCCCGCCGGTCATCGATGCCCTGCTCGCGTCGGTCAAGGAGCGCCTGGCAAGCCGCCGGCTTCCCGAGGCGACCTACCGTCTTCAGGTGCATCACGCGTTCACGTTTCGCGATGCGCGGCGCATCGTCGACTATCTGGCCGCGCTCGGCATCAGCGACTGCTACCTGTCCCCCTACATGATGGCGAACGCCGGCAGTGAGCACGGCTATGACATCGTCAATCACAATGCGCTCAATCCCGAGATCGGCACCGAGCAGGATTATCACGCCTTCGTCGAGACACTGAAGTCGCACGGCCTGGGTCAGATCGTCGACGTCGTGCCCAACCACATGGGCGTCGGCGGCGAGAACGCCTGGTGGACCGACGTCCTTGAAAACGGCCCCGGCTCGCCCTATGCCGCGTTCTTCGATATCGACTGGAAGCCGCTCAAACCCGACCTCGCGAACAAAGTGCTGCTCCCGATCTTGGGCGACCAGTTCGGCAAAGTGCTCGAGGACCAGCAGCTGGTGCTGTCGTTCGAGGAGGGCGCGTTTTGGCTGCATTACTACCAGCGCCGCTTCCCGATCGCTCCCCACTCGTGGGCGATGATCCTGCAGCACCGAATCGATGAATTGCAACAGGCGCTCGCCGACGACCAAGAGCACCTGCTCGAATATCAAAGCATTCTCACCGGCATCGGCCATCTGCCGGCGATGACTGAAACCGACCCACAAAAGGTGAGCGAGCGACGTCGCGAAAAAGAGGTCCTCAAGCGACGGCTTAAGGATCTGGCCGATGCCACACCCCGGGTAGCCAGCTTCATCCAGGACAACGTGGCGCTCCTTAACGGCAAGCCGGGCGACCCACACAGCTTCGACCTGCTCGAACAGCTTCTGGCGGAGCAGCCGTACCGCTTGGCGTACTGGCGCGTGGCGTCGGACGAGATCAATTACCGGCGGTTCTTCGACGTCAACGAGCTCGCCGCCATCTGCATGGAGAACGCCGATGTCTTCGAGCAGACGCACCGGTTGATCCTGCGGCTAGTGAGCCAGGGCCAGGTCCAGGGACTGCGAATCGACCATCCCGACGGCCTCTACGATCCCCCCGAATATCTTCGCCGCCTGCAAAAAGCCCGTTTTCTGCAAGTCTGCCGACAAGTGTTCGATGAGCAGTTTGCGAACGGCACCGTCCAACCGGAACCCAGCGCGGAAGCGGCGCCAGCCAGCACGTCAGCGCCGAGCGCAAACGGCGACGGCTCGGCGGCGAGTGGTCGTCTGTCGGGCGAAGCTCCGACTTGGGAGGCGATCGAGTCCGTGCTGGCCGATCGATTCGAGGCGCTGGCCCGCACGGAACGCAACGACCTTTTGACTCGCCCGCTCTACGTCGTCGTCGAAAAAATTCTCGAACCCGGCGAACGCCTGCCGGAGAGCTGGCCCGTGCACGGCACGACCGGTTACGACTTCCTGGCGAATTTAAACGGCATCTTCGTCGAGCGGACGAACGCCAAGGCCTTCGACCGGCTTTACGGAACCTTCGTGAAAGAACGCGTCGATTTCCGCGAGCTGGTCTATCGCTGCAAACTGTTGATCATGCAGGCCTCGATGTCGGCCGAGGTCAGCGTGCTGGGGCACCAGCTCGATCGAATTTCCGAGCGCAACCGCCGGTCGCGGGACTTCACGCTCAACAGCCTGACCGAGGCCCTCCGCGAGGTGATCGCCTGCTTCCCCGTCTATCGCACGTACGTCAACCCCACCGGCGTGCTCGAGCGCGATCGTCGCTACATCGAAATGGCTGTCTCTCGGGCCAAGCGAAAGAATCCGGCGACGAGCACTTCCATTTTCGACCTCGTGCGCGCGGTCCTCTTGCTCAATCAGACCTATGCTCCGGACGACGAGGCACGCGAGGCTCTAGAACGGTTTGTCGGCCGCTTTCAACAATTCACGGGGCCGGTGATGGCAAAGGCCGTCGAGGACACGGCCTTTTACATCTACAACCGACTGGTTTCGCTCAACGAGGTGGGCGGCGATCCGGAAATCTTCGGAACCACGCTGTCGTCGTTCCATCAGCAGAACATCGAGCGGCAGGCGCATTGGCCCCATTCGCTCTTGGCGACTTCCACCCACGACACCAAGCGCAGCGAAGACGTGCGGGCGCGGATCAACGTTTTGTCGGAAATGCCGCGGGAATTCCGCGCACGAGTTTTTCGTTGGGCTCGCTTGAACCAGCCCAAGAAGGTTCGTGTCGAGGAGGCCCCTGCCCCGTCGCGAAACGACGAATTCTTGCTTTACCAAACGCTGATCGGCAGCTGGCCTCTCGCCCCGCATGATCCTGCCGAACGGGACCAGTATTGCGAACGAATTCAGAACTACATGTTGAAGGCGACGCGCGAGGCCAAGGCCAACACCAGTTGGGTCAGTCCGAACGAAGATTACGAACGGGCGACCCGCGAATTCGTCGGCGCCATTTTGGATTCGTCGCGGCGAAATCCGTTCCTTGCCGACTTCGAGCCGTTTGCCCAGCGGATCTCCGAATTGGGCCTTTGGAACTCGCTTTCGCAAACGGTGCTCAAGCTCGCGAGCGCCGGCGTCCCTGATCTGTATCAAGGGGCCGAAATCTGGGATTTCAGCCTGGTCGATCCCGACAACCGCCGGCCGGTCGACTATGAGCGTCGCCGCGAGCTGCTGCGCTCGCTCGAAACTCGGCTCGTGGAATCACCCGACGCGCTGGGCAACCTGGCTCGCGAACTCGTGGACAGTCCCCGGGATGGTCGGATCAAGCTGTTCGTCATTTGGCGGATGCTCAATTTCCGCCGCCAACATCCGAGTCTGCTGACGTGCGGCCGCTATATTCCGCTCGACGCGACGGGTTCGCGGGCCGAGCACGTCTGCGGCTTCGTACGCAAGAACGCGCAATCCGCCCTGCTCGTCATCGCGCCGCGGCTGATCGCAAAACTCACCAATGCCGTCCCTGGCCCTCCGCTCGGACGAGACCTTTGGGGCGACACCTCCGTCAGCCTCCCCAATCAACTGCAATCCGCGAGCTTTCGCAACCTCTTCACCGGCGAAATTGTCTCGCCGAGCCAGCCCGGCTTTTCTGAGTCGGGCCACTGGCCAATAGGGGATTTATTGGCTGCTTTTCCAGTGGCCGTCCTCGAACGCATCGACTGAGGTCGAGTCGCTCTCCAAAGACACCCGCGCATTTTGCGGCCGCAGCGGTCGGAAATTGACCACCTCTCAATCGGTGCGTTACTCGGATTGCCCGAAGCACCCGTCCAAAAAAGTCTCAGTAAGAACCCATCGCCATCAGGTCCATGGCACGCCTATTGCGAATCATTCGTATTGATCAGTCACCCTAACAGGGAGATCGAAAAAAGGGTCGGCAACAACCGCTACGACACGGAGGTGCCACTCGCATCACTATTGAGGCACCCTGAAAGTGAAACAGCAACAATGGGCGACACGTCGTCGGTCCACGCCGCCACAACGGCAGATCTTCCGCAACCCTAGCAATGGACACAGAAGCGTCGCGGGCGGTGTGAACGCCTATGGAGCGCCGCCAGCCCTGAGGTCCCGTCGCTACGGTCCGCCGCCCATCAATCCGAATCGCGCGGCTCTCGCAGCGGCGGTTGCGACGTTTCCAGAGGTCGCTGTCCCGACCACGGACCGCTGGGAGCGGCTGTGGGGGCGGGTAGCTCGCCTCTTGGAGGAACGACTGGGCGCCCGCGAGACGAAGCGTCGCCTGCTGCACGCAACCCCGGGGCTCTTGCCGTTTCTGTTGTGGGCGGTTCCGCATCGTGCCCCCTCGTCGGCGCGGTTCTTAAGCGAGGTTAGCGGATTGATCGTGGTTTTGGCGGCGATTGCCTACTTCCAATTCGGACGAGTGCAACGCACCGCCGAACGACGCCGGGACGTGATGGCCGCAGTATTCGGATATGCGTCGATCGTCCTGGCGACGATGCTGCTTTGTTCGCAACACGTCGAAGTGGCCTTCGCAGCTCTGGCCGTGTTGGCGTTCGGAGACGGTTCGGCCACCCTGGGCGGCATGCTGATGCGCGGCTGGCGGCTCCCCTGGAATCCCAGGAAAACGGTAGTCGGAACGGTTTGCTTCATCCTAGTGGCAACGCCGATGACGGCGCTCGTTTATTGGGGTGAGGCCCACGACGTTTATCAGGTCGCAGGCTTTCCGCGCGTCGACTTCGGAATGGCCCTCTTCGGTGCGCTGACCGCTGCGGTTGCGGCCGCGCTCGTCGAGTCGCTCCCCGTGCGCACCAACGACAACCTGCGCGTCGGCGCGACGGCCGCCATTGTGATCGGCCTGTTCCAATGGCTTGCCGTCGGCTGGGTCTGAGGACCGCGCAAAACAACGGGAGGGCGAAGCTCCTGCTGAGCCGGTTCTGCCTCTGTCGGCAACCAGCGGCTCGGCGGGAGCCTCGCCCTCCCGAATCTTGATCGCGTTCAGTCCAGAATCTTCGACGTATCCTTGACGATCGCGGAGATCGACGCGGTGTCGAGCTGGCCGGGCGCGAAGGCGCGGTTAACCTTCACGTCGCTCTTGACCCACATCAGCACCGTGACGTCGGCCTTGTCAGACAGCTTGTAATCGAGCGGGCCCATCGGTCCGTCGAAAATCGTCAGCGGCACGTTCTCGATGTTGTTCTTCTCCGCCAAGGCCTTGAGCTTCGGCTCGGCGTGGTCCGGGTCGTCGGTCAAGAGGACGACGAAGGCCTTCATCTTCTTGTCTTTGTTCTTCGCGACTTCCGCGTCGACCTTTTTGACGAGCGCGGCGACCTTGTCGTCGATCTTGTGCGTGAAGACGGCAACGACCGGGTTGCCGCCGTAGCGGCAGCGATAGCACAGCTTGGTGCCGGCCGCCGGTCCCGTCACGTCCTGCACCTGAAACGCAGCCGGCGCGTCGCCGGGCTTCAGGCCCGAGTTAATCTCCGCGGCGTTCGCGCTCGACGCGGGGAACACGAATCCCATCGCGAAGCAAGCGGTGATAGCCAAAGACAGCTTTCGCATCACGTTCTCCATGGTTTTTGTTGGCAAGACTTTGATGATTACGAGCTTACAGTGCGGCGATCGGCTTATGTTAGGAAGATTGACCCGCACGGCCAAGCGGACCCCGTAAACAGACGGTTAAGAAATCTGAGTATTAAAAATCTGCCAGGATCGGGTGTTGCCCGCTCAAAGCAGGCTGCCGCCTCGGCAGCATTTTGGGCGTCATTTATTGAGGGCGTCGACCGCAGCCGCCACGGCCTTGGCGTCGCCGGCAGGGTCAGCGACTTTCGTCTTCTGCGCGATCTTTCCCGCCTTGTCGATTACGAATGTCCACCGCGCGGCCGTGATCCCGCGCGTGAGAGCATGCGCCTTGCCGTCGGGCGTCTTGACTTTGGCAACGCCCCCCGCGCGGGTCGGCACGCCGAAGGCCTTGGCCACTTCGCCCTTCTCGTCGGCCAACAGGGTGAAGTTGAGATTCTTGGCCTTTTTGAAGAGCTGATGGTTGGACACGCTGTCGCCGCTGACGCCGACGACTTCGACGCCCTTTGCGGCGAGCGTCTTCATATCGTCGCGAAAGCCGCAGGCCTGCTTGGTGCAGCCGCCGGTGAGATCGGCGGGATAAAAGTAGACGACCAGCACGCCCTTGCCGACGTGATCGGCCGAACTCCAGGGATGTCCTTGATCGTCGACGCCCTCAAACGCCGGCGCCTTGTCGCCGACATCAATCGCACGGGCCGTTTTCATTCCGAAACCGATCACAAAAAGTGCCAACGCAATCGCAAGCGGCTTCATGGCGGATTCTCCTGGCAGGGCAGTTCAGGCGGGAAATTGCGTCCCGCCATCCTATCAAACAGTCCCGATGCGTAGCGAACGACAGGCCCAAGTCTCCCCGGACTGCCACGGGTGGCTCAACTACTTGGTGGGTTGTCTGCCGATCAAAAGTCAGTGACCCGACCCACCGCTTCAGTCAACAAAAGAGTCCCGTCCCATCACCAAAACCTAGCCAACTCGCCCGACGACGGCAGCTGCTCGTATCAGCGGATCTGTCCCGTCCCACCATCCGATCTGTCCCGTTCCGCCGCCCATTCGCCGCAAACTGTCTTCTGCCAATGGCTTGCGTGGGACAACCCCCGCAATGATCGGAACTTGTCCCGTGGTCTCCTGTGCACACCAACGAGTCCCGTCCCACCACGAGTCCCGTTCCACCACGAGTCCCGTTCCACCACGAGTCCCGTCCCACCACGAGTCCCGTCCCACCACGAGTCCCGTCCCACCACGAGTCCCGTCCCACCACGAGTCCCGTCCCACCACGAGTCCCGTCCCACCAACGAGTCCCGTCCCACCAACGAGTCCCGTCCCACCAACGAGTCCCGTCCCGCCAACGTGTCCCGTCCCGCCAACGTGTCCCGTCCCGCCAACGTGTCCCGTCCCGCCAACGAGTCCCGTCCCGCCAACGTGTCCCGTCCCCAACGAGGAGTCCCGTCCCATCGACCCAGACGGACTCCCGTCCCGCACTGCGACCCGACAATGCTCTCCTCTTGCGAGCAAACGCTGAACTGGCGGCTTGCTCGTCACTTAAATCTGGGCAAGCGCGCACCCTACCCCCTCGCGCAACCTCAACGGCTCGAATCCGCTCATTCCATTCTTCGCGGTCGCTTATCGTCGGGCCAAGGTCCCTTTCCCACGGATCTGGCCAAATCGCGGAAATGGTATCAGTCGCCTGGCGAATCCGAGGGTTCGGGCGCAATCGCTCGGCTGATGCCTTCCCACAAGAGTCCCGCCATGAATCCGGTCCCGCTCCACAATAAGAGCTGGCCTTCCCATTGCTCGGGATCGAAGGACTGATGGAGATCGATAAACGCCCAAATCAGAATGCCGGCCAGCACTCCGGCGATCACCCGCGAGCGGAGCGCGGCAGCGCAGGCAACGTAGACGAGGAGGCACGCGAGGGCGGGAAGGCCGTGCGGTCCGGCTTCACTCGGAAAGCGTTCTTGAGCAAGCCGCATCGCGATCGGCATTGCGACCAGCAAGCCCACAAACGCTAAAACGCGGATCGCCCCACGACGGCGCACGCCACGGCTCCGCAGACACTTGCCTCGCCCCGCGCCGAGCGTTTCTTTAGCGGTCAGCACGGCAAGCGATCAAAAGCCCTTATTTGTCCCCGATATTATTTTATCTGAGTCTGGAGTCGTCCAGAAGATAAGACGGAGGTATCGCGCGACCTTCGCCACCGTCCGGGTAGCCGGGACAACTTGTTGTCCCGGCCGCAGAGCGGCAAGAGGCTTGTCAGAAACGATTCGTCTTGGCAACGATGCGTCCATGCGAAATCGACGCACCTACGACACGGAACGACACGCCCACTTTCTCACGTTCTCCTGCTACAAACGCCGGCGTCTGCTTGACGTCGACCGGGCCAAGAAAATCGTTCTAGGTGTGCTCACTTCCCAATTGGCCCGACAGCAAGGGCGTTGCGCCGGATTCGTCGTGATGCCGAACCATGTGCACGCGATTGTCTGGTTTGCAGCTGACAGCCAGATCAGCGAGTTCGTCAAACATTGGAAGCACCGATCGTCGGTTCAGATCAAACGATTCCTCAGCACAAGGATTGTTTCTTATAGCCGCACCATCAACCCGGACGACCCTGTCTGGCAGGCAGGATTTTATGACTTCAACATCTACGGCCCAAAGAAACTGAGGGAGAAGCTGAACTACATGCATCGCAATTCCGTCGAGAAAGGTCTTGTCGCACGGACGACTGACTGGCCTTGGAGTTCAGCGCGGTTCTATGAGGACCGTCGATCGGTAGGAGTGCCGGTGGGTTGGCTGGATTAGCGGCCTCTTGCTGCTGCGCAGCCGGGACAACGCAGTTGTCCCGGCCACCCGAAGAGCGGCTCGTGGTATAACGGTCCGTAACGGAAGGCCGGCCCGCCGGGATTGCGTCATGACAACCGAACCTGCATCAAATGCTCAACCCCAGCCACCGTCGCCCGCCTCGTCGCGCGGTCGACGCCTGACAAAGCGGCTGGGTTATTGCCTCGGCGCGGTCTTGCTCGCGGTTCTCGCTTACCTTCTCTTGTGGCCGTCACCGATCGATTCAGTCGCCTACGAGCCGCCGCCGAAGCCTATGCTCGAAGGGCCGTTGGCGCCGAACCGTCTCTTGGAATCGGCCGAATTGCTGGGTGTCGGACAACTGGTCGGCCCCGAAGACATCGAAGTTGATCGCAGCGGCAACATTTATGCGGGGACGCTCGACGGCCGGATTGTCGTCTTCAACGACGGCGCAGGGGGCGATTACGTCGTGCCGGGCGGCAAGACCTTACACGCCAAAGGGGAAATCGAAGTCAAAACGATTGCCACGACGGGTGGTCGCCCCTTGGGAATCGCCACGGCTGCGAACGGCGACCTGATTGTTGCCGACGCCGTGAAAGGATTGTTATCAGTCAGTCCCGACGGGCGGATCACCACGCTGCCGACGGACGTCGCCGGTAAGCCGGTCCATTTTGCCGACGACCTCGACATCGCCCGTGACGGCAGGATCTTTTTCTCCGACGCCAGCGACAAATTTGGGATCGACGGATTCCTCTACGACATGCTCGAAGGGCGTCCGCACGGCCGCTTGCTGCGCTACGACCCCGCCACTAAGACCACCACCGTCCTCTTGAGCGATCTCTACTTCGCCAACGGCGTGGCCTTGTCGCAACACGAAGATTTCGTGTTGGTGAACGAGACTTACCGTTTCCGGGTCACGCGCTATTGGCTCAAAGGGGAACGCGCCGGCAAGTCGGAGGTGTTCGTCGACAATCTGCCCGGCTATCCCGACAACATCACGTCAAACCGTCATGGCACGTTTTGGCTGGCGCTCGTGACCGTGCGCAACGAGACCGGCGACTGGCTCTCGCCGCACCCCTTCCTGAAGAACACGCTCGCCAAGCTTCCGCGGATGTTCTTGCCAAAGCCCCAACCGTATGGCTTCGTGATCAAACTCGACGAAACGGGCCGAATCCTAGAGAGTTTTCAAGACCCCAGCGGCAAGCATCTGCCCGCGATCACGTCGGCATTCGAGCACGACGGCTCTCTCTATCTGGGCAGTCTCTCGAACAACTTCATCGGGAAGTTCAAGCTGCCTTGAGCTGCACCATCGGCCGCGCTCGGGGGACGACTCGTGAGATTTGTGGTCGAGCCCCAGCTCCTATTCGACTTCGGTCACCTCGCCGTTGGCCGTCAAGTCGACGTCGTGGACTTTGCCCTTTTTGTCTTTGCCGCTGATTTCGTAGCCGCCGTTCGCCTTTTTCACGGCCCGATCAAATTTGACGTCGGGCAGTTTCTCCTGAGAGATCTTCATGATCGATGGCGGAACCTGGTCCAGGGGAATCGGCGCAGCAGCCGGTGATTGTGCGCAGCCGACCAATGCGACCAGAGCGACGAGCGCCGGCGTTTTGCGAATCACGAGTCGTCTCCTACCGTTTCCCCGCCAGCGCGAGTGGCCATGGCGTTGAAGAGCGTCCGGTCGATGGAACTCGAAACGAACTGCACATGTCCGTCGACGAACAGGAAGTTCGCCCCCTGGCTGTGAAGGCTGGAGAAATTGTTGCACTCGAGGCCCGGCCCGCTCGGCGGACCTTCTGACGTGTGCCCCAGCACCATCCCGGAGGCGTTCTGAACCTGCGGAAGAGCCGGCGATCCGGGAGGCGGAAACAGAGAGGCGTCGGTCACGGCCCCAACCCACGTCGCGTCGCACCAGGTTTTCGAGCGCTCGCCTACCATCAGCGTGGTGCTCGTCCCGTCGGTGACGTCGCGAATGGAGATCTTGCTGTCGCGGAAGAACATTCCCTCGCCGTCGATGCCGGGCTCTGACACGCCAAACACACCGACGTAATTGGCCGAGGCAATCTGGCAAATCGTCGCCAGTGGATTCCCAAGCGGATCGCGCTTCACGGCGGCCCAAGTCTCTTTGAACGCGTCAGACGGGCACACATACGTGGGGACGACGCTCACGCGGGCCGTCGCATTCGACGGCGACTCGATCGGCTGCTGGAAGTTCGCGGATTTTTGAAGCGCGAGCTGTTCAACCTCCTGAAGCACAATCGACGCCCAGCCCCAGCCCGCACCGGTGTCGTTACCCGAATTGTCGAAGTTCGAGACGTAGCCTGGCGGAAAGCATCGGGACGCGTCGTGGTAGTTGTGGAGGGCGACGCCGATTTGATGCAGATTGTTGCGGCACTGTGTCCGCCGGCTCGCTTCCCGGGCCGCCTGCACGGCCGGCAGCAACAGGGCCGCCAGGATGCCAATGATCGCAATGACCACCAGCAATTCGATGAGCGTGAATCCCGACGACGATCGAACCGGCCTTCGACGGATTGTGACCCGATTAATTTGCATCGCTCCCTCGCAGATGAGTATGGGCGGCGCTTGCCTCCACGTGCCGTCGGTCTCCGCTACCAACGGCGAGGATTACTCCCCAGATCGCATGAGTGTACCGGCAGCGACGGCCGGCAACCATCGAAGGAGTTGTGGCGCGGAACCCTCGTCGGCGAACGGTCAATGCCAGGTGCCGCCCTTGGTGAGTTGGAAGGGAACGTTGGGTCCGCCTTCCCAGGGTGCGTTGCCGGCCGGTTCGGTGATGCCGAACGAGTAACCGCTCTTGCCGGCGTTCCATGTGGGCAGGCTGCCGGCAAACCGAGTTGTGTGCACGTGCGTGTAAGGTCGGTAGCCGTACCAGTACCAGTTGTGCGTATCGAGCCAGAATGAGTCGAGATCATCCTGGCGAACGGTCAGCCCCGTATCGCCCATCGAATCTTGTTGAGCGGAGCCGCCGGAAACGCTAAAGAGCAGCACGATCGCTAACGCGGGGATTAGTACCTTATTGAGTTTCATCGGGAGAGCCTTTGAAAGCGTAAGCCTACAACCTGGTGAATTGGGAGGACGAGCGACGCGAGCACGGGTGAGTTGCATTCCCGGACTGCGTTACTTCTTCAGAGCACGCACTTCTTGTCGCAGCTCGTGCAGCTCCTTGAGAACTTCGTGCAGCGAGCGTTCCATTCGCTCGTGTTGCTCGAACAGCCGGCGGACGACCTCGGCCGACATGTCCGAGTCGCTGATGCCGGGATGGGCGGCGTATTTCGGATGTCGGGGATCGCGACGCATCATCTCGTTGACGTAACGCTCGCGAAAATCGGCCAGGCTATCGACTTGCACTTTGAGTTCGACGGGCTTGCCGCGGCGATTGACGATGATTGTGGCTTGTTGCCGGGGCGCGAGTCGTTCGACGGCGGTCGTCGCGTCGGCCGCGGAGCTAACCGGCGTGCCGCCGATTTTGGTCACAACGTCACCCGCGCGAACTCGGGCAAACGCGGCCGGTCCGCCCGGGAAGAGATCGACCACGCGTGCGCCTTGTCCGTTGGCGTCTTCCAACATGACGCCGATCCAGCCGCGATCGGCTGCGGCGTCGGCGGGTTTGCCCTCGGCGGCCTGCGTCGCGGGTTGCTGCATGGCGACGACCAGCGGCGCCTTCGCATCACCGGAGCGAGGGGGGGTAGAAACGGGCGGCCTGGAATCGGCCAGCAGGAGTCCACCTGCCGCAACAAACCCGATTCCAAGAATCCAGAACGATCGTGTCGGTTTGAGCATCGGTCAATCTCCGCCAAAGAATCGACTGTTGAACCGGTAGTTGAGTGTCGCCGAGCGCCGCGTCGATGTCGCGCGGTCCTCATCGACTCATTTCCGTGAGTCGATTCCGACCAGTCAGGCCGCGAAGGAACGACGCCGAAAGATCATGGTGAGGTTGAGCCTGCCCGCGCGACAAGATGTCGGGGCTCACGTAAAGAACCGAGAGTCCAGTACGGGTTAGGGCAAAGAAAGGCAGCCGCTGCCAAGAATGCTCGCCGCTCATCAACGAGCGCATCGCAGTCTGCACCCGTCGCAAGCGATTGTCAAGCACGCTTGTGGTTGCCGCGCGCTGAGCACTCAGCAGGCCGACCGGAGAAATCGCCGCGCAGGCAAGAGACGTCGCGTCTAGAACCCAAATCCGTACGGGTACACCGAGCCCCAACCCCAGCCTGGGAATCCGTAGGGCCAGGCCCCGTAGCCCCAATAGCCGAACGGGTACGGAGGGAGATTGGCGTAAGGATGCGGATCGGGGTACGGGTAGTACCCGATCGCTCGGCGAACGGGGAAAGCCGGTCCATCATAGTACGCGTATGGATAGTAGCCGACGGGATTGGGGTCGATGGCGCCGTAATACCGAGCCGCGACCGGATACTGCGGAGGCGAATCCGGATACTGCCCGGGCGAATAGAGCCGCGCGCCTGTTTCGTCCGCAGGCTGCGCGGCGTTGGCAGTCGTCGAGACGGCCGCGAGACAGACAAAGGGGACGGCAAGCGAGAGCAGTCGGCTTGCAACAAGATGGTTTCGTTCGCCGTCGTAATTCATCGAGCCGCTCTCAAGATCGCTTTGACGCGATGCTTTAGGAAACTCCGCGCTTAATAAGGTGCCTATTTCCCTTCTAGCGTGGGCGCACAAGCGCGGTCAATTAGATTCCCCAGTTCTAGACTACCAGTTCCGCGGTCGTCAGCGGCTGCTTGATTGCAACTTGCCCGCTGGGGTGTGAGTCGCGAGCTGGGCGATCATGTCTTTCGTCGCCGCCTCGACCGCCTCATCCCAGTTCGCTTCGCCGAAGCGGCTGCGATACGGTTCGCGGGCGTGCGCAAAGTTGATTCCCCGCGCGTTGTTGACCAGGGCCCCGAGTCCCTTTGCGTCGAACGCGCCGGCAACGTCGGCCGCCTGTCCTCCTTGGGTGCCGTAACCGGGCACTAACAGGAGTGCGTGGGGCATGGCGGCCCGCAGTTCACTCAACTCGCGCGGATAGGTCGCCCCGACCACCGCGCCCGCTGCGCCGTACGGCTCCGAACCTGCTGTCGAGCAGGCGAGCGATTCCACCATCTCCGCGACGTGTCGATACATGGGTCGCCCTTCGGAGAGGCGATCCTGAAAAGTTCCGGCTCCCGGATTGCTCGTGCGCGTGAGCACGTACACGCCGGCGCCGCGTTCTGTCGCCAGTCGCACGAACGGCTCGAGCGTGTCGCGCCCGAGATACGGGTTCACGGTGACGGCGTCGGCTGCGAACGGGGCACCGTCGGGGTCTTCTCCGGCGAGGTAGGCGGCCGCATAGGCTTCGGCCGTCGGACCGATGTCGCCGCGCTTGGCGTCGCAGATCACGATCAAGCCGGCGTCGCGCGCTTTGCGGATGACACGCGCCAGCACGCTCACGCCTTGGGGCCCCGCTTCCTCGAAAAACGCAGACTGCGGCTTGACGCCCGGCACCAGCGGCGCGACGACGTCGATGATCCGGAAACAGAACTCCTCATAAGCGGCTGCCACCATTTCGCGACGAGTTCCCGGGCAACGTGCCTCGGCGGCGCGCACGACGGGTCGCGGAAGGTCGGCGAACCGCGGATCAAGTCCAACGCAAGCCGCCGTTCGTTTGCGCAAAACGGCCTGATGAAGCCGCTGAGCGAAACCGCTCATCAGAATTCAGTCCTCTCAAGTGGTAAGAGCAGGCCAGGCGTTTCCCAGAGACCTGATCGTCGATGACGTGCCCATCAACGTCAAGCTGGTGTACGAGGATCTGGCCGCTCTAGTTCGATCGAGTGGTTCTCACGCGTTCAGAACAGGCCGACCACAAAGAACGCGGTCCCGATCGCGCCGAGTCCGAGGCTGACCATCCACAGTTGGCTCTTCTTCGTCAGCACGGCGATGGCAGCCAGCGCGATGGCGATTTGGAAGAAGGTCACCGACCGCGCCAGCACGACGTGGTGCTTCATGTGGTCGGCCGATGCGGCTTCCTCTCGCTTGGCGGCCTCCATCAGTTCGGCCATGTCCTGCTCGTATTCCGCCAGCTTCACCGCGTCTTTCGAGCTGGAGGGCTTGCCGAGACTGCCGAGCAGCTCGATCTTGGAGCCCAGGACGCTCGCCTTGATGCTCTTGGATTGGTAGTGGCTCCACTCGTTCGACGCTTTGATTTGCTCGAGCAGCGCCTCGTTGGCGGCGTGACCGGCCAGCAGCGCGGCCACGGCGGCAACCACCGCCAGCAGAGCAGTCGTCAGCGCCACGCGCATATTGAGAGGGCCAGACTCGTGTCGGTGCTCACTCTCGTGCGCCGCTTCGTGGATGGTCTCGTGCAGCTGTTCGGTGGGAACTTCGATCTCTTCGGGCATGGGAGAATCCTCGGCCCGGGACGAGTGCCAA
>DASZIA010000677.1:0-1863 GCA_035949535.1 Planctomycetaceae bacterium | reverse complement strand
GGGCGCGCCGCTCACGCAGGAGTCGCTCGGCGCCTTGCAACGCCCAGAAATCGGCTCCCTGCACGTCCACCATCAGAATGGCGATATCCTGAATCTCCGAGAGGAGTTCATCGAGGGGCACGACGTCCACGGTTGCAGTCGCCGACGAGGTGGCCGGCGCAAAGCCACCCCAGCCTGTTTGCTCGGCCGGCCCGGAATTGAACTGCATCGTTCCGCGCCGGGCACCGGCTGCCTGGGCACGAACTGTGATTCGGTCGCCAAGTCTGTTGTCGCGAACATTTTCCTCAAGCAGCCCGACGATGCGGGGCGACGCCTCGATCGCAATGGCCCGATTTTGTGCGTCCTGCGCGGCCCAGAGGAGGCTGAAGTAACCCAGATTTGCCCCGACATCGACAAACAGCCCGCGCTCTTCCCGCGCGATCTTCAGCAGCCACCGGGTCATTGGCAGGTCGTAAATCCCCGTCAACGCGATCGCGTCCGATATCACATCGCCCGGCACTAGCCCTGTCATGACGACAGAGGGGGCGAAATGAAGAGGTGCGGAATTGAACAAGCCAAGCAACTGTTGAGGCGCGGAGCGGTAAAAGCGGCTCCACACGATCTGACGAAGCGTTGGCGGCAGGGTGCGGAGCGGGAAGGGTCGCAGCTGACGGCCAGTCTTTTCTCTCACTCGCGGGGACTCGGATTGCATCTTCATTGTCCCGGGGGCGTCTGACTGAGCCACACCATCACTTCGACTTGCTGACTAGGAACGGTCCAATGACCAGATCGTCGAGTCCCGATGTGAAGAACGTTTGAATGGCATCCCGCGGCGACTCGACGATTGCGTCCCCTTTCAAATTGAAGGACGTATTCATGAGAACCGGGACGCCGGTCAATTTCTCGAATTCCGCGAGCAGGTCGTAATAGAGTGGATTCGAACCGCGTGTGACCGATTGCACGCGGCAGCTCCCGTCAACGTGAACCACGGCAGGAATTCGCGTCTTGGCTTCTTCGGTCGCCCAAAAGCTGAGGATCATGTAGGGCGATGGACGGAAATCCTGGAAGTAGACGTGTCCCCGCTCCTCTATCACGCTCGGGGCAAAGGGCCGCCAGTTCTCGCGGAACTTGACGGCCTCATTGACGCGATCGCGGTTTTGCACGTCACGAGGGTCTGAGAGAATCGAGCGGTTCCCGAGTGCCCGCGGACCAAATTCCATCCGCCCCTGAAACCAGCCGATCAAATGGTTCTGACTGAGGAGCTGGGCCGCTGCCTGGGAGGGATTTTCGGCTCGCCGATAAGGGATCTTGTACGCCTTTAGTACGCTCTCGATCGCTTCGTTGGAGTGCTCGGTCCCCAAGTAGGTGTGCCCGACGACGTGCGACGGAATCCTCTGCCCGAGCTGCTGGTAAACACCGTAAGCCGCACCGATGCACGCCCCGTCGTCTCCGGCCGCAGGTTGGACATAGATGTCGTCAATCATTCCCGAGCGAATCAGCTCGCCGTTTGCCTTGCAATTGAGGGCGACTCCCCCGGCCAGACAAAGTTTGCGGCTGCCGGTCAGTTTTGTGACGTGCCGTAGGAGGGCAAGCACGGCCTGTTCGCAGCAATCCTGGGCCGAACGTGCCAGCTCCTTGTGGTGTTCTGAAAGGGGCTCACCATTGCGCCTCGGTCCCGTGACGGGCTCGAGTCCGGTGTGATCGAAATCCGTGTTGCCGAAAAAACGTCGGCCGGAGACGGCGTAACTTTCGTCTTGAACTTGGATCAGCGGGCTCAGGTCAAACCCGGGCTTGCCATAGGCGGCCAGCCCCATGACCTTCCATTCGTCGCTGAGTGGGACGAAACCGAGCATTTTTGTGATACCGGCATAGAAGACTCCCACC
>DASZIA010000676.1:0-6617 GCA_035949535.1 Planctomycetaceae bacterium | reverse complement strand
TCGGGGACGAACAAGATCTCTTTGTCGGCTGGAATCTTGTCGATCGTCTCCCGGGCGTTACCGCTGGTGACGATCCAATCGCAAAGGCTTTTCACCGCAGCCGTCGTATTGATGTAGGCGACCGTGACGAAGTCGCGTCCCGCCGCGCGGAGCTTGCGTTGAAAAGCGTCCAGTTTGTCGAACGGGCAGCTCTCGGCGAGCGAGCAGCCGGCGAGCAGATCGGGAATCAGAACTTTTTTCTCTGGATTGAGCATCTTCGCCGACTCGGCCATGAAGTGGACGCCGGCAAACAGGATGACCGACGAGCGTACGCCGGCCGCGTCCCGGCACAGCTTGAGGCTGTCGCCGGTAAAGTCGGCCACGTCCTGAATCTCGCCGTCCACGTAGTAGTGGGCGAGAATGGTGGCGTCCTTTTCCTTTTTGAGCGATTCGATCTCGTCCATCAGGTCGAGAGGATCTTCGTATCGCTCGATCGGCCTCACGTGCTGTTCGAAAACGGGAAGCTGCATGTCAAACCTCCGGGCTCCGTCTTGTATTATACGCCCGGTCCGCGCTCCGGTCCCCCCTTAAGCACGGCGAAGATTCGCCCCCCGCTTGGTGAGTGGTTGTCCCGTTTCATTGCGTTCATCGCCACAACACACTTTCGCTTTTCAACGCTGTGTCTTTATGGAGTGTGCAGCAGTCCTGACAGACCCGCCAAGAGGGCGGCAGCCAGCAGCCAACCGAGGACGATGTGCGTCCACTGATAGCGGCGCAGCCGTCGGCCAGTGACTTTGATTCCCCCGACTGTAAAGAACCTGTCAGTGTCCGCATCAGGTCCCCAACACTCTTGCTGCTCCAGTTTGATCAATGGAATCAAAGTTTCCAGCGAGTAAACCCATGGGCTGAATGAAAGCACGCTATCCTTTTTCAAGCGCATCATCATCTGGCTATCACACGCACGCGAAAATAGGACGCCACCGACGACGAAAAGGCCAAGTGCCCACAGGCCAGCAAGCCAAGGCCTGTGCCCATAACCCACGGTGAATCTGTAAACGATGTTCCACGCTATGTTCCAAAAGCCTATGGTGTAGTACCCGACATTCCTGCGATTCGGATCAACCGAGTCTTTCTCCTTATGGACGAGAATATCTCGTGCAGCGCCGTCATGTCCTTGTTTGCGCAGCACCGCTGCCAACTGATTATAAGGTTGCGTCGACAGCGGTAGGGGCTTGCCATCATCACCCTGTGTCGCCTGAAGATGTAGCCAGGTGATGCGCTGGTCGGCAGTCGCTGGAGCGCCCTGGCCAAGCTCACCATATTTAAAATCTTCGAGACGCAATCTACCGGGAGGCGGCCAGCCGTCGCGGTCGTCAAGAAGCGCCCCGACCTGGGCTGCCCGGAAATCAATGAAAAGCTCCTCGGTCGATTGCAGATCTTTGCAGACAAGTGAGCGTTCGACCGATGCGCCGACCAGACTGAGCTTGCCCTTAATGTTTGTTTTTCCCTCAAGAGACATGCTTCCTGCAACTCGGATACCGTCGCACAACAACGCAGCGCGCTCTGCTACGTCGTTGATAAACTGCGCTTTTTTGCAATTCAGATCGCCGTGGACCGTTGCATTTTGCAGTCGCACTTCGCCGGTGCAAACCGCGTCATTTAGGATTACGTCACCCTTGATGTCGGCAAGGTCCAATGTCAAAGCCGTACCGGCAGGGTTGTTAAACTGGCCTTCAGTACAGTCGACAAGCTTGTCGACCGTTGCCCCGTACATGTTAACGTGGCCCTGGGAATTAAAAGGCTCTCTCAAGCCTTTTCTGAAGCCCTTTCTGAAGCTGACCGCGCCGTGGACCTGAGCAAGCACCAACGCCAGAGGGTTCTCCTTTGGCTGATCCAGCGCAGCGCCATCAAGGAACAAGCTTCCGCGAATGGTGGATTCCGAGAGGTCGACGTCGCCGTGACAAATCGCCCCGGTCAGATCAACCGCTCCCTTTACGTCCGCAAGGCCCATTCGGAGTGCTTGTTGGTTGGGGTTATCGAACCTGCCCTCTCGACAATCGACGACTCCCCCGACTGTTGCCCCGGAAAGATCAACGAATCCATGGCAGGTGCACTCGTTTCGTAGATCCAGCCGGCCGCCTACATGGATACTTTCCATCCAGAGTGCCGTACCGCCAAGTGGGATGTTTTCCAGCCACCAAACAGGGTGGTTGAACGTTGCCTTGTCGCAATCAACGTTACCGTGGACGCTGGCGTTCAACAGGTTGACCGTTCCGCGGCACATTGCCTTTCGCAGAAGTAGATTGCCGTGGATGTCAGCAAGCTCCAATACCAGGGAGTCGCCGCCCGGAGAGTCGAATGTGCTACCATCGCAAATGACCGAGGAGCCAACCGTGGCGCGCAACAGGTCAACGATGCCGCGACAGGTTGATCCATTTCGCAGCAAGAGATTGCCGTTGACGTGGATACCAGACATCCACAAAGCTTCGCCATTAGGGTTCTCGAAGGTGCCGCTATCGAATTCGAGGTTCCCACGAATCGTCGCGTTCAAGAGTTTAACCTCGCCTTGACAGGTGGCCTTGCGAAGGAGTGCATTCCCGTTGACGGTGGCAAGCTCTAGCGAAAGTGGTCGGTCCGTTGGATTGTTCAAGACTGCGTTGTCGCAGATCAGGTCCAGTTTGATCGTTGCGCCCCTCAGGTCGAGCTGCCCATCACACTTGAAGCCAGGCTCTTCGTCGATGGCGCCTTGCGAACAATCGAGATTTCCGTCGATGGTTGCTCCGGATAGCTGGATGTCACCGCGGCTGTAGAATCCCTCACCGAGAGTGACTGTACCTTTCACCATGGCGTTGCGCATTTCGAGGGCGGGCTCGGCAGCGCTTACTCCAAACGGTGTTTTCGTTATCTTGAGCCAGACCGGTGGTGCCGAGGATCCACGGTCAAGATGTGCCCGATTGCAACGCAGTCGCCTACCGATCGTTGCATCGTTCATGAGAATTGGATGGGACGTTTGAAATCCATCCTGCAGAGCAACGTCTTCGTCGACTTTAATTCCGTCAGCGAAGAGGCCAGCAATGCGGCTGCCGGACAAGTCAAGCGCGCGCACCTCACAGTGATGGAGAATGAGCTGCGACGATAGCGTGCATTTTGACAGGACAACTGGAAATGGGATTCGTATACGACTGAAGTCGATTGCAGTCTCAGTCGCGTCCCGCGCCAGGAACGCGCCCCTGATCTGCACACCGTTTTCTGTGACCTGCAAAAATGCGTCCGTATCAGTGAACAACCATTGCAGTCGATCAGCACGGACGGTACGCCGCGACGCGGGCAGAAACGACGTCGGGTCCGATCCTGGCAAGTCGCGGCTCACTGGAAATGTCGCGACTGCCCCGATCGCGGTCTTCGAGAAGAGTTCAAGGTCCACTGGATCGAGGTGCTTCTTGCCATCGCACCCCAATTTGCCGAACTTCGCCTCTGCTAGCTCAATCAGGGAGCCATCTTCGGCGGCGAAGGCGGTGCTTGCGCGGGAAATTGCCGCAATGGCAAACGTAAGACTTGCAAGACACTTGACGATCGACGACATAATCCTGGCCCTCAGAGATTGCTTAACACGGTGTTCGGCTCTTGTTGGCAATTGGTTCTTGCCTCCCGGCATGAACGCATAGGATGCCCAATTCCGGCGCCAAATGCACAGCGGAAAATGCGCCTAGACTGTTAATCTTGTTAGATGACTTGTTGGACACCTTGGAAGCGGAGGCGCCGAAGTCATATGAAAATTGGGCTCAAGACGCTCCTCGATAGTGACGGCGAATTGTTCGACGTGCAGACGCGTGCCACGGGTCCGTCCGGCCGGCTGCCTCTCACCGACGAAATGCTTCGGAACAGCCCCAGCGGCGACCTGTTCGGCATGACTCAAAGCGCGGGAATGGGCTGGAATCCTCAGCAGCTGCTGCGGGAGCAGGTGTTGATCATCAGCACTCAAGGGGGTTTGCGGGGCGAAGACGGACGTCCAATCGCGCTCGGCTATCACACCGGTCACTGGGAAGTCGGACTGCTGGTGAAGGCGGCGGCTGAAGAACTTGATCGGCTCGAGCGGCTGCCCTTTGCCGCTGCGGTCAGCGATCCGTGCGACGGCCGCTCGCAAGGCACGACCGCCATGATGGACAGTCTGCCTTACCGCAACGACGCGGCTCTCGTCATGAAGCGACTGATCCGTTCGCTGCCACTGCGCAAGGGCGTGATCGGCGTGGCGACCTGTGATAAAGGACTGCCTGCAGCGATGATGGCCCTGGCTGCCCAGCATGATCTGCCGACGGTGATCGTGCCGGGCGGAGTGACCCTTCCGGCTGCCGAGGCGGAAGACGCGGGCAAGGTCCAGTCGATCGGAGCGCGGTTTGCCGAGGGGGACATCACGCTCGATTACGCGGCCGAAATGGGTTGCCGCGCGTGCGGCTCGCCCGGCGGAGGCTGCCAGTTCCTGGGCACCGCCGCGACGTCGCAGGTTGTCGCCGAGGCGCTCGGCCTCGCCCTCCCGCACACGGCGTTGGCCCCATCAGGTCAGCCAATCTGGCTGAATGCAGCTCGCCAGGCGGCCCGCGCCGTCGTGGCACTGGCCCAAAAGAAACTGACGACGCGCGACATCATTACGACCGACGCCCTAGAGAATGCGATGGCCGTGCATGCCGCGTGCGGTGGGTCGACGAATCTCTTGCTGCATGTGCCCGCGATCGCGTTCGAGGCGGGCATGCGGCGGCCAACAGTCGAAGACTGGCACCGCGTCAATCTCCGAGTCCCGCGCCTGGTCGACGTGCTGCCCAACGGCCCGGTCGGTCACCCCACGGTGCGATTCTTCCTGGCTGGAGGAGTCCCAGAACTGATGCTGCATCTGCGATCGCTCGGTCTGCTGCGGCTTGAGGCACTGACCGCGGCCGGTGTGCGTCTGGGTGATGTGCTCGAATGGTGGGAGCGCTCCGACCGTCGTGCGCGACTTCGAGAGGTGCTGCAGGAGCGAGACGGCGTCGATCCCGACGATGTGATTCTCCCTCCGCCCAAAGCTAAACAGCGTGGATTGACGAGCACGGTCACGTTCCCGCGCGGGAACATCGCACCCGAGGGTTCGGTCATCAAGAGCACGGCGATCGACCCGAGCGTGGTGGGGCGGGATGGCGTCTATCGAAAGATTGGGCCGGCCCGCGTTTTCACCAGCGAGCGCGAGGCGACCGCCGCGATCAAGGGGCGCTCGGACCGAAAGATTCAGGCTGGGGACGTGATCGTGTTGATGTGCCGGGGACCGCTCGGAGCCGGCATGGAAGAGATTTATCAGATCACGTCGGCCCTGCGCTATTTGAAGTGGGGCAAAGAGGTGGCCGTGATTACCGACGCTCGATTCTCCGGAGTTTCGACCGGCGCCTGCATTGGACATGTCGGGCCGGAAGCGCTCGCCGGCGGTCCTATCGGCAAGGTCCGCGACGGCGACCTGATTGAGATCGTCATCGACCGCAATAACCTATCGGGCTCGATCAACTTCCTCGGCACGCCGGAGAAACGCCTCGAACCAGAAGCCGCGGCCCGAGTCCTGGCCGAGCGGCACCTTGCCTTGCCCCTCGAACCCGATCCGCAGCTCCCGAGCGACACCCGGCTGTGGGCCTTGCTGCAGCAAGTCAGCGGCGGCACCTGGGGCGGTTGCGTGTATGATCCCCGTGCGATCGAGGCCGCGCTGCGACCGACGCCGTCCTAGGCTAAAATCAGAGGATGCCCGGCAATTCCTTCGGACAGGCTTTCTGCATCACCACCGCTGGTGAGAGCCATGGGCCGGCTTATGTGGTGATCATCGACGGCGTGCCGCCCGGCATCGAGCTTACCGTCGACGACCTGATGGTCGACCTCAATCGCCGCCGGCCGGGACAAAGCAAGATCGTCACGCAGCGTGACGAGGCCGACGTCCCCGAAATCTTGTCCGGCGTGTTCGAGGGGCGCACCACGGGCACGAGTCTCGCCATCCTCGTTCGCAACCAGGACCAGCGCAGCCGCGATTACGAAGACATCAGGCACGTCTATCGGCCGGGCCACGCCGACTACACCTACGACGCCAAATACGGCTTCCGGGATTATCGAGGGGGCGGACGCTCGAGCGCTCGCGAAACGACCGTCCGTGTCGCGGCGGGCGCCGTTGCCAAGAAGCTGATTCGTGCCGCGTTTGGCGGTGAGGTTGTCGGCTACGTCAAACAAGTAGGCGACGTGATCGCCGATGTCCCCGAGCCGGCGGAAATCACCCTCGAGCAAGTCGAAAAGCTGCCGGACGGTCAGCCGAACATCGTCCGCTGCCCTGATGCAAAGGCTGCCGCGCGGATGGTCGCGCTGATCGAGACGCTCCGCGGCCAAGGAGACTCAATCGGCGGCGCGGCGGAGATTGTGGCGACGGGTGTTCCTCCTGGACTCGGAGAACCGGTCTTCGACAAGATCAAGGCCGATCTCGCCAAAGCGTTGTTCAGCCTGCCTGCCGTCCTCGGTGTGGAGTACGGCATCGGCTTCGGTTGCGTCACGCTCCGCGGTAGTCAAAACAACGACGCCTTCGTCCCGAACCGCACGGGCCAATCGGGTAAGCCGCCCATTACGACCGAAACGAATCGACACGGCGG
>DASZIA010000675.1:0-11148 GCA_035949535.1 Planctomycetaceae bacterium | reverse complement strand
GCACTCTTCGGGCAGAGGATGGGTGAGTTGCGCATCCAGGCCAAAATCCCGGAAAAACAGCTCGAACTGCAAGACCTCGTCGCCCGGCGCCGGCAGCTCGTCGAGCTGCGTACGGCGGAAATGAACCGCAAGGAACACGTGGGCAGCAAGTTCGTTAAAAAGAGCCTTCAGGAGAGCGTCGATGCGCTCAACAAGCAGATCCGACGCTTCGAGAAGCGAATCGCCGCGCTGGTCCAATCGGACGACGACTGGAAGCTGAAGCTTGAGATTGTTCAGAGCGCGCCGGGGATTGGACCGGGCACGAGTGCAACCCTGATCGCCGAGGTCCCCGAGTTGGGGCAGCTCAGTCGACGAAAAATCTCCGCACTGGTCGGCCTGGCCCCCTTCAATCGCGACAGCGGCGAATTCCGGGGACGGCGCGCGATCCGCGGCGGCCGAAGTTCGGTGCGCTGTAGCCTGTACATGGCGACGCTCAGCGCACGACGCTCCAACCCAGTCATCAGAGCCTTCGCGGACCGACTGGAAGCCCTCGGCAAACAGCCCAAGGTCATCATCACCGCCTGCATGCGCAAGCTGCTGGTGATCCTCAACACCATGGTCAAAAACAAAACGCACTGGAACCCTGCAATCTCAACTACTTAACTCTTGAAAAGAAACACAGCCGCTCTCCCGCAGGGGGAGAGGGGGGGAAGAGAGTCAGCGTTGGCGCGACTTCCCACAACGATTCCCGCACGCCAGCCTTCTCCCCTCTCCCCTTGCGGGAGAGGGGCCGGGGGTGAGGGGGGCACCCGCAATCGGCGTCTGAAAATCGCACATGGTCATCCAGAAGGCTCCGATCAAATGTTGCCGATCTGCCCCATCCGCTGCTCTCAAAAAATCTCAAAATCTGCGTGAACCAACGGTGGTCGAGCCGCGTCTAAGCGGGCAGAGCAGTCGAGGAATTTTCTCGCGACTGGCGAATCGAAACCTAATCGTTGGAAGTAATCCTTCAATGGCACTCTGGCGGCACAGCTTAATACAAGAACGCGTGTGTGCGGGTTATTCCGCCCAGCGACGTATTTCCCGGCGAGATACGTTGCAGTGGCTGAATTCCTTTACACATCCCTTGCGCTTGTGACGCTGGCCCAACTATCTGGAAGAGGCGATCTAAGGCCCGGCGTCACAAAAAGACATCGGGCCTTTTTGTTTGCCGAGGCCGGCTCACGAGGCCCACGAATTGGGTCGGTAGCTGAGACGGTTTAGCGCCTGGCTGAAAACCAGGGGACGAGGATTCGAGCGCCTCCCGACCCACTTGAGCTCAGCGTGCGCGCGGATCCCAGGGACACATCACGGCTCGTTCGTCTAACGGGAGGATTCCGCCCCTTCAAGGCGGCGACGCGGGTTCAAATCCCGCACGAGTCATTTTGGCGACGAAGGAGACTGGGTGGTTGCCCAATGCTCGGTGAGCGTGGGGAGATCACGCGTCGGCACGAGTCATTTTTGGCGACGAGCGTGATCTTCTCCCCTCTCCCCTCGCGGGAGAGGGGCTGGGGGTGAGGGGGGGCCGCTTGTCAGAAACAACAAATCGGGATGAAGGGCGCCGGGAGCCCGCGTGTTTCGGGAACACGAGGAAGCTGGTTCGATTCCAGTCATCCCGACTTGGGAAGTGGAGCGTAAGCGCACGGTGGTGCAACGGAAGCACGTCGCTCTGATAAGGCGAAAACGGTGGTTCGACTCCACCCCGAGCGACATTTGGTCCTTTTTTCGGAGAAACAAAAAGTGAGTCGTGTTCCCCGATTGAAACGCAGCCACGACCAATCACGGGGTCGTGGTGTAACGGCAGCACAGCAGACTTTTAATCTGGCAGGCGAGGGTTCGACCCCTTCCGGCCCCAATCGAATGTGCACAACGGGATCAAGGTGTTAGCGGCAGCATGCCTGGCTCTTAACCAGGTCGGTGAGGGTTCAAGTCCCTCTGGTCCCACTGGTTGTTGGCGACATACGCACGGGTCGTTCAGCGGCGAGGACTCCGCACCCGTAATGCGGAAACGTGGGTTCGAGTCCCACCCTGTGCTCTCGCTAGTTGGCGTTCTTTGACAATTCGATCAGGACAAAAAGCACCCATGATGTAGCGGCAGCGTGCTGCCTTGCCAGGGCGGAAGCGCGGGTTCGACTCCCGCTGGGTGCTCTTTTTTAGGCGAGCCGCCGGTGTAAGCCGGCGGGTTCTTCACCGAGTGACAACTTTATTGCGGTGGGGCCCGTGCTGGTACGGGCAGGCGGCTGTTAACCGCCCTGACGCAGGTTCGATTCCTGCCGCCGCAGCTGACGCGTAGAGGACTTGATGATCGGACGTCAATCGACGGAAGCCATCCGGCCGGATGAGGGACCTGTTTTGAAAACAGGCGGCGAGCACGACTCGCTTGTGGGTTCGAGTCCCACGGCTTCCGCCTGTGAAAAAAACGTGCCCTTGGCCGAGCGGCAAAGGTGCCGGCGTTCCAAGCCGGCGAGGCGGGTTCAACTCCCGCAGGGCACTTGAGCGAATGCAATCGATTCAACAACTGCGCGATCGGGGATCGGCTAACGGTAGGCTTCCTGCCTTTGAAGCAGGCGATGAAGGTTCGAATCCTTCTCCCCGAACTTTCGTCGCAGATGAAGGCTCTTCCACTTGAGCGAAAAGGATGCGGGGCAGTTGCTGCTGGTAGAGCGACGGAGGCCGCCGAGCGATCAGCGAGGATGAAGGCCGTAGGCGGTAGGAATTTCATAGTGCGGGGCAGTTGCTGGTGGTAGTGACGCCGGGCTCTGGACCCGGAGGCCGCTGGTTCGATTCCAGCCCCCGCAACTTGAGGAGAAAGAAATCGCGAGAGCTTTCAAAAACGAGGAAGTCATCCGGCCGGATGAGGGACCTGTCTCGAAAACAGGTGTTCGCCAAGGGCGAATTGTGGGTTCGAGTCCCACGGCTTCCGCTGCTGATCGCATCACTAGGGAGCGAGGCGACCATAGGGAGCCGCCAATTCCTGAAACGCGTTCAGAACAAAGAAATCCCGTGGTCCAGCGGCAACGACTCCTGGCCTACACCCAGGCAACGATGGTTCGAGTCCATCCGGGATTACTGTATTGAGGCGAGCCGCAGGCGTAAGCCTGGGGGTGCTTTATTGAGATTCCTGCCGGAGGCACAAGCCGGCAATGCCGGTCCTCGTAGGGGAGTTCGGCCGTCCCCGCCACCCTGTCACGGTGGAGATCGTGGGTTCAAATCCCATCGAGGACGCTTACCCAACTAAGAGGAGGGGCACGGTACGCAAACCGGCAAAGCGGCGAAGCTCAAACCTTCGTGAGTTTGTGGGTTCGACTCCCACTCGTGCCACTGATTGCGAGGGAGGGCGAAGCTCCTGCCGCGCCGATCTTCGGTGGGCGGAGAAATCAGCGGCTCGACGGGAGCCTCGCCCTCCCGAAACAACAGACAACAAATCGCGTCGGCTGGGCATTGGCGCGCCCAAGTGGCTGTAACCCACCCGCCTGTCGGCAATGCAGGTTCGACTCCTGCCCGACGCACTGGTCAGTTTGAAGACCGAAGAACAATCGGCCCGTTCGTCTATCGGCAGAGGACGGCGGCCCCTCAAGCCGCAAAGGCGGGTTCGATTCCCGCACGGGTCGCTGACGCGGAGAAGAGAAAAGAAGATCGAAGAAAAAAAAGGTGGAAGCACCGGCCAGCTCACGCTGGCGGCTCGCCAGGCTCAAACAGCGCAACAGAGTTACCGGCCAAGTGGTGCAACTGGTAGACACGCGACGCTCAGAACGTCGTGCCCAGACGGGCTTGGGAGTTCGACTCTCCCCTTGGTCACTCGAAAGCGAATGAAACGACAGACGACGCAGGTGGGCCAGTGCCCAGTGGAGCCTCATAAGCTCCAAGTGCCGGGTGCGACACCCGGACCTGCTACTGGTCCAAAGTAGGAGAGAAATCGCGAACAACGGCCGAGTACGCAAATCGGGAAAGCGGCGGTGTCGAGAGCGCCGTGACTTTGTGGGTTCGACTCCCACCTCGGTCAATTCGCCTGACGGCGAAGGTCCAAAGTCCAAGGTCCAAGGGCAGAAACGAAAGACTGCAGCAGACGCGTTCTCTTTGTCTTTCCGACTTTGGACTTTGGACCTTAGACTCTCCAACCCGGGCTGCTCGTCAAACGGCAAGACGCCTGGCTTGCAACCAGGAAATCGGGGTTCGATTCCCCGGCGGTCCACTGTCTGCGCTTGGCCAAAAGAGTTTGGGCGATTCTGGGCCAGTACCCGGATGCCCCCCTCACTCCCAGCCCCTCTCCCGCGAGGGGAGAGGGGAGAAAATTGGCACGCAACATATCGAGATTTGGAGCCAACACGTTGTTGTGTCACTGTCGTCAACCCTGGTTTCTTACCTCCCTCGCCCCTTGCGGGAGAGGGGTCGGGGGTGAGGGGTTGTCGGAGAGTGCGGTGAGGGTGCCGCCGTTCGGGGTCCCAGAATCACTCAGCAGCATTTCGGAGAGAAAAAAAACGGAAGGTAGCCGGATACGGTTGGCCGGGCCGCTCTGCTAAGGCGGTTCCGCCTTCGTGCGGATGAGGGTTCAAATCCCTTGCCTTCCGCCTGTTTTGGAAGTGCGGGCCTCGATGGTGAAACGGAAATCATTCCTTGCTTCTAACAAGGAGTTCTGGGTTCGAATCCTGGTCGAGGCAAATCGATTTGGACGCGGTGAAAGTTCCAGAACATGATCGGGCGGCTTAGCCATCCCCTGCCGGAGGCACAAGCCGTCCGTTGGACGGTGCCTGTGGTGTAACGGTTTGCACGCGACGCTGTGAACGTCGAAGAGGCGGGTTCAATTCCCCCTGGGCACCCTGATTTCGCAAAGGACAAAACAATGACTTCACAAACGCTCCAACGCCCGGCGTTGGTCCTCAACCGCAATTGGCAGCCGGTGAACGTGGCGACGGTCGCCCGGGCGCTGGTGCTGTTATGGAACGAGGCAGCCCGCGTTGTCGATCCGCGCGATTATCGGCTCTACACGTGGGCCGACTGGTCGCGGCTGCGCCCGGCTGAGGGCGATGACTTCATCCAGTGCGTGCGGTCGACGCTGCGCGTACCGGAGGTGATCGTTCTGGCCGAGTACAACCGGCTGCCGACGGCCGCGGTCAGCTTCAGTCGTCGCAATATTCATAAGCGGGACCATTGGACCTGCCAATATTGCGGCCGCCAGCCGGGCGGAGCCGAGCTGACGATCGACCACGTTGTGCCGCGCTCGCAAGGGGGCGTCTCGACGTGGGAGAACTGCGTGCTGGCGTGCATCGACTGCAACAAGCGCAAGGCCGACCGCACGCCGGGGCAGGCACGGATGAAGCTGCATCGCACACCGGTGCGACCGGCCTGGAAGCCGCTCTATGCACGGACGAGCGAGCGGATGATCAGCTGGTCGAAGTTCATCAGCGAGGCGTATTGGAACGTCCCGCTGGAAAGTTGAGTGTTTTCGGGAGGGCGAGGCTCCCGCCGAGCCGTTTTGTCGATTGCAGGAGGCTCAGCAGGAGCTTCGCCCTCCCGAAGAATTTCCCACGGACGCCTGTCCGTGGGCATTAAACGAGCGTGCTCCTGGGAGAGCTGGCGGCCTCCAAAACCGCCTTACGGGGTTCGACTCCTCGCGCTCGTGCTGTGTTGATCGCGTCAGTGCCGACGTGGCTCGACATAGAAAGGCGCCTGTCTTGTAAACAGGAGTATGCTGGTGCGAACCCAGCCGTCGGCTCTGTTCGTTTTGATGTGCGTGTGAGATGAGTCTCGATGGTGTAACGGAACGCATTCGGACCCTCCGAAGGTCCAGGTCCTGGTTCGAATCCAGGTCGAGACGCTTTTGGTTGGGTGGGCCTGATGACAACACGCCCTGCGAGTGTGTTGGGACGCATGGCAGCCTTCGAAGCTGCCGGACGAGGTTCGAATCCTCGGCGGGGCACAAAACGACCGTGCAAGATTCCGAGTGCCGACGGCAAGACCCCCTCACCCCCGACCCCTCTCCCGCGAGGGGAGAGGGGGGAAGGGTGTTAGCGTACGAGGCACCTGTCCAACAGGCGTTGCATGCAAATCTTCTCCCCTCTCCCCTTGCGGGAGAGGGGCAGGGGGTGAGGGCATCCGGCTATCGGCCTGGCGATCGCTCACGGTCAAGTTAGCAACATCAAGTTGCAATCGTCCTCGGAGTGTGGTGGATCGCACGCGACTCTGCGAAGGTCGAAGACCAGGTCCGAATCCTGGCGAGGACACTTTTAGCTGAATCGAAACCGAATCGACGTCGGAGCCAGACGGGAAGGCGGCCGCCTGCAAAGCGGCTTTGTGTGGGTTCGACTCCCACCGACGTCTCTTTGAAAGCAAGCTCCGTGGTGCCGGCTGTCCAGCGGCGCAGGGAGTTCCGAGATCCGTTCGTAGCGGAATCGCGGATTGATTCCCTGTGTTCCGGACATGGGTTCTAAACGGTCGTCGCCAATTTCGGTTAGCTCAGTGGGTAGAGCACCAGATTCAAGGTCTGGCAGGTCGCGGGTTCGAATCCCGTACCGAGCGCCAAATGGTGGCAAACGAGACAGCGGAGGTCTTCGATCTCCGCTGCAACGCTGAAGGAGGGAGAGCATTTGATCGATCAGCTTCGGGCACGTTCTGGATTCCGGCCGAGGTGCCGCGAAAGCGGTGCTGAAGCGACGGGTCCGGGGGTCCGAGGCAACGCGGAGAAATGCCCTGCAGGGCGCAGATTCCGCCGCAACGCTCGTTCGGCAACGGCGCGTCGACGGGATCGCTGACGGGTTCGGCGGCACGCCTCCGAACGAAAGCGATTCTTGAAACGCGTCGACGCCGATCGAACCTGCGGCTTAAGCGTCTTCCGCATTTTTGCGTGTGATCGGCGAACGTTTCTCCCTCTGACGGCGTCTTTATCCTTCCGCACTAAAGAGCCGCGCACAAAGTAAGCGGTCCGCCGCGGGCGGCTCACGCAGGCTAGCTGCATGGGTATCGCTGAGAACCCGACGCGGCTAGCCCGCAATAAGAAATCCGCCAGAGGCGGCTCATGCAGGCTAGCTGCATGGGTATCAGTGAGAACCCGACGCGGCTAGCCCGCAACAAAAACCTCCGGGAAGGAGGCACAACATGTTCCTGATCAAGCGTTACAAGATCCGCAGCTACGAGATGGGTCTCTATTTCCGCGACCGCGAGTTCCGCGGCGTCCTCGAGAAGGGTACGCATTGGTTCATCGACCTGCTCGGCAAGGTGCGTGTTGACATCGTGTCGCGGCGCGACACGTGGCTCGTGCACGAGAAGCTCGACTTGATCGTCAAGTCGGGTGCGCTCGGCGACCGCGCGGTCGTTCTTGACCTCAAGGACTACGAGCGGGCCCTTGTTTGGATCGAGGGCCGGTTCGCCCACGTCCTGGCTGGCGGCCAGTATGCGTACTGGATGGGCCAGAAGAAGGTCGACGTCGAGGTGCTCGACGCGCGGAAGGTGCGCTTCGAGCACGACCAGTTCAAGGTCATCGTTCGGTCGGCAACGGCGCAGCGGCTCTTGGACGTGTGCACGGTGAAGCGCGACTGCGTGGGCGTGCTCTTCGTCGACGGTCGCTATGTCGACACGCTCGCTCCGGGCGAGTACGCCTTCTGGAAGGGTCCGGCCGAGGCCCTGGTGGTCGAGGTCGACCTGCGCGAGACGATGGTCGACGTCAGCGGTCAGGAGATCATGACGGCCGACAAGGTCACGCTGCGGCTCAATGCCGTCGTGACCTACAAGATCGTCAACGCGCGGCAGGCCGTCAGCCAGACGGACGACCTGCGGCAGGCCATCTATCGCGAAACGCAGCTCGTACTGCGAAGCGTGATCGGCGCCCGCGAGCTCGACAACTTCCTCACGGACAAGGACGCCGTGGCGAAGGACATCGAGGAGAGCGTGCGCCGGCGAGCGGGTGAGTTGGGTCTGGAGATCGCTTCGGTTGGTATCCGGGATGTGATCCTGCCGGGCGAGATGAAGGACCTGATGAACAAGGTCACGGAGGCCAAGAAGGCTGCCGAGGCCAACCTGATCGCCCGCCGTGAGGAGACGGCGGCGATCCGCAGCCAGGCCAACACGGCCAAGCTGCTTCAGGACAACCCGACGCTCATGCGCCTGCGCGAGCTGGAGGTCCTGGAAAAGATCGCCGGCGCCGGCAAGCTGAATGTCGTTGTCGGCGAGAAGGGCCTGACGGATCGCATCGTCAATCTGCTGTGAGGCGCTTCACGGCGGGGGCGGTGCACTGTCCTGTAGCTTCGGGCTCACCCGGGCCGCGATATTCAGCGATCGCGGCCCGGTGCCGAGCCGATTTCAGCCGGGGCCGTTTCAACGAGACGCAGACATTTCGATGCCAACTTCCCAGAAGTTCTTGTTCCCCTCTCCCCTCGTGGGAGAGGGGCCAGGGGTGAGGGGGCGGCCGTTACTCGCCATCGGGCCGCGCGCGACAGAAGACCAAGTCTCGGGCGAACGAGACGCCATTGCTTGAGCGAGTTGCAAAGCGGCAAGGGCGACCCCTCACCCCCAACCCCTCTCCCGCAAGGGGAGAGGGGAGATAGGATGTGGGACCCCTCTCCCCCACGAGTTGCGATTAAGATGAAGCCGTTCCGAATCGACGCGATCAAGAGGCGGAAGAGATCGAATGACGGATAAAACCCGCTGCCCCTGGGTGCCGGCCAACAAGCCCGACTATGCGGACTATCACGACAACGAGTGGGGCCGGCCCGTCCATGACGATCAGAAGCTCTTCGAGATGCTCATCCTGGAAGGCGCCCAGGCCGGGCTGAGCTGGTACACGATCCTGCAGCGCCGCGAAGGCTATCGCAAAGCCTTCAAAAACTTTGAGCCGAAAAAAGTCGCGCGGATGACCGACGCGCAGCTGGAAGCCCTGCTAAAAGACGAGGCCATCATTCGCAATCGCCTGAAGGTCTTTTCGACGCGCAAGAACGCCCAGGTCTTTCTGGCGATTCAAAAGGAATTCGGCTCATTCGACGCCTACCTCTGGCGGTTTGTCGGCGGCAAGCCGAAGGTGAATCGCCCCAAATCGATGAAGGACGTGCCCGCAACGGCGCCCGAATCAGACGCCCTCTCGAAGGATCTCAAGAAGCGGGGTATGAGCTTCGTCGGTTCGGCGATCATGTACGCCTTTATGCAGGCAGTCGGACTCGTGAACGACCACACCGTGGACTGCTACAAAGCAGCTCGATAGCGTCCGCCCGTCGTGGTCCCGAGGCGAACCGCTGCCAGCCGAAGTGTGTCGAAAATCGCGATCAATCATCCCGAACCCATTGGGAGAGGTCATTTCATGTCGCTGACTGCCGAAGACGTCTCGCGATCCGCACTCGAAGAGGCGAACAAACTGCTCGACGAGTGCGCTGCCAAAATCAGCCATTGCGTCAACCAGCTCTCCGACGAACAGATCTGGTGGCGGCCCGGCGCGTCGCTGAACTCGATCGGCAATTTGATCCTGCACCTTTGTGGGAACCTCCAGCAGTGGATTGTCTCGGGAATCGGCGGAGTGGCCGACACCCGTCAGCGGCCGGCTGAGTTTGCTGAGCGCGGACCGATCCCGAAGTCGGTGCTCCTCGAAAAGCTGACCCAGGTTGTTGCCGCGACAAAAGAGACCCTCGCTCGAAGCAGCCCTGCCGAGCTGGCGCGGGAGCGAACGATTCAAGGCTTTGCAGTCAGCGGCTGGGGCGCGGTTTTCCACACCATTCCGCACTTCAACGGGCACACGCAGGAAATCGTCTGCTATACCCGGATGCAACTGGGCGATGCCTACAAGTTCTATTGGCAACCGCAAACGCCCGAGCAGGGGGCCGGCTAAAAGGTGGTCATTTGTAGACGGCCCCTTCGGTCGGGCCGTCGCCGTTGGGCGCTTGCGGTGTTTCGACGGCGGAGCCCTGTGGCCTGCCGAGTTCGGGAATGAGCTCGCCGTCGTTGCACAGTGCCAACTTCCGCAAGGTGTCCCGCGACACGCTTTCGGGGAGCATCCAGATCGAGCCGTCGACGGTGACCACGATTGCGAATCGTCCGTGCCGGCTGGAGATTCCTGTTCCTTCCTGCGGGTTGATGCCGGCCAATGCCTGGTCGTACGTCAGATCGCGCGGCTCCATCCAACTGACCCGCGAATCCGCAGCTTCGACGAAGAGAATGGTGTTAGAGGTGCCGTCCACCACGTCGCTGATTCTGCGACAGGATGTGCCGGGAAACACGGTCCCCTTGCCGGTCACGACCAGATAGCTGGTATTGGTCGCGTCCCCGCGATCGGCGGGGCAGCGGAAGACAGCTGGCATTTGCGACGCTAGCTCCCGATTGTGGGGGCTGTCCCACGACTCATCAAACCGGTACTTGTTGTAAAGCGACACTTCACCCAAAAACGGCAGCAGCAGAACTCGCCAACTGTGAATGGGTCGTCCGGTTCGGTCGGCGAAATAGGCGGGCGGAAAAGTCCCGAGCGTGTCGTGATACGCGTGCATGGCCAACACAAGTTTCTTGACGTGGTCCACGCAGGTTGTGGTGTTCGCCACGTTGCGACTGACGGTTTGCCAAATCCACACGCCTGCGAGAATCAAGACGCACGCAGTCGCGAGAACAAATCGTCGGATGAGGCGCTTTCTGCGGTCTTCGCCAGGCTGGGATGTCGACGCGCCGATCTCGTTTTCGCCCATGCCGGCACCCATGAAAACTCGTGACTTAGTCGCTGACGAGGCTAATCCTCGGCCGCCCTCGCAGGTTCAGGCGATTGTTGCCGCTCCGCAATCTGACGCGCCGCGACCCGCAGTCGTGCACGGGCGTCGAGGGATCGTTGGGCCACGATCGAGGGTCGATCGAAATAAGCCTGCTGCCGTCGGGCCCACGGGCCGAGAGCCCGCGCCACATCGCTCATCGACGCAAAGCGCTTGCTGCGATCGGGGGCTATCATTCTTTTCACGATCCGAACGACCTCCGAAGGTAAATCGGAAACGAGGGATCGCAACGGTGCCGGCGTCGTAAAAGTGGCCGCGCTCTCGTCTTTTTGCCCCGGAGCATCTGCAAATGGCGGCGAACCGCCGAGGGCGTGATAGATCGTGCATCCCAGGCTGAACACGTCGGTCTGTGGATCGCCCGGGGCAGTTCCACCCGACAGCTCTGGAGATGAGTAGCACGACG
>DASZIA010000674.1:0-2656 GCA_035949535.1 Planctomycetaceae bacterium | reverse complement strand
CTTTGCCCGCGCACCCTTCCGCGGCGATTCATGGACGTCGTGAGTGTCCGTCCACCATTAAGAACCCTGCGTAACCTTAACAGTCAAAGTCATGGATACCCCGCAGCCCAAACTACTCTCACCGCGCCGCAGGCGAGCACTCATTGTTGCTTCGCTGGCGGTGGCAGTGATTGTCGGTGCGAGCCTTTATTACCTGCACCCGATTCGGATCCTCGGTCCGAAAGCGACATCCCAGGACGCCTCGACCACACTCTTTTCGAAGCCACAAACTCTCGTCTCGTACAACTTCGAGTCCGCACACTTGGGATGGGCGCTAGCGGTAACTGAGACGCGTCTCAACCAAGGACCGTTCTGGATCTTTCGAACGGTGGATGGTGCTAAACATTGGCAGAGGCAACTCGTGGGCCAAACGAGTTCATTTTTTCTGACATTGGCTTCCTTTCAATTCCTCGACCCGACACATGGTTTCGTGGCCGTGGGGAATCCGATCAGCCTCTACCGCACTACTGATGGAGGGATGCACTGGCTTGCTCTCGGTCTTCCTTACGCGGATGGTTACGCGGTCACTTTTACCGACCCGCTCCACGGCTGGTTTCTCGCGTTGCCGCATCTGTGGTCGACCAGCGACGGTGGCAACACCTGGAATCAGTTGCCCGACCCACCGGTCGATTCGACTCCACTGTTTTTAGAATTTCACAAATGGAACGGCCTAGTCTTTCGCACTCGGTTGGAGGGGTGGTTGGGAAGCAATGGTGCTGGCCAACCCCACGTGTACTCGTCAGCCGACGGCGGGCACAGCTGGCAGCGCCGCGAGGTACCTCTGCCGTCGGGCGCCGTTGCTAGTGGCACGCTCCGCACCGGCGTTCAGGAACTGCCAGGGGCCGGCGTGATCGCATCCGTCAACCCCTCTACTAGTCCAAGCGCCCTATTCACCTCGTTCGACGGCGGGACGTTCTGGAGCGAAGTCACGCCGCTGCCGTTAGGAGGTGGAACAGGCGATTTGGGCTTTCAGGACAATCTGCACTGGTGGGAGATCTATGTGGGGGCTCTGTACATGTCATCGGATGGCGGGCAGACATGGAACCACATCTCAGACAAACTTCCTAGCGCGGTCTACTCCCTGCACATTCTCGATTCCCAACACGCCTGGGCACAGATGGTTTTTGCAGAAGGCTCCGGTCTGGCGTTCACCGCGGATGGGGGGCTCCATTGGACACGAGCTAATGTTCCCCAGCCAACCTAGAGCAGCGCAGCCCGCGACCCGTCTGCGGCGTTTGCACCCAGTCAACGCGTTTAGGGCCGGCCGCGCTGAACTCGATCACGTCGGTTAACGACAACTCAAGCGCATGGCAAATCGCGCGAAGGGTTCCGAACATCGGCCGGCGACGCCCGGCGAAGAGGTCGCACAGCGTTCCTTCGTCGACGTGCGATTGTAGTGGTTTTCCACAGGCGTTCCAACCCCGCGCCCAACACCTTCCCAAACGGCCGAAATGAGATCGAAATCGGCCGTTTTCAGCGCTCAAGAACGCGTTGGTCGGGCGGGCGAGATTCGAACTCGCGGTCTCCTGGTCCCAAACCAGGCGCTTTGCCGAGCTAAGCTACCGCCCGCCTACATCACCGGAGACAGATTCAAACAGACAAGCGCTCGAGCGCGCCTGACTCGAGGAGCGCTCGCACGGCACGAGCCCGGTGACTGTAGAGGCGCTTTTCCTCCGGCGGCATCTCCCCAAACGTCTTGCCAGTGCCCGGGACTAGAAAGATCGGGTCGTAGCCGAAGCCGGCCCGACCCCGCCACTGAGGCACGATCTCGCCCCGACATTCGCCCTCAAAAAACTCGGTCGGATGGTCGGGATTGGCGAGAGCAACGACACAAACGAACCGGGCGTTCCATGGCTGCGGGTGGCCTTGCAATCGCTCCAGCAGCTCTGCTGTGCGTTCCTCCTGGGTTGGGCCAAGGCGGGCGGATCTAATTCCTGGGAAGCCGCCCAGTGCATCCACCTCTACGCCAGAGTCGTCGCCCAGCGCGGGCAAACCCGACCGGGCCATGGCCGCCTCGGCCTTGAGCCGCGCATTCTCCTCGTACGTTGCCCCCACCTCCTCGACCTCGGTGTCGAACGCGATCAGCTCGACGCCGGTTTCGGACAGCAGCTCGCGATATTCGCGAAGCTTGCCGGCGTTTCCCGACGCGATGACCAGCCGCCGGCGCGGCCGCGAGGGCGACGGGACGGGTGCTGCGGATCGCTTAGCCAAGCGCTGCTATCGCGCGCTTTTGCTGGACGATCAGCTCTTTGATGCCTTTTTGCGCAAGGGCGAGCAGGGAGTCGAGCTCCGCGCGGGAGTAAGGAGCTCCCTCGGCTGTCGCCTGCAGCTCGACCAGCCGGCCGTCCTCGGTCATCACGCAGTTCAGATCCGTCGAGGCCTGGAAGTCCTCTGTGTAGTCGAGGTCGAGCATCGGCGTGCCTTCGACGATGCCGCAGCTGACGGCAGCGAGGTACTGGCGGACCGGAATCTGGTCGATCATGCGCGCGTCCTTCATCCGCTTGACGGCCATATACAGCGCGGTGAAGGCGCCGGTGACTGAAGCTGTTCGCGTGCCGCCGTCCGCCTGCAGCACGTCGCAGTCCAACGTGATGGTCCTCTCGCCCATCTTGCCCAT
>DASZIA010000673.1:0-7375 GCA_035949535.1 Planctomycetaceae bacterium | reverse complement strand
CCTGCGGATCGAGATCGATCAGGCAGACGCGTCGGCCCGCCCGCGCGAGCCCGGCCGCCAGGTTGACGCTGGTGGTCGTCTTGCCGACGCCCCCCTTCTGATTCATGACGGCGATCGTGCGCATGGCGAAATCCTTTCCTCGGGCCGCAGGAAGCCGGGGAGTATATCGCGGCGGGAAAAGCGCAGGTAGACGAGTTGGCCGCGGCTACTTTTCAGGGTCGCGACCGTGAGGAAGCGTGTATGACCCTCGCTTCCCCCCCCCGAATAGCCGCTTCCCACGGTCGCGACTCCGACACGCCAGATCTCCGTGCGTAGCGATGGTTCTTTTTGGGCCGCGCTTAGCGGTCGGTCGAGCCCTGCGGGTGCGCTTCCCACCGCTCCGAGCGGAAGCGTTGTGACCGTCAGAAACGGACTGGTTGCGCGCCGTGCAGGTTGCCCTAGCTGGCATGAGCGGGCCGCCTTGCGGAGCCGGAACCGGAAAAAAACCAACGCGATGGGGCCTGGGCACTAGCGGCCGAAAATGCGTGCTACAGTTCCTTAACGTCGTGGGTCCGGGACGCCCCGCCCGAGGCCGGCGCCGTTCAAACTGGTTCGCCCTTTTTGGGGAAGTCGACTGATGAGCTTCTTGCAACGGTTCTTGCCCAACACCGATCGGGAGGGGGCTATTCCGCCTCAGCGGAGCAGCTTTCAAAACGTCTCCGACGAGCAGCTCGAGGCGCATTTGAATATCGCGCGGTACGGCAACTTCCTGCTGACCGACGCGGTCCGCCCCTCGTACGACCTGCAAGTCGTTCCTCAATCGGGCTACCGTCACGACGTCTATCAAGACGCCGACACCGGCATCAAGATTCCCGTGCTGATGGGAGCCGTCTCCAAAGAAGCGGTGCTCGACCTGTTTTTCGACCTCTTGGATCCCCTGGGGAACGAGGTCGACATGGTGCTCGAGACCAGCCACGAGCGGAACAACGGCCACCAGGATCTCTATCGCGAGAGCATCGACCTGCCGGTGCTCAAGAGCACGCTCTACGACTTCGAGGATCTCTTGCTCAACGACGGCTGCCTCGGCATCGCGGTCCTCAATCCGCGGATTCCGTTCGAGGTGCAGTTCGACGAGCACAAGCTCTTGATCATGTACGGCAAGAATCTCAAGGAGTTCGAGAAGGTCTTCCAGAGCTATGCCGTGCGGTGCGACGAAGAGATCAAGTTCATCACCGAAGCCGAACACGTTCACTCGTCGAGCGAGGAATACTTCGAGCAGTTTCAACAACTGCGGTATCGCCTCGGCATCGACGAATAAGTCTAACATGCCGACCTCGCCGCCAGATTGCCCACGCAGTCGGCGGCGATTCTGCGCGCGGTGTGCCGCTGGCGGCGGCAATGAGCCGCCAGTGCTCATCGCTGCAACGCTCAGATCTTTCGAGCCTGAATCGTCTTGAGCGATTCTGCGACCTGCTGCTGCGCGTCGCGGGCTTCGAGAATCGTCTGGCGAAGAACAGCCGGCCGCTGCACGCCTTCGAGGCGTAGGATCGTCTTGCCGTCGGCCCCCTTGATCAGCAGGTCGGCCGCCTTGTAAAAGGCCTGCCCCGGCTGTTCGTCGATTTCGACGCTCTTAATGTCGGCAAGCGGCGCCTGCCCGTTCAGCCGCACGCCAATCATCTGCCGCACTTGCAGGTTCCGATTCGTCAGCACGAATCGCTGCCCCGAGATCTTGGTGACGACATACAGCGCGAGCGTCACCGCGAGCGAGATGGGTACCACGACCAGCCACAGCGGCAACGTAATCAACAGCCTCGGCCAGGAAACGCCGTGGGTGATCAACACTCCCTCGCACATGCGGCCGATGCCTCGGCCCAATCCGGTGGCCGCCAGCGACGGATAAACCGTCATAATCTCGGCTTCCGTCCCCGCACTGACTCCGGAAATCGCTTGCGGCTTTTGTTCCAGCACGAGAGTCACGAACAGCCTTCCTTAAGTGCCCAATTTGGCACGAATTCCGCATTCAGAGACGTGATTTCAAGCCCCGTACGCTAGCAGAGCCGCCCACCCTTTTCCAGCAAGGGCACGCCCCTGCACCCGGTGCGGTTCGCCCGTTGGCAGATGGCGACGCTGTACGCCGCGGCACGTTCAGAGTCTCAAAAAGCCTCGGTCCTACTAGCGCCGAACTCGCGGCGACTGCGAACCGTCTCCCAGGATTTCTGGACTTCGGCCGCGCGGCTAGGGACGGATTTCTGGCTCCTTGTCCCGCTCCGTGAAAGTGTCAGTTCAGGACAAAGAAGCGCCACCCGGGCTAATTTCTATCGCCCCTAGTGGGGGGAGGCCCGTTTGCCCGCCGGCCCGGCGAGTCTTTGAGCGCCAAACCTGACTAGGTCGGCCGACGTAGAGCGTGCGGACTGGGCGAATTGGGTGGAGGCTAGGGGTCGAGATCAAAATCCTGGAAGTGGTATCACTTTCTGATTGGCCAGTTCCCTTTCTGGACACGCACGCGAAGAATAATAGTGGATAATCTTGGTGTGGGCGGCGTTGGATCGGCCGCGGGGAAAATTGCCTATCCACGGAGCGGTTGCGAGGTGTTCGCATGGCCGCAACGTTCGAGTCATTTAAGCATCGGTGGCCGCTGTCGCTGGAACTCCCGGCCGGCGGCGGGGTTGGGCCGCTTTCGCGGCGTTTCACCTGGTCGATGCGCCTGCTGTGTTGTGCGGCGCTCGGGGTGACCGGGTATCTGGCCCTTAAGGCCCTGCGCTCCGAGGACGTGGCGGGCTGCGGGTCTGGCGCTGCCTTTGATTGCAGCTTCGTGTTGCACAGTCGCTGGTCGAAAGTCCTTGGCCTTTCGGTGAGTGTGCCGGCATTCGCTTTGTATGCCGTGCTATTGAGCGCACTCACTTTTTGCCGGGCCGGAGCGACGAGGTCGCATTTGCGTCTGGCTTGGGGATTGGTCACGGTCGGAGCCATTGCGGCGGGGCTCGCGGCGGTCTGGTTTATCAGCCTGCAGCTGTTTGCCGTCGGCCACCTCTGCATTTACTGCCTCGCCGCCCATTTGTGCGGTGTGGCTCTGTGTCTGGCCGTTTTGTGGAAGAGGCCGCTGGGCGGGCGAACCACGGCCCGACTGGCTGGCGTCAGCGTGCTGGGCGTGAGCCTGATGCTCGCTGCGCAAGTTTTTTCTGCTCCTCCCCAAACCTTCCAAGTCGAGCGCTATTCGACCGACGTGAAGCCGAGCAACGCGCCGGCGCCGGCCGCGTCCGATGCCGGTGGGAAACAGCAGGAAAAGAGCCGGACTGCCGTAGTCTTTGAACCCCCCTCAGGCGTCCCCGACGACGTCGAGAAATAAATCGTGAGATCTTCGATGCCGCTGCCGGAATCGCGTTGTAGCTCTGCGTTCGTCCGACTGGTCCCGACTCTCTCGGTTCTCTTGTGCGGGGGTGCGGCACTAGCGGAACTCAATGCCCAGGATAAAGCGAGCGACAAGCAACCGGCCAAAGCGCCGGCAGCTCAAAGTGCCACCGACAAAGCTGCCGCCGATAAAACTCCCGCCAAAAAGCCAGAAGAGAAGATTGCGGCGAAGAAGCGTCGAATCATCACCGTCGCGGGGGGGCAGGTCGCGCTCGACATTCGACATTGGCCTCTATTGGGCAGGCCCGACGCCAAGTACGTCTTTGTCGAGATGTTCGATTATACGTGCCCGTACTGCCGGGCGACGCATCAGGCCGTGCGCGGCGCGATGGAGCATTACGGCGACGACCTGGCGATTATCGCGCTGCCGGTGCCGTTGGACTCTGCCTGCAATCGCAGCGTTGGTTACACGGCCGCCGAGCACGCCGAGGCTTGCGAAATCGCGAAAATCGGCGTCGCCGTGTGGCGCGTGAGTCGGAAGCAATTTGCGCCATTTCACTCGTGGCTGTTTGATCCGGCGTACCGGCGCACGGCAGCCGAAGCGCGGCAACACGCGGCTGAACTCGTGGGCGAAAGCGCCCTGCGCGACGAACTCAACCTCCCGCACGCAGGAAATTACATCCTCAAGCACGTCGAGCTGTACGAGCGCGTCGGAGCCGGGAGTCTGCCGAAGATCATGTTCCCGAGCTCGACGGTCTCTGGCTCGGTCGAGTCAGCCGCCACGCTGATCGACATGATCGGCCGCGAGGGGGTCGCGCCGCAGTAGCGGGCGCGGAATTTGCATCCAGGAGGACGCCATGCGTGCGCTCCTGACCGTTGCCCTCTTCGTGTTGCCCAGTTCCGCAGCCGCCGGCTACGCGAAACAGGAGACAGAATTCCACCTCGACGCGTCGGCCGCGAAGGTCTGCGCTTGGATCGAGCGTCATCCCGTCGATCTCGAGCGTGCAGCCGGCGCGTCGGTGGTTGCCCAGCGCGACGACTACGTCAAACTCGATAAGTCTGGCGAGCACGGGCAGGTCGTGTTTTGGGTCAAACGATCGGCGCAGCGCGGCCAGTACCGCGAGACTCTCGTCGAAAGCGTGAGCGGCGGCCTGCAGCGCCAGCAGACCGAAATCCTGGTGGTTGCCGACCCGTCGGGCGGGTGCGACGTGACGATCCGAATGACGGCGACGGTCGACGATGTGGCAAATGTGAAAATCGCGGTCGCCTGCCGCCGGGCGATCAAAGGCATGCGCGCTTTGATGGAACGAACCTTCGAACCGCAAACGCGCGACTGACTCCCCGGCGTTGTTGCTCACTCCCGAGGCACGCCGAGGATCTCCACGTATCGGTCGCCGATTGGCGTCCGAGAGCCCCCCGCGAAGATGAGTCGCGTGCCCTGAGGGTTGAAACGGACGCAGATGATCCATTCCGGCCCGTCGATCTCGTGGAGCAACGTGAGGTTGGCTGCCTTCCAAAGCGCGACTGAAGCGTTGACTCCCGCCGTGGCGATGATTCTTCCGTCGGGCGACCAGTCGACAGAATACAGCTCTTCCGCGCTGGTTCTGGCACGCTGCAGCAGCTCTCCCGATTCGACACTCCACACTGCGAGATTTCCGTCAGCGTACGTCACCGCCAGTCGTTGTCCCACGGCATCAAATTTCAACTCCTGTGTCGCAAGCATCGGCAATCGGTGCACCAATCGAGCGGTGGCGACATCGAACAGGCAGGTCGTGGAATTCCGATTGCCGACCGCGACGATCGCGCCGTCCGGGCTGAAAACGGGGGTCAATCCACCTTCGACCAGTCCGGTATCGAGAACTCGGATGCGCTTGCCGGACTCAACGGACCAGAGGGTCGCTCGGGTCCCATAACCGCCGGTTGCCAGTAGTTTCCCGTCCGGGCTGAGACTGACGGAGGGCTGCTGGTTTTTCGCTTCCAGAGCCGTGTCGCGACCGGTCGACAGGTTGAGCAGAATCGCCTTTGTCGAGTTTTCAGTCACTGCGAGGGTGTTGTGGTCTCGGCTGAAATCGAATCCCACGAGCTTTCGGTTGCCGCCGATCGTCCGCAGAGGCTGCAAGTTGTCTGCGGAGCAGATCTCAACGGACTTTCCGAATTCCAACAGCGCCACTTCGTTATCGCGGTGGGTCCAGCCGATCCGAAAGACGTCCTTTTGAATCTTGGCTGCTGTCTCGAGCGCGGACGCATTCTCAAGGGTGATCTTGGCCGTCGATTGGGCGGCGAGCCGCCGACGTCGTTCGTACTTCTGGGCCTGTTCGGGCGCCAGAATCGTGTTTTGCGCCTTCGCGAAGAGCGATCCCGCTCCAAAGGGGCTCGATTTCACCGCCGAGCGCAGGACGTTGGCTTCGGCGAACGCGGCACGAACCACCTCGTCGGAGCCGCTGCGACGCGCGGCCACGTATTTTGGACGTTGACGGTTCACCCGGTCTTCGAGCCGTTCGATGTCGCCGCGACCAGCCAGTTTGAGTTTTTGCTTTTGCACCTGGCTCAAACCGTAGCGTCGATCGATTACGGCCACTCGTTTTGCCAGGATGTGATCCAGTCGAGTTCGAAGGGCCGTCGGCGGGACCGGTCCATTATCTCCCAGGACCAGTTGATCGAATTCCTGCACAAAACTTCGCGACGCGTCATCAAGGGGGGCCACTTGCGGCGCTGGATCGTCTGGCCCGACTTCCAGCTGTGCCGCCTGGGCAGACAAGTGACTGGCAGCCGATAAAGCCGCCATTGCTGCAATGGCCCGATGGACAAAAACTCGCATCGTGACTGCCGGTAGCTCCGTCGACGGGATCGACACGCCTCAAGTCGCCAATTCTCGATCACAAAGCCCACGCATGCAATCGCGTCGCGGCGTCGGGCCGCCTTCCGACAGGGAGAGCTTCGATCAAGCGGTCTGGCACGGGCCGGTAAGCGTCTCGAAAACTGTTCGCCAATTTCCGTCTCAGCGATCGCCGACGTTATCGACGCACGAGCACCGTCAATTGCATCGTGTGACGGACCTCAAATCCGAGCGACTTGTAGAGAGCCATCGCACCGTTCTCGGATTTGACATGCAGAAAGGGAATTTTTCCCTCCGCGAAAATCAGTGCGACGAGAAAATTGAGCAGCGCCCTGGCATGACCGCGACCGCGAAATTCTGGATCAGTACAAACCGCGCTGATTTCGATGAATCCTTCCGGCTTCAGCCGTTCGCCCGCCATCGCGATCAGCCGCCCGCTTTCCGAGCGAATCCCAAAGTAGCGACCCATGCGAATGGTGCCCGCGACGAACGGCCCGGGCTCGGTGGCGGCGGTCAACGCCAACATCTCAGGTAAGTCCGCCTCCGCCAACTCGAGAGGCGACGACGCTGGGGCAGGCTGAAACCTCATGCAGACCATCTGTTCGAGCGGCCGCGTTCGGATCACCTGCCAGTCTGGCGATGCCTGAATCGGCTCGGCCGAGCACATGCCCACACCTTCTTGGGGATCGACCAAAACCGCGAGGTCTGCAAAGGCGCTCTCGGCCGGAGCCTCCAAAGCGGCGAAGGGCGAGACATCGCTCGGATAGCGCCCCGCGCGCCCGTTCACTCGCGCGATCGATCGATGGCCCGTTTTCAGGGAAAACCAGATCGGGTTGTCGAGAATCTCGAACTCAGACACGGTTACGCCCCTGAAGCGTCAACAACCAAGAAAGGCACTCAAAGGCTCAGTGGCTAAGTATAGGCGTCGACCGACAGCCAAATGCCGCAACTCGCCTCGGCCGAGCACCAAGTCTTTGACGCTGCCTCCCCATTGCCAAGCCGAAGCCGGGTGCCGTAGGCTGAGAGGATTGATCCGAGGTCTGCATGAATGATCGGCCGGATTCTGTTGATGGCGCCTCTGAGCCGCTCGCCTCCACCATGATCGGCGGCGTCGGCGTTCCGCCGCGTGAGAAGGTCGGCAGCGTCATCGGGCCGTACAAGCTGCTGCAGCAGCTCGGCGAGGGCGGGTTCGGCATCGTCTACATGGCCGAG
>DASZIA010000672.1:0-26807 GCA_035949535.1 Planctomycetaceae bacterium | reverse complement strand
TTGCGTCGCGCGTTCCCGCGCCTTGTCGAGCAAGAATCGCGTGCGATCGACCCCCGTGACCCGGAAACCGGCCTGAGCGAAGGCAACGGCAAACCGCCCGGGCCCGCAAGCCAAGTCGAGCACGCTGCCGCCCGTCACTCCCGTCAGCGCGACGATTTTGGGAACGTTCTCAACCGCCGCCGCGAAATGCGCGTCGGTGAACATAAAAGAAAAGAACCGCGCCCAAAACGTTTCCGACTCAAACCAATCTCCGCTGCCGCGATCCATAGCCACCTCTCTCCGAATGATAATGGTGCAGAGGCGACACGAGGATGGATCGGCCGGTTCGCACGGCGTGATTGATGCGAGCGGCCGCGCCGGCTAGGGGTTTCGACCAGGTGACTCAAGCCAGCCCGAGAACTACGACAATTGCCGTTGACAGGCTACGGCACCTGTCGTATTACACCGTCATGAATAGCAAATCCCTGCCTCAACCGACCGATGCCGAGCTCGAGTTGCTTCGCGTTCTATGGGAGCGCGGGCCAAGCACAGTCCGGGCGATTCACGACGCACTGGGCCAAGCCAAGGGGACCGGCTACACCACCACGCTGAAGATTTTGCAGCGGATGACGGAGAAAGGGCTCGTGGGCCGCGACGAAACGCGCCGATCGCACGTCTACTCGGCCGTTCGTCGCGCGGAGCAAACGCAGCGGCAGCTCGTGCGCAACTTGTTGCGAGCGGCCTTCGGAGGAGCACCCGCCAAGCTCGTCGTGCAAGCGCTTTCCGAAGAGACCGTCTCGGCAGACGAGCTGGCTGAGATCCGCAGACTGCTCGACGAGCTCGAGGCCCGCCAATCCCGGAAGGGGACGAAATGACGCTTCCTCTCGGTTCTCCCACGCTCGTCGCATTGCTTTCGCAATCCGCGTTGATCGAAGCGCTCGGCTGGTCACTGGTTCATTTCGTCTGGCAAGCAGCGGCCATCGCGCTCGCGCTCGTGAGCTTTCTCGCGTTCGCGCGCAGGTTTTCACCTCAGGCTCGGTACGTAGCCGGCTGTGCCGCGTTATTGCTCATGGCGCTGGGAGCTTGCTCGACATTTGTGAGGCAGCTCGTCGCGACCGAGCGCCACGCTGTGGCTGAAACTCCAGTCGCGTCGTCGATCGATTCTCCCCGACCGAGCAGCGACCTCAAGCCGATGGCAGTGACGGACGTCATCGATCGGACCGCCGGTTATCCCCGAGACGCTGTCGCGATCCCCTGTCCGAACAACGACGGCATAGCGGCCGCACGCGGGACCGAAAAGGCCGGCGAGTTCGCGCCGATCAGAATCGAACGGCACGATTCGCGTGCAAGGTTGCTCGAAGGATGGACCGATCGATTGCATCCGATTCTGCCTTGGCTCGTCGCGTTGTGGGGGGCCGGAGTTGGCCTTTTGTCTCTGCGGCTCTTCCATGGCTGGCGAACGATTCGCCGACTCCGCGCTTCCGCGAGGGCGATCGCCGATCCAGGCTGGGCGGCTCGTTTTACCCGCCTGCAGGGGCAGCTCGGCATTTCGTATCCGGTCCGCCTTCTGTCCTCGGCCGCAGCGACCGTGCCGATGGTGATTGGCTCGCTCAAGCCGGCGGTGCTAGTGCCGGCCGGAATGCTGACGGGCTTGAGCGCCGCCCAAATCGAAGCGCTGCTCATGCACGAACTCGTGCACATTTGCCGGCACGACTACATCGTCAATCTGTTGCAAAACGTGCTGGAGACTTTGTTCTTCTATCACCCGGCGGTCTGGTGGGTGTCCGGGCAAATTCGCAAAGAGCGCGAGCACTGCTGCGACGATGTGGCGGCGGCAGCGTGTGGAACGGTGGGCTACGCACGAGCCCTCGCTTCCTTGGCCGAATTGCGGCAAGCATCGCCCGACTTCGGCCTGGCCGCGAACGGCACGCCTCTCGTTGATCGAATCCGCCGCCTCGCCGGGGTCGATCCGTCGTCTCAACGCACAGCCGGATGGTTAGCAGTCCTCGCGCTCGTGGCCTTGATCACGGCAATCGCCTTGAGGCCCGCGGATCGCACCCACGCCGATGGGCAGGACACCAAGACAGTGAAGGGAACAGTTCTCGTCGCGCAGGGACAACCGCTGCGAGACGCCGACGTGGTTGGGGAGAGCCACCAGCGTCGTTACGGTCCCGCCCGCACGAACGGCCAAGGTCAATTTGAGCTGCAGGTACCGAAAGGGATCGTGATCGAGTCGTACACCGTCTCACTGCCACATTCGTTCGAGGCTACTCTAACACTCGACAAACGGGCGCCGCTCGCCCTGTCCATTCATCGTTCCGCCGCTCCCGCCAAGATTGAGAAGCAAGAGCCGCTCGTCCTGAAGGTGTCTTACCCATGGGGTGGCTACTGGCCGCCGAGCAAGAAAAAATCCTCGCCTCAAACCAACGCCTCGGGCAAGTCCGTCCGAAGAATCGCCGGAAAAGTTGTCGATCACGAAGGCAAGCCGATCGCGGACGCGCACGTCTGGTGGATCGTGTTCGACCATGGTGTCCGGCGGCCGACTGTGCTTGCTGAATGCGCCTGCGACCCGGCCGGCCGGTTTCGGATGGAGATCTCCTCGGACGGAACGCCGCCTGCAACGCGCCCGAATGACGAATTGTGGGCCTTAGCTCCCGGAAAGAAGTCCAACGCCCTTGGCGAAACTGAAAAGTTGCAGGTCACGGAAGGCCCCGCGACGTCGAATGTGTCGAGCGAGGTCGTGATTCACCTCGATCCGGCCCCCGACTTCTCGTTCCTGGTGAACGACGCCGGCGGCAGGCCGGTCGGCGGGGCATCGCTCGAGCGGCTCTGGTGCGGTCAATATTTCCCGGGCGCCCTTCTCGGTGAGTTTCTCGCGGACCCGGAGTGGCCCGCCCCATTCCGAGATCGCGATCGGGTAACTACGGATGCCTCGGGAGTGGCCCACTTGTCAGCGCACTCTGACGAGATACGGATCACGGCTCGCGAGTGCGGAATCCAAACGATCCACGATCCAATTACCACGCCCCCGGTCTTTCCCATCGGCGGCAAAGAACGATACGTCGTCAAAAGAAGGTTAATTACCTTGCGGCCCGTCGGCCGCGTGAAGGGGCAGGTATTCGCCGATGACTCGCGATTAGTTCGCGGGCGCAAGCTGCGAATCAGCACGTTCTGGGAGGCGGACAACACCGTCGTGGGCAAAATCGGTCCACTGAACTCAGTAGAGGGCTCGGCCACCGTTACGACGGACGCTCATGGACGCTTCATTGTCACCGCCATCGCGGAGGGAAGCCTGAGGTTCAAGTTCCTCGACGCCCAAGCCGATCCGTCGCTGATTCCCATTGCACAACCCGCGAACGTCCGCGCAAACGAAACAACGAGCCTTGAAATTCGCCTTCGGGCGCCAACGCTTGCCGATGGACTCGTCCAAGCGGACGCCACGGGCGAGCCGGTTGCCGGGGCAGAAATCTTTTTAGGCGGCGGTTTCGAACTCGGTACAAAGTTGACGGCTGACGAGCACGGTCGATTTCGGGTCCCGTTTGCAGTTCGGCAAGTCTCGCTCCCGCCCATAAGACTCCCCGACGAGCGGCACGCCAACTACCAACAGCACTACTGCGGTGTTCGGCCGGGGAAGACCACGCAAAGCACGATGCACAGCCCTTCGCTCTACAAGGTATTCGTCAGGGGAGCGATCGGTCCGATGCCGCTCGATGTCCCGGCAATCGTCCGGATACCAAGCAAGATGCTCGAAGGGACCGTGGTCGACCACAACGGGCGACCTGTGGCGGGGGCTTGGGTGGAGGCAAAAAACGGCCTGGGCCGCTACGTCGCCACCGCAGACGCTGAGGGCGCCTTCGAGTTTCAAGTTCCCAAGGCAGCCAAATTCGATTCGATTGACGTCTCTCTGCGGCCGGGCCGCCTGGTCACCGGCGTCACAGTCGAAAAGCAGGATCCGCTCATCCTTAGGGTCGAGTCGATTTCGGAAACGGGGGGCTATGAATTCTCGCGTCGAAAAAAGGGGTCTAACTAGATCACTCGACCACCAAATCTATCGCCGAAAAGTGTTCGTGATCGCTTTGGGTGCCGACGCTGCCGACGCGGACCGAGTAAATGCCCGGCGCGGGGATTTGAAATTTCAGGCGGGTGCCGACTTTGCATTCCGGCTTGAAATCCATGAGGAACTGGCCTCGTGTCACGACGCCGGGCTCGAGGAAGGGCTGGGATTCTTTTTCGGGGCCGTTCGAATCGCGCAGCGAGGCGGCCGGTTTGCGGCCGAGTTTTTCCACCCGCGCCACGTAATAGCGAACCTGGACCTGTTCGACGTCGTGGTGCGGATCGGTGTTCGTGAAAAAGAACTGCAGGACCAGCGGTTGATTGACTTTGACCTTGAACACGGGAGGCGTGTTCCGGCCGCCGGCTGGAGGATCGGTATCCGATGTGGCCGAGGCCTCTTTGCCTAGCCCCGCAATCACGCGCAGATCGATCCGGGCATGTTCGGCCCGCACGGCCGACGTCGCCCCGACTACCAAGAGGGCGAATGTGACGAGGCGGATTGCGGCGAAGCGACAAGAATTCATCGTGGGTTCCCAGTTCAATTCCGGCTGGTTAACAGCCCGTCTATTCACAAATCAGATCGAGCGCGGCGAAGTGTTCATGGCCGTGCGTGTTGAGCATTTCGCGAGTTTCGACTCGCAGCAGATAGGCACCGGGCTCTGCGATTGCGAGCGAGAACTTTCCCGTCGCCGTGCCCCCCGGCTTGAAATCCATCCAGAGGGCCGACTCCTGCACCGGATCGCGGAGAACGGGCATCGTCGTCTGACCCGGCTGATTTTCTGCGACGACCACGCAATGGATCGTGACATCCTTAAACGTGTCTCGCTTGCTCGTGTTGGTCGCCCTCCAGGTGACGACGAAGTCCTGGTGCGGCTTGACCGTGCACGTGGGCCGCGGGTGTGGTTTTTTTTGTGACGGTTGAATTTCGGACTGGGTGGTGCGGACGCGCTGGCCGCTCGCTTTGACTTCGATCGAAAGTTCCATGTCGGACGCGAAGAGTCTGGCCGACGTGCACGTCAGACCAATCAGCATCGCGACCGGTCCCATGAGGCGCCGAGTGGGCGCAGGCATCGTTGTCATGTTTCCCATTCTGACGAAAGTCGACGGCTCACGTAAGTCCGCCACCGAGGAAGCCGGCAGACGGCCAACGATTCGGCTGTACGGGCGGATGTCTTGACTACTCATGTAGTCGACGGTATGGTAATCGACTACCTTCGTAGACAAGGAGTCACCGAGCATGCCACGCCTGCGTCACAATCTGGGCAGCCTGGAACGTTTGATTCTGGAACACGTCGCCGACAAAGGCCCGACTCTGGCGCGCGACATCACCGCCCATTTCGAGAAAAACACCGGACGGGCTCGAACGACCGTGCTGACCGTGATGGAGCGGCTCACCCAGAAAGGCTACCTGAAACGGGAAAAGCTGGGCGGACTGCTCCGCTATACCTGCACGATTTCGCGGGCCGACCTGATGCGCCAGATCGTCGGCACCTTCGTCGACGACGTGCTGCATGGACACGTCGCCCCCTTCGTGGCGTTCCTGACCAAAAGCCGCAAACTCACGGGCGACGAAGTCCGCAAACTCGAGCGGCTTCTTAAGCGGCTCGAATCGAAAGAGCGAGGGGCGAAAAAATGAGCCGCGCGATCCACGCCAGTACGTCGTCGCAACGGCCCTGGATCCTCGCTGCAGTTTTGCTGGCGGGGATCGGCCGGACGGTCGTTCCGTCGCGACTCGTGGCGAACGAGACCTCGGCCGACGCGAAGACCCAAACTCCGCCCGCCGGCGCTCCCAGAACTCAAAATGCGAACAAGCGCCCGGATACGCCTCCGCCCGCCTCGCGCGAGCCGCACATCATCATCGCCAAACACGTTCTGCTGATGGACAACGCGATTGTGAACTGGCAGGAGGTCACCACGCAACTCCGGGTCCTTCGCAAGAAAAATGGGCCCATTCACGCGCACTTTCATTTCACGAACGGGGCCGATTGGAAAACGTGGCACGATCGCATCATGGCCCTCTACAAGGATGTGTTTCAGCCCGCCGGCGTCTCGCTGGGCTATCTCTCACCGGCGGCCGGCGATCGATACGACATCATTCGCATCGAGGCCGACCTTGTGCCCGATCCGGCGCGGGCTCGGCCGGGACTCGCGCTCACGCCCGATGGAACGCCAGCCATCGGCGCGCAGGTAATCGTAGTACCGCCGAAATACACTTCGCAGATCGTCCTCGAAGGGACCAAACTGCGTGATCGCTTCGACCACAAGTGGGTCTCAACCGATGCCGCGGGACAATTCACCGCCTATCCGAAGGAGGACAATTACCGGATCGTCTGCCTCCATCCCTCCGGTTTCGCCATCCGGAGCGGCCTGCGTAGCGGCGACGAACTCGTGCTGCATCTGCAGCCATGGGCCACGATCCGGTTTGCGCCGGCCAACGAGGCCCCCGATCAATCAACTGATCTCACCGCGACGCCGATGCCAAACGAACCGGATCCGCTGCAATTCCGGATTTACTCGATTCGATCGCAAGGCAAGCCGGTCGACGTTAAGGTGCCTGCTGGAAGCGTCGTCGTGAGCCGCTCACTGTTGACGAAGAACGAGATCGGAGTCGCAAGTGCCGTCGGCTCATTCACCCTCGCGCCGGGGGCACAGACCGATGTCAAGATCGCCCCCGTCACTGATGCTGATCGCGCTGCCGCGCGGGCGTTCTCCGAAGACCTGGGCAAGCCCCGGAAGGCCCGTTGAGTCGGTTCGTGACGATGGGCCGTCCGGCTGTCAATTTCTGTAGGCGTAGGCGGCCGGCCCTACAGGAAATCGCACCGAGACTGGCACGCCGCAGCGCAGGCGCTGATCCGAATTGTGCAGCCGAACCAGCACGGGAACTCGGCCCGTTTTGCGATCGGCGACCGATCCAATGAAGACCAGGCGACCCGGCGGCAGCGGTCGCTCTGCGTCGGCCAAGCGCAGCTCGACCGGTTGGCCGAGGGCAACATCGTCCTCGGCTTGCCTCGGCGTGAGTTCGCACTTCACGTCGAGCTCGCGAAGGTCGACGATTTCGCCCCATACTGACGTGCCGGGGCGCGAGACGAGACCGGGATAGACGTCGAGCCAGCTCACGACGCCTTCGATACCCGCCCGCACCCTGTAGTGCCGCAGCTCGGCCTGCGACGAGTCGAGTGCTGCCTTGGCGGCGCGCTCTTCCGCCTCGGCTCTATTCACGGCCAGCTCGGCTTCATGCAGAGGTTGCTCGGGCAAGATTTCCTGCTTCGTGCGTGCCTTCGCCAGAAAGCGTCGGGCCTCGTTGGCTGCGGACTGGGCACCGTCGAGCAGTGCTCGCTTCAGCCGCACGTCGGCGCGGGCTTCGTCGTCGTCCAACTTGACGAGAATTTGACCTTTTTTCACGCGCTCGCCCGGCACTACCAGCACGTCAACCACCAGGTGCAGCGGCACAGGCGCGATGCTCGCTCGACGTCCACGAACACACTGAGTATGGCCAACTGCTGCGATCGTCCCGTCGCTGGAGACGACCGGCAGACCCGAATCTGTCGAGGGCGTGCCGCTCGACTTCGGACCGGGAATCGATCCACTTGCCGCCAGCCACAACGCGGCAACGCCGCCACCCAGCCACAGCAGAGAACGCATTTGGCACCTCGCGGTCGTCACCCACAGAAGACCGGCCCGGCGCCCGTCCCAAAATCAAGTGCAATCGGCGCGCCGCAGAAGTGGTGAGAGCCATAAAAACTTAGCTCACAGTCATCGTTGGAACGGCCGACGGGACCCGGAGCAGCCAAGGCACGGATCCACTGAGCGGTCCTGAACTGGCGCCCAACCTGTTTATTTGGACAACTCTTTCGACGGGCCCAATGAGGCACGCGGCCAACATGTTGCCGCAATGCAACGTCGCTGATGTGGTTGAGACGGCCAACATGGTTGCGCGATGGGCAGCAAGTGCCCGGGCGATGGGCAAGGAGCCGACGCGTCGCAAAATCATTCTCGCGGGGCGAGGTGAGCGAGCTGACGTCGCTGATTTATGACGCGCGCGAGCACGCGATCGGACTGATTCGGGACGAAGCGGCAGCGATCGGAGCCGACGACGTGATCGGCATCAAGACGCACGTGCATGAACTGGGCGGACTGCTCGAATTCATGGCGATCGGCACCGCAGTCAAACGGTTCGCGACTTTGAAGACCGTCTCGCCGACGCTTCCGCCCCAGGCCATTATTACGGACAAGGACACCTGGATCAGCCACGAGCAGGGGCTGTTTCAGACGGTCAAAAGCGGTAAGCAAAACGACTGAGGCTACGCGCCGAACGAGCGGATCAGCCGCTCGATATCGGTCGGGGTGAGTCTCCGGGCGGTCGCCTGGAGCGCCCGGCCAAGCTGGCGTTTCGTGTCAGTAGGACTGCCAAGTGGGCCGTTGCTGGCGGCCAGAACAGTGCCGGCCGCGTCGGTGAGCGCGAACCAAGGCGCGTTCTTATCCCCTAAATGCAGTGCCTGGCCCAATTCGTCGACGTTGTCGTCACAGCCTTTGAGCAGTTTGACGAAAACGTAATCTCGGTCCAGGAGGTCATGCTGATTCTGCAGCCAGCGGGCCAGTCGAAAATAATTCTCGCGCCGTGAGTCTCCCGCGATGATCCACACTCGGCGACCGCTGGCTTGAGCCTGGTGGCGTGCCGCTTCGACAAGCTTTTGGGCATTGCGTGTCGGCGCCGAATGCCTTCTCAAAAAATTCAAGCCCAACCGAAAAACCGAAGAATCGCTGCGAACGGCCACATAGAGAAAATCGAGCCGTTTGCCATGGCCATCCAGCGCGACCAAGAGAATCTCTCCCGCCTTCGGTTGGCGCAGATTCAGCTGCGAAAACAATCGGGACTGGGCCCGAAGTTCGTCCGCGGGAACCCAGATCGGGAGATACCGCAGTGACTCGTTGACTCGTGACTCGTCCACCAAGTCCAGCCAGGTTTCCTCGACGGCGTCGGTCAAATCGCCTGTCGCGCCCACGAGCACTCTCAGATCGCAGGCCGCGGAATCGCGGGTCAGTTCAGCCAAGCGATCAGCGGCGGATTCATATCGGCGGCTGAGCGGGCGCGGGTTCGGGTCTTCCTGCTCTTCGAGCACGAGCCGGAGACGATCCCCCTCGCGGCGACCCGCGGGTTCTAAGAGCAGGCTGTGACCCGCGATTCTGTGCAGACGAGCCGGGCTGAACTCCGTCGCGGGCACGACAACGACGGCCCAAACCCTGACGCCGGTCGGCGCGCGATCGAACCGATAGCGCCCCTGGGCATCGCACTGGGTTTCGCACAGAACGATCTTGTCCGACCAGAGTTGGTCGGGAGGAAGCGTAGCAACCAGTTGCACGCGACATGCGGCCGCCGGTTTTCCGGCCTCATCGATCACTTGACCGCTGTAGAAACCCATCGGCACGAGGGCCAACTCTAAATTTGCCATGTAGTCTTTTGGGTCGATTAAGCGAAACGCATTGAGACCTTTCGGGGAATCGATCGCATAAACGCACGCGTGCTCGGTCTCCGGCGCAATCGTGAACCGCCCGTCCGGCAGAATCCTGGTGACCGCGGGGGTCCCAAGGGTGTGCGCTCCCGTTGACCAGGCGCGGAGGGCGGTTGCCGACGTTGGTCGGTAAGGGCGGCCCTTCTCGGTCAGGTGGCCGGCCACCTCTTGAGCCTTTTGATCCTTCCACGGGCGGTGGAGCGTGACTGAAGCTGGCTTATCCGCGTCAACATTCAGAGATCGCATCTCAGTCCACGCGCCCGAGCGAAAGCTCAGCTCGCATTCGCCTGGCCTGACGCCGACTCGTGCCGTTCCGTCTGCTTCGATTTTAGGTTCCTTGGTCATGCCTCCGGCACAGTGCTGAAGCTCGCCACGCGAGTTCGTCCACTGGAACGTCGTTCTCTGCTCGACATTCACGACGAGGTTCGTCCACGGCTCCTTCTGGGGACCTCTGGTGACCCGCACGGTCAACGGAGTGGCGGCGTAGGCCTGCAGCGTGATCCGAGCAGGATCGGTGTTTCGCTTCGGAAGGAGGACGCCCGTCCAAGCGTTGCAGGTCCATTGATCGTCGCAAATCTCGACCACATAGCCGCAGTCGGAGGCGGCAAGGAGCGTAAACGTTCCGTCCGGCCGGACGCGTGTGCTTGTAATATCGAGGTTGTGACCGTCGCCGAATCCCATTCCCTTCACCAGAATTCCCTCGCCAGCGGCACCCCCGGCCATGATCAATCGGCCGCTAACCGCGTGTGATCCCCTGACTTGGACTGTCATGACCCCATGCGACGCCTTGGAAGGCATGAAAATGTGATCCATCTTTCTCCAGCGGGGCCCTGGGGGACCGAGGTCGATGGAGGAAATGTCTGCCGGAAGCCAAGGCACCGTAACCTCAGCTCGGGAATCGGTTCGGACGCGCGCGCCCTCGAACTCATACGCCGAAAAATATTCACTCAAGCACGTATTGCATCGGAGCGTGAACGGCAAGTCCCGCATCGGACGCATTCGCTCGTCAATCACGCGTATCACGCGCGGCTTAGGGGCGAGCAGCGACAGTTCCACAACGCCCGGCGGGGGCGAAAGCCCCATGCAATACTTTTCCGCTCCGCCGAGCTTTGGATCCCAAGCGGCAATTTCGTCCCAGTCTCTGCCTTGCGGCAGCCAGACTGTCGCCTCGCCGTCGGGGCCCGTCCGCCCCTCGGTTTTGAAGGCGGGATGAATTGCCGCCACGAGGACTCCCTTCGCCGGGTGACCGCCTGACTTCACGAGGACTCGCTGCTGGCGCGCCGGTTGCAATTTCAATTCAAGCGGCTGTTTCAGTGCGAGGCGGGCCCGATCCGTCGGGACGGAAAAAGTTGACTGCAGGCGCCAGTCGGGCGCGTGCGCGTGGATTCCGCAACGCGTGCCGAATACATGACGCAGCTGAAATTGTCCCTTCGCGTCGGAGCGCACGGACAAACCCGGCTCGATGTTGTTACCGGGGACGGACACAATCACGTCTGCCGCGGGCGATCCGTCGGGGAACAGCACTCGGCCAGTGGCTGTCAGCGTTCCTGCGTTCAAAACTTCGCGAGAGGAATCGGCGGCAGAGAACCCTGGCGCGATGGCAAGCGCGGTCGCAATGAGAGGAGCCAGCCAGTGACTTTTGAGCCACGGGGCGCGGGGAAACGGGAACCCGCAGACTGCGCGTTCAGACACAGAATGCGCCTTCCGAGCACGGGGTTGGACCATGTGACTCGCGCCGGATTGTACTGTAAAAAGCGAAGACCGCGGCGGACTATGGCGCGAGCATCGCCGCAGGACTCCCGGGCGCGCTAGCTTGCGCCCCAACTGAGAACCAGTGATTGGGCGCTAGCGAGAAGGTGATCAGTTCGCTGCCACCGACTCCAATCAAGAGCACGACCGGATCAATAACCGTTCTTGGCAAGCAGAGGCGGCACGCCGAATCGACGGCGCTGCTCTTTCATTACCTTCTCGAATCGCTGGCGAGCCAGTACCCAGACGCGCGGCTTGAGGGGCACGTCGCAGGCGCCCCATCCGCGGCACTCGTTTAGTCCCGGCGCGTCCCCGCAACCGCCCTGACCGCGGCAGTCGTTATGTCCCTTGCAGGTATGGTAACGAGCCGTCGCGCAGTTGCCGGTCCCCGCGCACTGGTTCCGCCGCGTGACATCTTTACCGCGACACGTGTTGAGACCGCGGCAGATATGCGGGTCGGAAAGCATCGGGTCTCGGACGGTACTTCGCGAAATGTCAGCCCCACTCGCCTGGCTTCCGGCGGCAAGCCCGGCCAGTGCAGCGAGCGACAGCTTCGCGAAATCCCTACGAGTGAAATCGACTCCGTTGAGATCGATTTGGCCGGACATATCTTCAAACCTCGCAAAAGCCAGAACCTGCACTATCCAGCCCCATCAGACTAGCAATCGCCGAGCCGGACTTTCAAGAATTTCTGCAAAGGCTCGGTCGCTGCGGGCGTAAGTCGCTTTGAATCAAAGCCTTCCGCCCCAACTACAAAACCGGGTCAGTTCGTTGAGACGAACCGAGACGCCCCGCTGCCGGCCACAAAATCTGTCGAATCGCGGCGCCTTGGGAGCCGACAACGACCATCCAATTCCGGAGCCCTGAAGACTATCACACATGCAAATCCGCGCAGCAAATTCGCCTGCCTCATTCCGGCCCCAACCGGATTTGATGACGTCGAGTAGTGATTTTGGTCCCTGCGCAAACCATCCGCGGTGCGCCGGTTCGACTCGCCGCGTGACCATATTCCGTTCGCGAACCGGCAGATAGACTCAAGTTCATGGCCCGGGACAAGGCAAAAAAAACTGGGAAGCTCGCCGCCTCGTCACACGAGCAGGGCGCCGTAGGTCCACGACACGCGTGGGCTCTCGTTTGTATTGCCCTGGGCGCCACTCTGTGCGCGGCCAGCGTGCAATCGATGCTGGGATCGTCGGCCGCGGCGGACGCGCTGGCGTCGCGGGGACTGACGGCTCGGATCGTCGCCTGGTTGTCGGGCAATCCGCCGTCGGTCGGAGGCGCGGTGGAACCAGACGTTCCGCCATTCGCTTCGATCTTCTTGATCCTCGCTGCGGTTAGTGTCGTCACCTGGATTGCCGGGGCTTGGTGGATCTCTCGCCGCTTGCAAGTTCCGTTCGCCGCAGCTGCCGCGACGTGGGGATCGTCTGGCTGGCTGTGGTGGGTGGCAGGCGGCGGTTGGGAAATTGTGCGGTTGCTCGTCATCAAGCTGGGCCTCAATGAGTGGCAGCTGTTCGTCGAGGCGAGCGCGAGTTTTTGGATTGCGACAGGCGTCGCGGGCTGGGTGGCTACATTCCTGACTCTAGTGGCGGCGAAGGCAACATCTGAGCTGGATTTGACCGGCAAGTCTGGTTCCGAAACCGGTGCGCCCGCAGCGGAACCGATCCGGCGCGAGTGTCTCGTCACGGATGAATATCGCATCCCCTTCACCGTCTGGCTCTGTTTCGCCGCGTACGTCGTCGCCTTCGTGGCGATGAACTGGCAGCTCTACCGCAGTTTGCAATTGCCGCACGGCGACTCAGCCATGTACGAGGAGCACTTGTGGAATCTGCTGCACGGAAAGGGATTTCGCAGCTATCTCGATCAGGGGCTTTTCTTGGGCGAGCACGTCCAAGTGATCCATTTACTGCTGATCCCGCTTTATCTCTTGTGGCCCTCGCAGATGCTGCTGGAGCTGTGCGATTCGGCACTCCTCGCCGCAAGCTGCATCCCCATGTATTGGATCGCACGGCGACACTCGGGCCAGCCGCGAGCCGCCGTCTGGCTGGCTGCGGCGTGCCTGCTCTACTTCCCGCTGCAGTTTCTCGACATCGCCATCGATTTAAAGACGTTTCGCCCCAACGGGCTGGGGATTCCGTTTCTGTTGTTTGCGCTCGATCAGCTCGAACGCCGACGGTTCAAGACCTTCTGCCTGTTGGCGGCCATCGCGCTCAGTGCCCAAGAGGATTACGCAGTCGTGCTTGCTCCGCTTGGAGTTTGGATTGCATTCGCGTTCTCGACGCGCCGGCCGGATGCGCTGGAAGAGTCCCGCAGCCGTGATTCGACGGATTCTCCGCCTGGAGTCGTTTCCAAACGCCTCGCCTCACTCAGAGCAAACTGGCGCGTCGTTGTTTTCGGACTCGGACTGGCCGTTTTTTCGGTCGTCTACTTGATCGTGGCGACGCGGGTCGTCATGGCCCACTTCCGGCATGGGCAGGAAATCCACTACGCGAGCTACTTCTCGAAGTTCGGGAGAACGCTGCCGGAAATCGCGCAAACGATGGTCACGCATCCGGCCCGGTTGTGGGAGGCGTTTGTCAATGCGCATTCGGCCGAGTACGCGCTGATGCTCCTGGCGCCGCTGGGGTTCTTGCCCCTCTTGTCGCCAGGACGCCTGGCGGTGGCGTTGCCGCTTTTTCTCACGCTGTGCTTAAACGAAGTGATCGATTCACCTCTGCATCACGTCCACGCCGGGGCTGTGCCGATTTTGCTCTGGTCGGCGGCCGCCGGCCTGGGGACCGTATCGCGAGCGTGCTGGTGGGCGCGATTTGCCGGCGTTTCGGCCCTCATGACGGGACTGTTCTACGGTCTGAGCCCGTTATCGATCGGGTTTTGGGACCCGGATTCGGGATTCTATTGGCGCGATCTTTACGTCGTAGGGAAGCGTGCCGAACTCTTTCCGCGCGTGCTGAATGAGATCCCCGTTCAAGAAACCGCCCGAGTGGCCTCGACCGATTTCGTTCATCCTCGATTCACCCACTTCGAGCGGTCGTATGATTACAGTGACTATCCACGGGCCGTCAATAATTACCAGCCGGGTGTTCCCCCGGACACCGACTACATCGTCATCGACACCCAGCACAAATACAGCAAGATCAAACGGCCCGACCAGGTCCCCGAGTACCGCGACCATCCGGACCAGTGGCAACTGCTCCCGGACACCACCGACGGCTATTTCATCGTGCTCAAACGAAAACATCCGGCCGAGGCCAAATAGTGCGCCGTTGGATCGCTTGCCAACGATTAAGAGGGAGAATCTTGAACCACCAAGGCACCAAGAGCACCAAGAAAACGCAAGACGAACAACTTCCAATTCCTTCTTGGTGTCCTTGGTGCCTTGGTGGTTCACTTCTCCTTCTCCGCTTTTAAAGAACGGACAGCGGAGTGAGTTGTGCTCGTCCTTTATCTGTCGCCTGAATATCTGATCGGCATGGGCGTCTGGCTCGCGGCGCTCGGGCTGTTTCTCATGCTGCTATTGCGCGCCCGCGGTCGCTCCCACCAAGCTCCGCGACGGCTGATGCTCGTCAATGCCGGCCTGTCGCTGGCGATGTTGCTCGGGGTCATGACCGCGGGAGAGTTGGCCTTCGCCTGCTTTGCCGACTTTAGTGACACCTTCAGCGTCTCCAATGTCTCAAAACGCTGGCTGGCGGTGCACGTCGATGGGGAAAAGAACGAGAACGGCTTTCGAGACCGCAACGAGCTGACGACGTTCGTACCAGGCGGAAAGAAACGAATCATTTTTTTGGGCGACAGTTTTACCGCCGGCCACGGAATCCGCCGAATGGAGGACCGATTCACCGACCTGATCGCCGCGCGATTCGAGCGCGAGCAACCAGGACAATTCGTCGTCGCGAATATGGCACTCCCCGCGTACGACGCGCTGTCGGTCGCGAAATTGGCGAAGGCCGAATTGCTCCAAAGGCACTACGAAATGGCCGCCTGGGTCTACGTCTATAATCTCAACGACGTGGATACGTTCGATCCCCACACGGCCGAATCACTCAGGGCGATCCAAAGCTCCGAGCCGACATTTTTTCTGTTTCGCGACACTTACTTGCTGAATTGGCTCTATTTCCGCCTCGTTGCCTTTCGGAACTCGGGCGCGCAGTCCTATTACGAGAACCTGCGGCGGTCTTACGAGTCGGAACCCTGGCAGAGGGTGCAAGGCCTGCTGGCGAATGTGCATCGCCAATGCGTCGACCAGGGAGTCGATTTTCGGATGGTGATCTTTCCGTTCGTGAGCGCGGTCGGCGAGAGCTACCCATTCCGCGAGGCCCACGCGCGAATCGTCGAGTTCTGCAAGGCGGAGAAAATCCCCGTGCTCGATCTCGAGCCGGTCTTCCGGACGCATGCGGGTGAAGACCTGGTCGTCAGCCGGTTCGACGCTCATCCGAACGAGCGAGCGCACGCCATCGCGGCGCAGGCCATCGAGGACCAGCTGCTGGACGACTTCTTCCAGCCGACGCAGTCCCAAAAACACCCAAGAAAATAGCGGAGTGCGGATCGGTGTTGGTGTTGTACTTATCGGACGGATATCTGATCGGGACCGCTGTCTGGCTCGTTCTCTTGGCCGGGCTGTTCTTCGGGGTGTTACTGTACCGCCGGACGCAGCGGAAGAATGGCGGCAGTCTCGCGCTGGCGAACATGGGGTTGTCGCTGTGCATGCTCTTGGCCGTGGTCACCGCCGCCGAGCTGGCCTTTGCCTGCTTGGCCGATTTTAGCGACACGTTCAACATCACCAACGTGTCCAAGCGCTGGCTCGCACTGCACATCGATCACGAGCGCAACAACGAAGGCAACCGCGACCGGCAGCCATTCACGAAATATGCCCCGCCGGGACGCAAGCGAATCATTTTTCTGGGCGACAGCTTCACGATCGGCCACGGCATCAAGCGGATGGAAGACCGCTTCACCGATCGGATTGCCGACTGGCTCGACGAAAAAGCGCGCGGCAAATACGTGGTCGCCAACCTGGGCGAACCGGGAGTCGAGGCCTCGGTGGTCGAATCGACCGCGGCTGCCGTCATGTTCAAGATGCAGGCCGATGTCAGCCTCTTCGTGTACGCCTACAACTTGAACGACATCGAAGGCTACATGCAGTTGGAGGGGCAGAACCCGCTCGAGGGGATTTACACGTCACAGCCGAAATTCTTCCTGTTCCGCGACACGTACTTGCTCAACTGGCTCTATTTTCGCTTCCTGCAATTTCAAGCACGGAACAACACGTACTTCACGCGTCTGGCCGCGGCCTATCACACGCCGGCCTGGGACGGATTGCGTGCCAAGCTGTCGCAACTGCACCGCGAGTGCAAAGAGGGGCACGCTGAATTTCGGATGGTGATTTTCCCCTTCCTGCACGATCTTTCTGGAGATGACTCGTTCCGCGACGCGCGAGCCCGGCTCGTCGACTTTTGCAGGTCCGAAAAGATTCCCGTGTTGGATCTCGATCCAGTCTTAAGGCAGCACGCTGGAGAGAACCTGATGGTGAGCCGGTTCGACGCGCACCCGAACGAGCGTGCGCATGCGATTGCCGCGGAGGCGATCGAGAAAGACTTGCTCTCCGACCTCGTACGCCCCACTCAGCCGTGACTCAACCCAGCGGGAAAAACATTGTGACTGCGCAGGGTTCGACGAGTGGGAATTCGTCCGGGCGAAGGCGATCGCTTGTGCGATTTTGGCTGCCAGCCATCGGACTGCTCGCGGTTCATGCCGCTCTTGGCATCACGGCCGCCGGGCAGCTGACGACCACGCACGACGAGTACTGGCACCTGCCGATCGGCCTCTTGAATGTCAAAACGGGCCGGTTCGACTTCGACGACCTCAATCCGCCGCTGTGCCGGATGCTGGCGGCTTTGCCGCTCACATTGACGTCGGCTCGCACGGGCGATCCTGGCGCACAGCACGATCCGCAGGGTTGGGGCGACGTATTTATTGATGAAAATCACGAGCACTACCAGCGCTGGTTCACGCTCGGCCGCTCGATGATGGTGCTGCTGTCAGTCGCTGGGGGTTTGGCGCTGGCGCTCTGGGCCCGGGAGCTGTTCGGCAACGGTGCTGGTATTTTGGCGGCCATTTTTTGGGCTTTTGAACCCAACCTGATTGCCCACGGCTCGCTCGTCACGACCGACATGGGGGCGGCTGCCTTTTTCGTCTTCACTCTGTTTGCGGCCTGGCGGTTTGCGCGGCGGCCTGGCTGGAGGGCAGCGCTGCTCTTCGGCGTGCTGCTCGGCTTGGCCCAGCTCGCCAAGTTCACGTCGCTCGTGCTCTACCCGATCTCAATCGCGGTTTTTCTCCTGGCCGTCGTTGCACTCCGAGATCGAAGGGAACTCGCGGGCACAGGCGCGTTTGACGGGAGGCAGCAATGGGCGCGGATCGCCGGGCTTTGGGCTCTGACTCTCTTTGTCAGCGTGCTCGTGTTGAATGCCGGTTATCTCTTCCGGGGCTCGTTCTCGACGTTGCAGAGCTACGACTTTCAAAGCAGTGCGATCAAACGTACGGCCGCGCACTTGAGTTTCCTCGGCAACTGCCCCGTCCCATTGCCTCGCGATTATCTGACCGGCCTCGATCACCAGCGGCGAATCATGGAACAAAAGCATCCGGTCTACCTGAACGGTGAATGGAGCGAGGAAGGGTTCCCGGGCTATTACGCGTGGGCGCTCCTCTACAAGTTGCCTCACGCGCTGCAGCTCTTGGCGTTGGTGGCGCTGTTGTGGACGGTGATGCCCGGCGGACTTTCGCGGCCCCTCGCGTTCCAGGCGATGATTCTCTTACCCGCGATTGTGATGCTCGGAGTCGCGGAAAGCTCGCCCATGCAACTGGGAATCCGGTACGTGTTGCCGGTCATTCCGTTCGTGATCCTCTATGCGTCGCAGGTCGGTCGATGGCTGAACTTCCGAACCTATCCGGTTCGCACGACAACCTGGCTCGTCCTCACAATCGCGATGGTGCTGTCGGTGCGCTATCACCCCGAGGATCTGGCGTATTTCAATGAGTTCGCTGGCGGACCGATCGGGGGACGCGAACACCTCTTGGACTCGAATCTCGACTGGGGGCAGGATTTGCGCGGGCTCAAGATGTACCTCGATGCGCAATCGCAGAAACGCGCCGAAGCCGGCCTGCCGCCGCAGACTGAAATCGGGCTGGCCTATTTCGGCACCGTGCCCCCCGCGGCGCTCGGCATCCGCTATCACATTCCTCCGGGCGGCCTTCCCCGAGCCGGCCGGTTCGCCGTCAGCGTCAATTTCGAGCAGGGGCGGCCGCATTGGGTCCGCACGCCGGAGGGAAAGATCCGCCCGGTAAATATCAACGAGTTCCTCTACTTCCGCTTCTTCCGGCCCGTCGCGCGGATTGGCGCTTCAATCGATGTTTTCGATCTGAGCGAAAGCGAAGTCGCGGAGTTTCGCGCGGAGGTGGACCGGCACTCGCGGCACTAGGTCATTCGATCGAGCACGGCGTACGCGTCAATCACAGCCCGCTCGCCGGCTTTTCCCGCGATCGCGATCCCGTGTTCCATTCCGAAAGCGCCGCGGTAGCCGATCACGTCGAGCCTCGGCAGCAATCTGGCGAAGTCCAACTCGCCTGTGCCCGGCTCCTTGCGACCGGGAAAGTCGCCGAGCTGCACGTGGCCCAGCACGTCGCCGACGTCGCCGAGAAGTCGTGGCACGTCTTCGCCGATCACCGCTTGCTGGTAGACATCGACCAGGACGCGGCACGAAGAGCGGCCGACTGACCGGCACAGTTCGGCGGCCTGCCGAACCGAGCGCAAGAACAGGCGCGAGTGGCCCGGTCCGTGATCGATCGGCTCCAGGAGCAGCACGATCCCGCGCGGCTCGCAGAGATCGGCACATCGATGAATCAACTCGATCGCGTGGCGTCGCTGGTCCAGCGGAGGGAGGGCAGCGTCGCGCTGTCCCGCGACCACGCTCAAGACCTTTCCACCAACTCGGTCAGCGGCCTCGATCGCGCAGCGCAACTCGCTCAAAACTTCGCATCGCAGATCACGACGGCCGGACGCAAAGGTCGGGCGACCGAAATCGGCGACGCCCGTGAAACAGGCCACCGACATCCCACGACGGGCCAGCTCCCCGCCCAACTGCCTCTGCAATGCAGGAGACTTCGCCCGCAGACCGGTGTCTTCGATCGAGCGGAATCCTTCGTCGGCCAGGAAGCGGATCTGGTCGAGCGGATCCGGGCCGGCGTGGTGGCGAAACATGGCGAGGTGAGGCGCGTAATTGCGGCTAAAGCGGGGCGATGCGTTCGGACTGAAAACGGTCCCTGCGGCAACGCTGAGCGAAACCGCCCCGGCGGAGCCGATTTCCAGGAATTCTCGCCGATTGAGCATCAGCCTGTACCTACCTCGGATCTCGAACCTGCGACCTCGTCGCGCAGCACGACGGTCAATTGCAGCATCACGGGTCGGCTTGGCTGTTGCAAGCCCCCCCTGGGCTGGGGGGTTCGGGCAGGTGAAAGAAGGGCGATTCCCGTCGGCAATTTCCCATTTTGTAGTTAACGGCGGACAAGAATTACGGTTTCCTCGACGGGAGGGGAAGATTGTCATGCGGCCGTCCATACGATACCGCAGTCCCGCTCTGGCACGACTCTGCCAGCGCGAGCTGCTCGGAGCCGACGAAGAGCGGCGGTTGTTTCGACAAATGAAGCAGGCGCGTGAGCAGGTCACTCGAAGTTCGCGTCGCGGCCTGAGTTCTGCCCGCGCAAACAGGGGACCGGCCGCGCGACTGACTGCGATCCGCAACCAGATCGCGCTTTCCAACCTGCGCCTGGTCGTTTCGATCGCGAAACGGTTCGCCAGTCCTCAGCAATCGCTCGAAGACCTGGTTAGCGAGGCCTCGCTGCTCTTGCTTCGCTGCGTCGAGCGTTTTGACGCGGGGCGAGGGACCCGCTTCAGCACCTATGCGACGCGAGCTCTGACTCACCATTTTGTGCGGCTGAGCAAGCGCGAGCGGCGGCGAGGTCTGCGTTCGCTTTCGCTCGCGTTTCTGGATCGAATGCCCACAAACGCAGGCGGCTGCCAGAGCATCGAGCGACTGATTCATCAGGAAGATCTCAGCCGACTGGACCAACAATTCACCGCGCTGCCCGGTCGTGAGCGACGGCTGCTTGCGGCTCGTTTCGGCCTCAATTCCAACACCGAGCCGCAGACGTTTCGTGAGCTGGCGGCATCGCATGGGCTCAGCAAGGAGTGGGCCCGCGTGACGACGGCCGACGCGATCGAGCGGTTGCGCGAGTCGCTTGCCGTTGAAGGCCGTTGATGAAGAGCGACACGTTCGTTTACCGCTCGCGAATGCCGGCATCTGCGAGCGAGGTATTTGCCTGGCACACGCGGCAGGGAGCGTTTTCACGGTTCGCTCCACCATGGGATCGCATGCGGTTGATCGCCGACGGCCATCCCATCCGTGAGGGCTCGCGGGCGGAAATCGACGTTTCGATCGGCACGCTGTGGCGGCGCTGGACCGCCGAGCATCGCGACTTTGAGCTCGGCCGCCGATTTCGGGATGTGCAGGTTCGCGGCCCGTTTGCTCGCTGGGAACATACCCATACAATCGAGCCCGAGGGAACAGACGAGTCCTGGCTGGAGGACCGGATCGAGTACGTGCTTCCCTACGGGTCGATCGGGCGCTGGCTCGGTGGGGGTTTCGTAAAGCGCAAGCTGCGGTCGACGTTTCAATATCGGCACCGGACGCTGGCCGACGATCTGAGCGCTCATCGCAGAGCACGGGCGGCATCGGGGGTGGGGACGAGCGGCATGAGAATCGTAGTCTCAGGTTCAAGCGGCCTCATCGGCAGTTCACTCGTTCCGTTTCTCCCGACGGGCGGGAACACCGTGACCCGGCTCGTGCGTCGGGACCGGTCAGGGGGGCCGGCGGTCCGCTGGGACCCTGTGCTGGGGACAATCGACCGGGAAGGGCTCGAGGACCACGACGCCCTCGTGCACCTGGCAGGCGAAAACATTTCGTCTGGACGCTGGAACGCACGCACGAAAAAGCTCATCCGCGACAGCCGCTTGGAAGGGACGCGTCTCTTGTGCGAGACAATCAACCGCCTGCAGAAGCCGCCGAAAACGCTGGTCTGCGCCTCGGCCATCGGCTTCTACGGAGACCGCGGCGACGAGGTGCTCGACGAACGGTTTGCCGCCGGCGAAGGATTCCTGGCCGAATTGTGCAAGGATTGGGAGGCGCTCACCGAGTCGGTGAGACCGCGGGGAATTCGGGTCGTCAACGTGCGGTTCGGCGTCGTGCTGTCCCCAGCGGGCGGAGCGCTCGCAAAGATGCTCACGCCGTTCAAGTTCTGCGCGGGTGGCGTCATTGGAAGCGGCCGACAGCATTTAAGCTGGATCGCGATCGACGATGTCGTGGGAGCAATCCACCACGCGATCACGTGTGAGGGCCTGAACGGACCGGTGAACGTGGTCTCGCCCAATCCGGTCACGAACCGCGACTTCACAAAGACGCTGGGCCGGGTCCTGCGGCGACCAACAGTCCTGCCGATGCCTGCCTTCGCTGCGCGGCTGGCTTTCGGCGAAATGGCGGACGAGCTGCTCTTGGCTAGCACGAGAGTCGTGCCGCACCGGCTCGAAGAAACCGGATACAGGTTTCGCCATCCGGACCTCGAGCCCGCGCTACGGCACCTGCTGGGACGCTGAGCGGACAGGGCACTCAGCCAAACGTCGACGCGGTCAAGAGTTCGCGCGTGGCTGCATGGGTGGGTGAATCGAAGACTTGCTCAGGTGGGCCGGACTCGACAATCACTCCGTCAACAAGTACATGCACGTTGGTCGCGACGCGGCGGGCGAACGACATGGCGTGCGTCACGACCAGCATCGTCTGTCCCGACTTGGCGAGATCGGCCATCACGCCGAGCACTTCGGCCGTCATCTTCGGATCGAGCGAGCTGGTCGGCTCGTCAAAGAGGATCACTTCGGGCTGCATCGCCAAGGCGCGGGCGATCGCCACGCGTTGCTGCTGCCCGCCAGAGAGCTGGTGGGGGAACGCGTCGAGCCGATCGGTCAGACCGACGCGCGCGAGCAGGGCTTGCGCCAGCCGGATCGCTTCCTCGCGCGGTTTATGCAGCACATAGATCGGGGCTTCGATCACGTTTTCCAGCATCGTGCGGTGCGCGAACAGATTGAACTGCTGGAACACCGTCCCGACCGAACGACGGAGCGTGCGCAGTTGCTGTTCGCGCCCATTGCCGTTGCCCGCCGTCAAGCGTGCGTCGCCGACCGCGACCTCTCCTTCCTCAAACATCTCCAAGCCGTTGGCGCAGCGGACGAGGGTGCTCTTGCCGCAACCGGAGGGGCCGATCAATACGCCGACAGTCCCCCGCTCGACGCGCAGGCTGACGCCTTTAAGAACGTCTCGTCCTCCGCGGCGCTTGACGAGGTTGGTGACGGTCAGCAAGGCAGGTGATTTCCCCGCAGGAGGTTCATTGAATCTTATTGCCGTTGAGCCGCCGCTCCAACCAGGCAGCCAGGAGTGACAGGGGCCAGCTCATCGCCAAATAAAGAACGCTGGCGACGACTGCCATTTGCAAAAACAGACCCGTGCTCTGCGCAGCGACCTTATATTGCTTGGACAGTTCTTCGACGGCGATCACGGAACAGACTGCCGTATCCTTGTAGAGCGCGATGAAGTCGTTGGCCGTGGCTGGAATCACCATGCGGACGGCCTGCGGCAGAATAATCCGCCGGACGGCGAGCGCCCGCCTCATGCCCAGCGAAAGGGCGGCTTCCATCTGGCCCACAGGAATCGACTGGATACCCAGGCGCATGATTTCGGCTTCGTAGGCCGAGTAGTTCACCGCCAAGGCCAGCACTCCTGACCAAAACGCGCTGATCGTGACATCGAACTCGGGCAGCACGAAATAGACGACGAAGAGCTGGAAGGCGAGCGGCGTACCGCGGATGATTTCGACGTAAAGCGTGGCGGCAGCCCGCAGCAGCTGACCGGCGACGCGGGGAGGCGCGCCTGTGCCGCCCAAGACCGCCGACGGCCAGGCTCGAATCAGAGCGATGGCCAGTCCAATCGCGACCGCCAGCGGCATTGAGAGGAACGCTAACACGACGGTCACACCGGCTGCGCGGAAGAAAAGTGGCAATTCCGCGCGGATTTGCGCGAGCACGCCCGCCTCGGGGGCCGTGTCTTCCGGAGGCCAGTGGCTCCAGATCTCGGGCAATCCCTCCTGAGCCGCGTTCCACAAGCCGTATTTTTCGTAGATGCGGCGCAGCGTGCCGTCGTCGTACAGCTTTCGCAGCGCCGCGTTCGCTTCGTCGATCAGCGAGTCGTCGGCCCGTCGGGCGTAGAGCACGTAGTAACCGGGTTGAACGGGACGGTCGACAACCCTCAACTTTGGGTAGCGCCTAAGTCGGTCGAGATAAAAGATGAGCGGCGGCAGATCCTGCACCGTTGCGTCGAGCTGGCCAGAATCGACGAGAAAAAAGGCCTCCATCACGCCTTCAAAGCGGACCACCTCGCACGTCGCACCAAATTCGGCAGTCACGTAGCGATTGGCCGCGGAGCCGTCGAGCACGCCGACGCGTGGACGCCTGCGGTCCGCGGGCGGCTGCCGCAACGCGGACCACGAATCGATCGGCGATCCTTCGCGCACGCAGAGGCCCAGCTCGTAGATGTAATACGGGATGCTGGCTGCGTACTTGCGGGCCCGCTGGGGCGTGTATTCGTATCCGTTGAGTCCCAGGTCGATGTCGCCGCGCTTGAGATCCTGGAGAATCTGGTCCCAACCGCACAGCACCAAACGCGCCTCGCGGCCCATTTGTCTCCCCAGCGCATCGGCCAGGTCGACCTCGAAGCCGATCGCGCGCGACGGCTCGTTTGGGTCGGGATAAATGTACGGGCCGCCCCCTTCTCGGTCGGCGCCCCAGCGAAACGAGTTTACGGAGAGGGGTCGCGACCCGAGGCGTAGCCAGGCGCGAATCCCAAACAGGATCAAAAGAGCAGCGGCTACCGCAAGACCCAAGCGGAGAAACTTCAGTCCGGACGAACGCAAAGAAGAAATGTTCGTCTCGATGGCTCCCGACTGCGGGCTATTCTTCCGGATTCGCTGCCTCTTGCTCAAGCGCTTGCGGACTTAAGGGCTCGACGATGCGATACTCGCCCTTGGACCAGCGGAGCAGATCAACCTGCCGGCAACGTTCGCTGCAGAAAGGAAAGGTCGCCGATTTTGCGTCGATCTCTGTCGGAATCGGCTTGGAGCAAATCGGGCAGGTGGGCGGTGCAATCACGAATTCTCCTTGGATCCCCCCGATTTCCCGCCGCGCGATTTCGCGCCGCCCGACTTTTCAGAGGAGGATTTTGACTCGGTGGAGGATTTGGACTCGGCGGATTTCGATTCCGATTTCGCGGAGCCGCCATCCGTCTTCTCGCCGTTGGACTTCGCCGAAGTTCCCTCTGACGCTTTTTTATCGGCTTCGGCCGCTTTCTTGTAGCCTGAACTGCGATAGTCGGTCTGGTAGAAACCCGAGCCCTTGAAGATGATTCCCGCGCCGGCGCCGATCATCCGCTGGGCCTGCCGCTTGCCGCACTTCGGGCACTTTTTTTCCGGCTCCGCCTTGATCGACTGGAATAGCTCCCAACGATGGTGGCAGGCCTTGCACTCATAATCATACGTCGGCATGCGGTTGCTCCGCTTCGGACGATTCGGGCCCGTCCGGCGATTTGTTGCCATCGCCCGTTGAGGGCGTCGAGACGATCACGGTGGCGGGCCGAACGACCCGGTCTTTCAAGGTGAAACCGCGTTCGACCTCCTGCACGACCGTCATCGGTGGATGCTCGTCGGTCTGGACCTGTTGGATTGCCTGATGCAAGTTCGGGTCGAACGGTTTGCCGGCGGAATCAAACGAGACCACATCGTGCCGCCCCAAGGCCGCCTCGATCTGCTTGGCCACCAAACGCACGCCGTTAACAAGATCTTTGACGCTGCCGGAGGCCTCCGCCGCCGCGAGTGCCCGATGGAGGTTATCCAGCGCAGGCAAGAGGTCGCGTGCGACCGGGAGCGCCTGGTACTGGCGCTGCTCCTCAGCCTCTTTTTGTGCCCGCTTGCGGTAGTTTTGCAGCTCGGCTTGGGCGCGCAAGTATAGGTCGTAGTTCGCGTCGCGCTCCGCACGGGCCGCCTCAAGTTGGTCCAAAAGCGAGATCGACGCTGCCGGCTCGGCTGAATCAGCATCGGTCTGCGGCTTTGCGGCGCCCGGTTGCGTTGCGCCTGCGCCGTTCTCTTCGGGCCGATCTGCGTCGCGCTGTGGTTGTGGTTTTTCCGCCATAGTTCTACCCGCGCTGCCCTTGTCGCCCCACCGCATCGTCCTCGTCTGCGGGGACAAAATAGTCCTTAAGCTTGTCGAAAAAAGATTTGCGATGCGGAGTGACCTCGACTTTTTCCAGCTCGGCCAATTCCCGCAGAACTCGTTCCTGACCTTCGCTCAAATGCTTGGGAACCTCGACCTGCACCTCGACGTATAAATCGCCGCGGCGTCCTCCGTGCGGGTCGGGCATTCCCAGTCCGCTCAGTTTGAGGAGTTCTCCCGGCTGAGTGCCCTCAGGAATCGTCAGCCGTTGTCGTCCGTCGAGGAGCGGAATCTCAATTTCGGTCCCGAGGGTTGCCTGCGTAAAGGAAATCGGCACCCGGCAGGACAAATTGTGCTCGTGTCTCTCGAAAAACGGATGCGGCTTAACCTGAATATCGACGTACAAGTCGCCCGACGGTCCGCCGTTTGGCCCGGCCTCGCCTTCCCCACGCAGGCAAAGCTGCATGCCGTTGTCGACACCGCAAGGAACCTTGACATCGAGCTTCGCCGGACGCAATTGGGCTCCCGATCCGGAACAGTCGGGACATTTGTCCCGGACGACGCGTCCCGAGCCGTGACAGCCCGGACACGTAGTCTGCACCCGGAAAAATCCCTGCGTATGCACGACCCGGCCGTGTCCGCCGCAATAGTCGCAGGTCTGAGGCTTCGTTCCCGGCTTGGCGCCCGTGCCGTGGCAGGTGGCGCAGGTTTCGTGACGGCGAATGTCAATTGTCCGCGTGCATCCCTGAGCCGCTTCCAACAGACTGATGCTGATCGAGCCGCGGAGGTGACTGCCGCGAGCGGCCCGACCCGCTCGGCGCCCTTCGCCGAACATCCCGAAATTGTCGCCGAACAGATCGCCGAAAGCGTTGAAAATGTCCGAGATGTCAGAGAACTGGGGCCCGCCGTTGCCCGACACGCCCGCGTGGCCGAAGTGATCGTAGCGGCTGCGCTTGTTGGCGTCACTCAGGATGTCGAAGGCTTCGGCCGCCTCTTTGAAGCGAGCGACCGCCGCGTCATCGCCTGGATTGCGATCGGGGTGATTGGCGATGGCGGCCTTCTTGTACGCCTTCTTGATTTGTTCGGGACTGGCGTCCTTGGCGACGCCCAAGACCTCGTAATAGTCCCTTTTCGAAGCCATCGAAACCATATTTGAGTGGAATCCC
>DASZIA010000671.1:0-1716 GCA_035949535.1 Planctomycetaceae bacterium | reverse complement strand
CCATTTCGGGGACGATCCGCAGGTCGCCTTCCGCAGTTTGACCGAGCGCGTGCCGCTAGAGACCTTTTTGCTGTTTTCCTCGGCCCTCTCGGTTCACTGGGAGGTCGGAGGCAGCTTGGCTCCGACGCTGGCCACGGTCGGCCGGACGATTCGCGACCGGATCGAGCTCTCACGGCGCATGCGGGCGATGAGCACGCAGGCCCGCGTCTCGATTATCGCGGTGATGGGCATCACGTATTTCATTGCCGCCTTGATGTGGAGCAATGACCCGGCTCGCATGCAGGGGTTTTTGTCGACGAGTAATGGCAGTTGGTTCGTGGCGGCGGCAGTCGTCCTCCAGGCCGTGGGGATCGTCTGGTCGGCATCAATCACTCGCAGCAAAATTTGACGAACCAGTCTGATTCGAAGGCACGATTGTGTTGATTTACGGCATAACTCTGATCTGGTTTTGCGGACTAGCGCTCATCGTGTTGGCCGTACAACACTTCTCGGCGCGGCAGCAGGTGCAGCGGCGTTTATTCCAGTCGGACGCCAGCGGCGTCGTCGCGCCGGCGACCACTCGCGCGAATAGCGGATTCCTCGCAACGTGGCTGGCGCGTGCCGGTTACCGGCGCGCAGGTGCGGTTGCAGGATTCGTTGTCGCCACGCTGGTGGCCGTCGGGATCGGTACGACATTGGGATACTTTTCCTGGGTCTCGGGATTGCTCGCCGAGGCCGATCGGGCGATCGAGCAGGTCCCGGGTGGAATCGCCAACTTGATCCACCCGATCGTCCTCATCGCGCCCTACTTGGCAACTCTGTTTGTGGCCTTTGTGCCGCTGGCATTCGTACGCCGCGCCCGGCGCAGCCGAGTCGCCCAGGTCGAACGTGATTTGCCGGTCACGCTCGAGCTGTTGGCAACACTCGCGGAGGCCGGATTGGGCTTTGATGCGGCGCTTGATCGAATTCTCGGATCGAACCCTCCCGACCGGGCACTCGTGCAAGAATTTCGGACGTTCCAAGCCGAAGTCCTCGCCGGCCGATCCCGCGTCGAAAGTTTGCGACGCCTGGGCCGACGGCTCGACGTGACGTCGGTCACAATCCTGATCTCGGCCCTGGTTCAGGCCGAGCAGATTGGCTCGGGCATCGCTGAAGTGCTGCGCAGCCAGGCTGAAGATCTGCGGCAGCGCCGACGCGAACGGGCAATGGAATTCTCGATGGCGTTGCCGGTCAAGCTCCTGTTTCCGCTCGTCATCTGTTTCTTGCCGGGGATCATTCTGTTTACGCTCGGGCCGGCGTTCTACGACTTGTTCCGGCTGGCCGACACCTATAGTTCCCGGCGCTCGATGTGACCCATGCGGGCAGAGTGGCAACTCGTCGAATCTCGGACCGGTCGAACGGTCGTGGAAAACTGCGAGCTGGCCGACACCTACTGGTCGCGCCTTGTTGGCTGGCAGCTGCGTCGATGCCCCGAGGCCGGGTGCGGACTGCTTCTCGTCCCCTGCGCCTCAGTTCACACGTGTTTGGTACGATTTCCCCTGGATCTGGTCATGCTCGACAAGGCGGGACGAGTGCTGACGGTTCGTCGCGGGATTGGACCTTGGCGTGCTGTCTTGGCGCCACGACGCACGCACGCAGTTCTCGAAATGGCCGCACCCGGAGCGGAAATCGCCACAGGAGAAGTGCTTCGCGCGCGATATTCCGTCGGCGGCCACCTTCCCAAGTCTTTGCGGTTCC
>DASZIA010000670.1:0-4615 GCA_035949535.1 Planctomycetaceae bacterium | reverse complement strand
GACAGTCCACTCACGGCGCGGCAACGTGCTCGTCTTTTTTGCGTTCTTTGCTTTTGCCGCGATGGCGATTGCCGGGTTGGTGATCGACCTCGGGATGGCGCGGCTGACGCAAATGCAGATGCAGGCCGCGGCCGACAGCGCTGCGCTCGAAGGCTTGCGATTTCGTGATGACCTTCCGGCGGCCTGGCGGCCCAAGGGAACGACGCCCCCGAATCTTCCCCAGGCGCTCATTAACGAAATCGGCCCGCAACCGACTTCCACCTATGATCCGACCAACCCGGCGTGGCAGGCCTGGATCGACGGGGCACGGCGCTTCGCGGCGAGCGAAGTCGTCGCAGTCACATTCGATGATGATCTCAATCCGGCGAACGGCGACCAGCAGCATTTCGGGGCCGGCCCCGTGGCTTTTGTCACCGATACGATCGGCGATCCGTCGTTGCAAGCGGGCGGCATAATCACCCCTCCGCCGAATGGCCCATCGGTCTACAAGCCAACTCTTCAGACAAATCCGACGAACGCAGCGGACGGTGATTTGGTGGCGGGAGCCTATGGCTGGAATCAGTCTTACGATGATCCGACCGCGACGGCCGACGAAAGCGGCGACTATTCGCGGCGCGATTTCACTCCGAATTCTCCCGTCGGCTCGACGTCGCAAACCGGTTTTCTTTCGCGACTGCGACGCTCGCATGAGGATTTCGTCGGCGCAACCGGCACGGCCTCGAATGCGCCGCCGTTGCCGTTCTTGTTCGGAAGGGGATCGATGCTCGCCCGCTCCTCGAACAATGGCGGCCTGACTGTCGAGTCCGGAATCACCGTGCGTGCCACGGCGATCGCGGCCGCCGGCACGGTTCCCTTGCGGCCGCAGGCCGGCACGACGCCGACGACGTCGATCGGACATGTTTTATCGGTCGGTGCCGTCGATCCGACCAACGGGATTCGCGGCGTAGCCCCGTTTGGACTGACCGCAACCTACTGGGCCAGCCTCAACAACGCCGGGGCCGGAACCAAGGGAACCGATCTGGCGACCGTCAATCCGGCGACCGGAATCATCACGTCGAACCTCGTGCCGCCGGCTGGCGGTACTGTGAATCCCAACGCAACGGAAGCCGGCATTGTCGGGGCCAATTTCACGCAGCTCAAAACCATCGGCGAGGTCTTTACGGGCGTTGGAAGCGATGCTTCGCTGAGCGTCGCGCCCGCGTTGTATGTGTACGTGCCGATTTACAGCACGATCGGAACGGCGCCGCGCACGATCGTCGGTTTTGGCTTCGTGCAGTGGACCTACACGAAGAGTCAATTGTCACTCGCTGCGCCGTGGAACGCGGCCCAGAATGTCCCGGCCGATCGGATCGCGGCGGAGAACGCGTCTGCCTCGCTCGTGACGAGCCTGCCGCAGTCGGTGCTCCAGTCCGGACCGGCGACCGTCCAACAGCTCTTCGCCGCCAACGTCGCCTTGCCCGCGTCGTTATTGTCCCCGGCACTGGCCAATCACTATTTCGGTCCGAACTTCCAACCTTGAACAAAAGATGTCCGGTCCCTTTCAAATCCTGATTGTCGGCAGCGACCCCCAAATCGCGGCCGAGTGCGAGGCGGCCTTGGCCTCGCTCGCCGGCGAGGGGCCAGTGCTGTACCGGGCGACCGACTCGCGCCAAGCGGTCGAGATCGCGCGCAGCCGCCGACCCCAATTGGCGATTCTCGAAATGGGTTCCGATCTCTCACGGCTGAAGGCAGCCGTGACCGACGTCGCCGCTGTCTCACCCGAGACCTTGGTGGCAGCGTGCTTCCGTCCGGAGCTTTTCGGTCACGATGTTTCGGAGAGCGCCCTGCTAATCGAGGCCTTGCGCTGCGGCGTGCGGGATTTTTTGCGCAGACCGATTTCGGCCGTCGATTTGGGGCAGCTCGTCGATCGCTTCCGCCGTCAAGGTTCGAGTGGACCGGCCCGTTGGGGCAAGGTGGTGGCCTTCATCAGCAACAAGGGGGGCGTCGGCAAATCGACGCTGGCGGTCAACACCGCGCTGGGGCTGGCACTTCGTTATCCGGAGCGCGTCTTGCTAATCGATACCTCGCTGCAGATGGGCGTCTGCGCGACGATGCTCGACGTGGAGCCGGCGCTCTCGCTCATCGACGCGGCCCGCGAGCGGGACCGCCTCGACGAGATGCTGATTCGTCAACTCGCGACGCCGCACTCGTCCGGACTGCACCTCTTGGCCGCTCCTCCGGACGCGGTTGTCGCGGCCGAGGTCGACGACGACTTAATCTCGCGCGTGCTGACTTTGTCGCGCCGAGCGTACGACTATGTCATCGTCGACACGTTTCCTGTGTTCGACGGCGTGGCGATGGCGGTGGTCGACTCGTGCGATCAGGCCTACATCGTGCTCGAAAACGTCGTGCCGACGCTGCTGGGTATCGGAAAGCTGCTGGGGTTGCTGGACGCGGTCGGCTTCCCGCGAGATCGGCAACGAATCGTCATTAACCGCTACATTCGTCATAGCGGCTGCCTGAAGCCGGCCGACGTGGCCCAGCGGCTCGGTCGCGACGTTGACCATGTCGTCCCCTATAGCCGCGGAATGATCGCGGCCGCAAACCTCGGACGGCCCTACGCGGGACGAGGCTGGGGCTTCTCGCGCTGCGCCAGTCGTCTGAACGAAATTGTCGAGAGCGTGATGTCGATCGCGTCGCCGGAGCTTAACGGCAAAGCTGCGCGGAGTGCCACGGCCGAGGCTGAGCCTCAAGTTTGATCGGTGAATCCGCATGTCGACCGAAGAGCGATCCTCCGCACAGGCCGAGAGCGACGCACGCGTGCGCTCGCGGCTGGCGCTGACGCGTGGGAACTACGTCGTCCCCAAATCGCGGATCAAAGTCGAGCGTCCGTCCACCACCGCCGCTCGCGAACCGGTGCGCACCGAGGCGCCCGCCGTCCGCTCGGGCTATGCCGAGCATCTCTCGGTCAAGGGCCAGCTCCACGAGCGGCTGCTCGACGAGATCAACGAGCACGGGTTGCTGGGCGCGAGTGAGGCGGAGCTCGAAGCGGAAGTCCGGACCTTCGTCGAACGCGTCCTCGCGACCGAGGACATCCCGCTCAACGAAGCCGAGCGGCGCGGCCTCGCCGACGACTTATTGGAGGAGACACTCGGAGTCGGGCCGCTCGCATCGCTGATGGCCGACCCGGCCGTTACCGACATCCTCGTCAACCGTTTTGACCAGGTTTACATCGAGCGGTTCGGCAAGCTCGAGCGGACGAACGTGCGGTTTCGCGATTCGGACCACCTCGTGCGAATCATCCAGCGGATTGCGGCCCGCGTCGGACGGCGAATCGACGAGACATCTCCGATGGTCGACGCCCGACTCGCCGACGGGAGCCGCGTCAATGCGACGCTTCCTCCCGTGACTCTCGACGGCGCGACGCTTTCAATTCGCCGCTTCGGACGCCGCCGGCTCCGCTGCCAGGATCTGCAGCAGCTCGGGATGTTTTCTTCCGAAATGTTGACGTGCCTCCAGCTTGCCGTGCGGTTACGGAAGAACCTGCTGATTTCAGGCGGCACCGGTGCGGGCAAGTCGACCTTTTTGGGCGCCGTTGCCGAAGCGGTGCCCAACAACGAACGCGTGGTCACGATCGAAGACGCGGCCGAGTTGATCCTCGACCAGGAGCACGTCGTGCGAATGGAGACGCGGCCGCCCAACGTCGAGGGCCGCGGCCGCATTACGGCCCGCGATCTGGTGATTAACGCGCTGCGCATGCGGCCGGATCGCATCATCGTCGGCGAAGTCCGCGGGGGCGAAGCCCTCGACATGCTCCAGGCGATGAACACGGGACACGACGGGAGCTTGACCACCATTCACGCCAACAGCCCGCGGGATGCTTTGGCCCGCTTGGAGACGATGGTGCTCATGGCGGGCCTCGAGCTACCGTCGCGGGCGATCCGTGAGCAGGTGGTTTCCGCGCTCAATCTCGTCGTTCATGTGCGGCGGTACGAGGACGGCGTGCGACGCGTTGAAACCATTGCGGAAATCGTGGGCATGGAAGGATCGACGCCACAAATGCAGGACGTGTTTCGCTTCGAGCGCCGTGGCCGCCGCGGCAAGAGCGTGGCGGGAGAATTCGTCGCCACAGGCATCGTCCCGCGCTTTGCCGATGACCTTCGCGAGCGAGATATCCCGGTTCCGCTGGAGATCTTCCAAAAGCCGCGCGTGCGCACCGATGACTGAGATTCTCAGCCAGCTGATCTTGCTCTCGGCCGCGGGCATCGTCTTTTATCTCTGGGTCGAAGCCCGCCGGCAGAACGTCGCGAAACGGCGTTTGGAACAGGCATTTGCGGCGGCAGCCGACCCCGCCGTTGAAGCAATCGACCTGCGCCCCGCGCGGCCTTTCTCGCGACGCTATTATGCTGTGCCTTGGGTTATCAGTGCAGCCGTAGCGGGCGGGCTTTGGTTGGTGCTGGGACTGCGGCCTCTCTACAGCGCGACGGCCGGACTGGTCGTCGGGCTGCTGGGCTGGCAACTCGAAGCCATGTTCGCGGAGCGCCGCGTCCAGAAGATCGAGGTCCAGTTAGCCGATGCGATCGACCTGATGGTCGGTGCTCTCCGTGCCGGAGCCGGACTGACGAAGGCTTTGGAA
>DASZIA010000669.1:0-3674 GCA_035949535.1 Planctomycetaceae bacterium | reverse complement strand
GATCCCTGTTGCGAGTCGACCTGCTGATGAGTGCAAGAGCAACTTCATGAGGCGCCCGAGAAGCGGTGGCGGCTGGAGGGCCATCGGCTACACGCTCAAGCTGGCCAACCGCGTCGGCTGGTGGCCGATGTGGAAGGCCCTGCGCTCGAAGAATGCGTGCAAGACGTGTGCGGTCGGGATGGGCGGCCAGCTCGGGGGCATGGTCAACGAGGCCGGCTACTTTCCCGAAGTCTGCAAGAAATCGGTGCAGGCGATGGCCTCCGACATGCAGGGCGCGATCCGCCGCGAGTTCTTTGAACAAATGGATGTCCCTCGGCTCCGGGCGCTGTCGTCGCGGGAGCTGGAACATTGCGGCCGGCTCGTGGAACCGGTCGTGCTTTCACCTGGATCAAAGAACTACCGGCCGATTTCGTGGGACGACGCAATTGGAAAAATCATCGCGGCCCTGCGCGCGGCGGGCCCCACTCGCAGCTTCTTCTACGCCAGCGGCCGCTCCTCGAACGAGGCCGGCTTTCTGCTGCAGCTTTTGGCCCGACTGTTCGGCACAAACTATGTCAACAACTGCTCGTTCTATTGCCATCAAGCCAGCGGCGTCGGCCTGTCGACTACGATCGGCAGCAGCGTCGCGACCGTGAAGTTGGAGGACGTCGAACACGCGGACCTGTTTCTTCTGGTGGGGGCGAATCCGGCATCCAACCACCCGCGGCTGATGAAGTCACTGATGACCGTCCGCCGCCGCGGCGGGAAAGTGATTGTGATTAATCCGGTCCGCGAGTTGGGCCTGCTGAACTTTCGAGTGCCGAGCGACGTTCGCAGCCTGCTCTTCGGCTCCGAGATCGCCAGTCTTTACGTTCAGCCGCACATCGGTGGCGATCTCGCGCTGTTTCTAGGGTTTGCCAAATCAATCCTTGAACGGGGCCTGCAGGCGCAGTCATTCATCGACTCGCACACCGAGGGCTTTGAGGAGTTCCTCGCTGCCGTCGTGGCGACGGATTGGGACGACATTGTCCGACGTTCGGGAGTCGGCCGCGCGACGATCGAGCAGATTGCCGACCTCTACGTGAGCGCCAAACGGCCGATCATCGCCTGGGCGATGGGCATTACGCACCATCTGAATGGCACGCAGACCGTGCAGGCGATCGCTGACCTGGCGCTGCTGTGCGGGTCAGTCGGTCGGCATGGCGGGGGTGGCCTGATGCCCATTCGCGGGCATAGCAACGTGCAGGGGATGGGCTCGGTCGGCGTCACTCCCACGCTCAAGCAAGCGCTGCTCGAACGGTTCGAGCAAAAACTGGGCGTGCAAGCGCCGCGATCGCCCGGCTACGACACCATGGCCTGCGTCGAGGCCGCGTCCCGAGGTGAAATGGACGTCGCCGTCTGCCTGGGCGGAAATCTGTTCGGCAGCAACCCCGACTCCCGCTTTGCCGCCGAGGCGATCCAAAAGATCGGTCTGGTCGTGCAGCTTTCGACCACGCTCAACACGGGGCACGCCTGGGGCACGGGTCGCGAAACGCTGCTGCTGCCCGTCTTGCCGCGCGACGAAGAGCCGGAGCCCACGACACAGGAATCGATGTTCAGCTACGTCCGCTTGAGCGATGGCGGCCCGCAGCGTTTCGCCGGGCCGCGGAGCGAGGTCTCGATTTTGTCAGAGATCGGCCGGGGATTGCTCGCAAACAAACAAGGCCTCGACTGGGACCGACTCTCAAACCACGCGGCCGTGCGTCAACTGATTGCCGAGCTGATCCCCGACTATGCGCCCCTCGCCCAGATCGACGCCACTCGTAAGGAGTTTCATATTCCCGGCCGCGCGGTCGAAAACTGTCGCTTTGGAACACCGTCCGGGAAGGCGCGGTTCCGCGCGGTTTCGCTCGCTGAATCTCGCAACGACAACGATGAGCGGGCTGACGGAGACAATAACGGCAATGGTCGGCGCAACGGTGCGGGCGGCCCCCTGACGTTGATGACGATCCGCTCGGAAGGGCAGTTCAACACCGTCGTCTACGACGAAGAGGATCTCTATCGCGGTCAGGAGCGGCGCGACGTCATCCTGATGAATCCCGAAGATCTGCGCCAGCGCGGGCTGTCGATCGATCAGCGCGTGCGCGTCCGCAGCCAGAGTGGAGAGATGCGATACGTGCTCGCTCGCTCGTTCGACATCCGCGCGGGCAACGCCCTGATGTATTACCCCGAGGCGAACGTGCTGGTCGGTCGCGATGTCGACCCGCTCTCGAAAACGCCCGCCTTTAAGGCAGTCAAAGTCACGGTGACGGCCGAAGAGCCCGCGATATTGGTGCAGCCGCAAAATGAGCGCCTTGCCGCATCGAGCCCGGCGACGGCGCATCCGTAACGCGAGTTAGCGACTCCAGCGCCAGCCGCTCTTGAGCGAGTCGTTGACCACCGCGCCCTCCGGCCACTCACCGCGAGATAAGGAGACGATGCAGCGTGCGGCCTCGGCTCCCATGTCGGCAATCGACTGCGTGTCGCCGCCCCCCACGTGGGGCGTGACGACGACCTGGTCCATTTGAAACAGCGGGTTTTGGGGGTCAGGCGGCTCCTTCTCGAAAACGTCCAGCCCCGCGCCCCCCAAATGACCCGACTGCAAGGCGGCGATCAGGTCCGCCTCGACGACCAGGCCGCCGCGGGCCGTGTTGATAAACAGGCTGCCCGGTTTCATCTTGGCGAAGGCAGCCGCGTTCATCAGGCCCCGCGTCTCGTCAGTGAGTGGACAGTGCAGACTCACGAAGTCCGATTGCTTCAACAGCGCCTCGAAGCTCACCAGCTCGATTCCGTGCTGTTTGACGAACGCGGCATCGGGCTTCACTTCGTGGGCAATCACCTTCATTCCCAAGGCGGCACAGCGAACGGCCGTGCTCCGCCCAATGCGTCCGAGGCCGACGAGCCCAATTGTCCGACCGCGCACGGGTGACAATGGCCGACGGATCCATTGGCCGGCTCGCATGGTCCGGTCGCTAATCGCGATCTGCCGCGTTACGCCGAACAGCAAAGCCAGCGTATGTTCGGCGACGGCGGCATGATTCGCGGTGGGAGTGATCGTGACCGCAACCGCGTGCCGCGTGGCAGCCGCAACGTCAACCCGGTCATATCCGACGCCGGCCCGGGCCACCACGCGCAGCTCGGGAACCGCGGCGAAGACCTTTTCAGTGAGCCATTCGCCGCCGGCCAGCAAGGCGCTGGCACCGCGCACGGTGCGAATCGTCTCGTCTTCGGTTCCCAACCCGCGAGTAAATGTCGTGTTGGCCGGATAGCGAACGTCGAACCCAGCCTCGCGGAGGACCTGGGCCTCCGGCCCCGGGTGGCTGATCATTTCTTCGGGCGTAATTAACACGACTGGCATGGCAGGCTGCTCGGCGGGCAAAACAGGGGAAGATTGCGGAGTGGCCCAGCATAGCGGACGCCACGAAAAATGACGAATCAGCGTTCGCTTTCCGATTGCAGACGGAGCGCTTGCTCGGGGCGGGCAACTCGACGAAACTGGATCGACGTTCCCCCAACAAAAAGTCGGGCGACGTAACCACAATCTGGCAGTCAGTTTCTTGACAAAGAATTGGGACACAACTAAGATCGCCGGTTTCCCGCATCGCGGGAGCTTGGGCGAAGTGACGTAAATCTTTTGTACGGGAGAGTTTGAGTGGCCGGCGGTAGCCAGGAGCGCA
>DASZIA010000668.1:0-15456 GCA_035949535.1 Planctomycetaceae bacterium | reverse complement strand
CACCGACGGCTGAATCCCGCCCCAAGCGAAAATCGGGCGACTGGCGAACCAGGTGCGACCACGATCATCGCTGATCGCCATGAGTCCCAGCGAAAAGGTATCGCTATACAGAGGCAGCAAAATCCGCCCGCGGGGATGGCGCTCGCTAGGGGGCAACACGGTGGGTTTGCAGCGTGGCTGCCAACCGAGCCGCTGAGCCAGCTTGTCGCCGGCGCGCTTGCGCATCTCCACGATACCCCGTTTCCAGCGCGCTTCCCGAGCGGCGCGCTGCGCCTCCGGCAGTTTTGCCACCCGTTGTGGCAACCCTTTTTCCGCCTCATCGAGATGGCGGAGCACTTCGTCCTTAAAGTCGTCGGGCTTGAGCGGAATGATCCCGCTCTGTTCCCACTTCGGCGGGCCGTCGGAGAGGTATTCCCGCGAAACGAGAAAATTAGTGAGTGCCGACTCCCACGAGTTTGCCAGGATGATCGGCCAGAACAACCAGAGCCGTTGCTCCGAATCGATCATCATGCAGGTGTTGCAGTCAGGAAACCCGGGGAAGTCGGCCATCAGGAAGTCTTTGCTCCATTCGTGACTTCCAATTCGCAGCCGAGCGCCACAGACGCGGACGTCATCCGCACTTTTCTCACCGGTGCCCCGGTACCAGGAAGCAATCAAATCGCCGTTGCCACACTCGACCAGGCCGGGAGCGTGGTTGTGGTCGGTTCGATACGGGAAGACGAGCTCGGAACGAAACCCGGACTCATCCGCCGCCAAAGGACAGCGCGGCAGGAAGAGAAGAGCAAGAAGTACCGCAGGCGTCAGTCTGTTCATCATGCCTTTGTTCGATTGGAACGGGATGCTGCCGAGCTTGAAGAGTGCGCGATCAAAAAGCGTGCAAATTGAGCGGTTTCGCAGGTCCGCCCGTTTGTAACAAATCGGCGACAGCGTTTCATTCGACGCCTGACGACGATGACGGTCTCGTCCCCGCTCCCACAAGAGATCCTCTGCCTCGGCATGATCGTTTGGCGTGGCAAGTCGATGAACGCCAATCGCGGAAAAGTCGGTGCAGCCATCCCAAAGAGCTGAATTTTCTCGACCGCTACAACCGATACAGACAGAAGGCGATTCTTCGTCCACATTCCGCCCGGATCGCGCGGACTTCGGAAACGCGGAAGAGATGCTCCAGCAATCACTTACACGTTCTCTGCTCAGGAAAGTGGATTTCCGGAAGCGGAATCGCAGCCCTCATCGCCCTCGGGGCCTGATGCTGGCAGCCCTGATCCTGAGCGGACTACTTACACCTCGTGCGTTTTCCCAATATTCCCAGCCGCCCCAAACAATTTACGGTGGCGGCTACACCCCTGGGAACGCGGCCAACAACAATCACGACGCGATCCAACTCGCAAATCAATCCGATCAGCAGCTTTTTTCGGAGGCCCGGCTCTTTGAGCAGCAGGGGCGTTCCGCCCAAGCCCAACGGATCTACCTCGAATTGCAACGACGAAGCTTGATTCGCAGCCAGTCGTCGCAGGCAACGTTCAATCACGTACCGCCGCGCGGATATTCGTCCTACGGACAGACGGCGTTGAGCTACGGACCGACAGCGTCGAGCGCAGCACTCCCGACATCACCCTGGGCCCCGACCGCGGGGACGCCGAACGGAAGTGCAAGTCGGAGTCAAACCGTGTCTCCGGCATTCGCGTCTCCGAATCCCCAGAGTCAACCCACAGCGCAATTCGAGCTTCCGCGACAATCGTCCGAAGCTGGCTCGACGGGAGCGGCGGCAAACCCCAACATCGACCGCGAGAATTTCTCATTGGAATCCGTGGCGGTCACGACTCAGGAAACAGCCCGGAACAACCTGGAGACGCACACGGGCACCATGCAATCGGGCGCGCCAATTGTGACAACAGCTGCGCAAACTTCAGTCATGGTCCTCGACAGGCAAATGACACCGCCGGAGCCACAAGTCGATCCAAATGCCAGCGGTTGGCGACCGGCAGTTACGCCGCTGCCAGCCACACTCGTTAACGGCGAACCGGCTGCAACCCAATCTAGCCCGCGACCGGTCGTCTCCGTTTCAGATGGACCGTTAGAACTGAAGCCCGAAATCGCCAAGCCCGTGCAGCCAGCAGTTGTTGCGAGAATCGCGCTGCCGATCACCCAGGCTGGAACCACTCAGCCAAACAGCGCGGCGCCGAAACTTGCGCAGCCGATGATCGCCAACGCAGCCCCTATCACGCCGATGCACCCCATGGAATTGGCACGACACGCAGCTGCCGATGCCACAAAGGAACGGCCAAATATTCCGGTGCAAGCTGTGCCGGACTTGCCGTCCCTCGGGCCGGAACCTGCAAAGGTCCCGGAGACGTTGCGACTTGATCAAGAGCCTGCCGCATTCGTTCCGCCACCAGTTGCCAGCGAACGCCCTTTACCAGCGGCTGTTCCGCAGGAGCCGGCTGGAGTCGTGACATTGCCCTCTGCCGCTCCCCCGACACTTCAGTTATCGCCGCAATCCGTGCCGCGGCCGGTCCCCCTTCAGGCCGATCGCGAAGACTCGAATTCGCTCCTCGATGCGGCGGCAAAGCTGGCAAAACAAACCGACGACATTCGGATCATTCCGGGAAATCGCACTGGGGGCCATTCGCGACTGGAAGACTTGTTGGGCGCCGACTCCAGCAAGGAACAGCCGCCGTCCGACGGTGCCATTGATCCGCCGACGACGGGTTGGAAGTCGTACCTGCCGACTTCCCCATCAAGCCCGAATCAAGAGGTCCTCCAACGCACTGAGACCGATCGCGCACGCCGCGAACCGACGGACGAGCCTCTAGCGCCGCAGAAACACGTTCGTGCCGATTCCGTTGCCGAACCCAATGAAGCCTCCGAATCGCGCCGAACCCCGCCTTCGGGGCCACCGCAAGTAGAAGAGAAGCCGGCGGAGCCAAAACCCGCATTCAACCTTGCTGCCCTCGTCCAGGATCCGGAGTTCCGCGAGATCCACACGCGACCCGTGCTCGACGCTCTCGAGCTCCTGTCACAATCCGAGCCGCGACATCGCCTGTTTGGCGCTCTGCGAATCGGTAGCGCTGGGCCCGAAGCCCGGACCGCGCTGCCAGCACTGCGTCAGCTCCTGGTTGAAGAACCGAACAAGACCGTGCGACTGCGAATCGCCGAGGCAATCCTAAGGCTCCAACCGAGCGATCGCCCGGCGCTCGAGGCGCTATCGCGCTTCCTGATCGATCCGAATGACGCCGACCTGCGCCATGCGGCTGCCGGAGCGCTCGGCAGCGCCTCGGCTTCGCGCAATCTCACCGCCATCGTCCGTTTGACCGACGCCCTCGACGATCCGAGTCCGCGCGTGCGGATCATGGCAGCGTTATCGCTGGCCCAATTCGGCTCGGCAGCAGTCGATGCCGTCCCACGACTCGAGATGGCTGCGACAAGCGACGTCCCGCGGATGCAACGGGCGGCACTTGTTGCGTTGGCGTCGATCCGTGGCCGTCAGTTGTCACCAGAATCAAGCCTCTCACAGGTTTCAAAACCGGCGGCGATACCCGTGTTCGAGTTGCGAGCGCCAATCACGCCGCCGGCCATCCCGCGCGTCGTTCCCGCTCCCGTCCCGGTTCCCGTCGCCCTCCCCGTCCCAGCTCAAATCACCCGGGCGGCTCCGCCGAAGGTCGACGCGACTCCTCCGAAAGTTGACGCGCCCACGTCGCGTTCAGCGGTCGTCGATCACAGAAATGCACAGAATCCGGCGGTCACCCGGGCCATGATGTTCCCGGTCTTCCCGGAACCACCCGCCGCGCTCAGCGGCTTCGAGTCGAGGACCACGGCTGCGGAAAGACCCGTCGCTGGGCAAGAGCTTTGGCCGATGATCCCGACTCGAGGGATCTCGCTGCATGAGATCGAAGCCGACGGTGCGAGTGCCGACTCGCGGCCGCGACACCAGTCAGAGCCCGTCCGCCTTCCCGAAGTTTCCGCTCGGCCGATCGCGCTGCCCCTTGAGCACCCAGTCGTAAAAGCGAGGCCACGACCCAAACCGGTGGCCCCTAAACCGGCCCCTGCTCAATCGCCCTTGACGGACGACTCTCCGCTAAATTTGGAGCGCCAAACCGGCGGAGCCAAGCCGGGGTCGACGCAATGAAAACCTCGACTGGCCTGGCACTCGCGTTGGCGGTGGCCTGCGCCGGCGCTGGCTGCATCAGTGAAGCCAACTACTGCGCCACCTGGATCCATCAATCTTTGACCACCAATAAAGCGTGGCGCAATCGCAAGTGGATGTACGAAGGCATCGCCTGCGAGTCGAGCTTCAAAGCGGGCTTTAAGGCTGGCTATCGATTCGCAAGTTGCGGCGGCGATTCCTGCCAACCCCCTGGGACAAGCCATTTTTGGTCGGCGGGCGGGATCACCGAGGAAGATCAGCGCGAATCGCAGGCCTGGTGCGATGGCTTCACACACGGCGCGCTGGCCGCTCAACAGGACGGAAACGCGACGGTGAGCGCGCTCGACGAACAGACTGCTCAGCCGCCCGCAGGAGTGCCGGAAGTCTATTATTATTCCGGTTTGGGCGCGTCGGGGTCGATCGGCTCACCCCAAGGCATGGGCCAGTTCGGGCAAGGGCAATTCGCTCCCGGCGGATACCCGGCTGGGCAATACTCACCTGGGCCGTTCCCCCCAGAATCGTTTTCGGTCGGAACGGCGCCCTTTGAGAGCGGCACGATGTCTTCCGCTCAGCCGTGGGCTGCCAATCGATCAACCGAGACCGCTCCCGCGGACGTCGCGCATCCGCCGGCGGCTCCTCCTTCCGAATCGATGGATCGCCCGAATGGCAATGTCCCGTCACCATCGCCCCGTTATCACGGCTCTGCCGCTTTCTCCGGGGTCGGCAGCTTACGCGCGATGGTTGGTCCGAGCAGCAGCGTCGCTCGTCTCCCCGACCACGGTTCGGCCGCCGCCGTTCCGCCGGCGCCGGCCCCCGCGTCGGCGCACAAAGCGTCTCCTTATGTGGCGAATTCGCCGATTGCGGTGTCGCCGAAAGGCACGTCCGAGGCCGTTCCCTCGACGCTGCCGACCCCTTCGATCCAGAGCGCTCCTGCGCCCCAGTGGGAATTGCCGATCATTCGCGACTGACGGGTTTGTGCTGAATGATGTGGGGCGGCCGCTTCAGAACTCGTCGAAACCAGTATCGCGTCTGCCCCCAACATTCCGCCGGTTTCGCAACGAGACAAGCCCCTGCATACAAAAACGCGAAGCTCCAGGGGTCGCGATGGCCACGCCTGCGGCCGGCGGCGATTCGCACTAACTGCAGCGGATAGATGAGCACCGCCACGAGCGCCCACGGGCTGATCGCAACCGCCGCCACCAAGATTGCCAAGGGAATCGCGACACCGTAGATCAAACTGCTGAGGGACTCCCGCACGAAATGCCGCTCGGGCAATCGTCCATGAATCGCGGAGCCTTCTGCGTACGCGTGACCGGCACGAACCGCGCGCTTCCACCATTGCGAAAAGCGGGTCATGTCCGCGTCGTGCGTCGCCATCTCGTCGGGGAGCCGCTTGATTCTCCAGCCGAACTGACGCAGGCGCACGCAGAGTTCCGGCTCCTCGCCGGCAATGATTCGAGGATTGAAGCCGCCGGCTTCCCGCAACGCGCTCACTCGAAACAGGGCGATTCCTCCGCAGCTCGTGGCTTCGCCGGGCGCGACGTCCCACTCCATATCGCAGAGGCGATTGTAGACCGACCGTTCGGGGAACCGCTCTCGCAGCCGTCCCGCCACCGCGGCAACGCGCGCGTCGTCGACGAGCGCTTGGCGACCGACCTCCACAAACCGCTTCGCAACTTCGCAATCGCCGTCCACAAACAGCACGAACTCGACGTTCGATGAGAGCTCGATGAGTCGCTCGAGTCCGGCATTGCGCCCGCGAGCCGCGGAAAATGGAATTGACGGATCGAGCTGGACAACTTCGGCCCCGAGCGCGCCTGCCGCGGCGGGACTTCCATCGGTCGAGCCCGAGTCGACGTAGAAAACCAAACCGGCTTGACCCTGCACCGAAACCAGGCATCGCCGCAGTCGCTCGCCCTCGTTGCGGCCGATGACCACAACGCCCACGGTTGTTGCATTCGCGCTCAGTGCGATGGCTCGATTGGCGGCCTGCGTCGAAATGCCGCCCGCGGAGAAGGAAGCCGGCTGCCCCATGCGAATCGTGTTCCGTTTCCGCGGATTCTAACGAGTTAACGACGGCTGCGAAGCTCGGCCGCAAGAGAATATTGTCCGTTGCGACCGGCACAGTTTCCCAAAAACGCGTCGGCAGCTGCGCTTACGGAATCGTCAGTTGTTAAAGACTGCGGGATGTAGCGCCGGCGCCGGGCGGACCGCAAATGAGTTTTTACCCGACACCCGTTTTCGCTCAAGATTCCTAGATCGCGTGTCCTATGCTTGGCAGGATGGGGAGTCATGGAAACCGTTTTGATTGGCCCCGATTTTCACGCACGCAATTCCTTTGCATTTGGGGATCGTCGTGCTGAGAATGGAGGACGGTCTGCTCATGACGGCAGGCGGGATTGGGGCACTGAGTCCGTCATAAAACCTGCGCAGCAGATTCTGGAGATTTCAAGCATGAGAAACATCGGGGTTCTAACGGCGCTGGCTCTCGCGCTGACCGCCGCGAACAGTGCACAAGCCAGCTACTATTGCGGAGCGTGCAGCTACAGCTGTTGCCCGCCGGTCTGTTGTCAGCCGACGTGCTGTTACACGACCTGCAAGGTCGAGCGGCAGACCTGCTATCAAACGGTGTACGACACGGTCTGCGAACCGCAGCAGTACACATTCAATCGCACCTGCTACGAAACCGTGTTCGACCGCCACCAGGAGACGTGCTATCGCACGGTCATGGAGACGCGGTACCGCGACGAACACTACACCGTTTGCAAGCCGATTTGCGAGACGAGCTGTCGGGAGGAGCGTTACACCGTCCAGCGCCCGATCGTTGAGACGTCGTACCGCGAGTGCCATTACACGGTGCAGCGCCCCGTCTACACGACCGAGATGCACGAGTGCCGACGATTGGTTTACAAGCCGGTCGTCGAAACGGTCGAGCGGACCTGCCAGCGCTGCGTGATGGATCGCGTCGTCGAGACAGTCAACACCGAGCGCTGCTGCACGGTGATGCGTCCCGTGACGGTCTATAACACCGTTCAACGCGACTGCGGCACCTGGCAGACCGTGACGGACTATCACCCCGGCCCGGTCGTTCCGCAATGTGTTTGCGACCCGTGCTGCGGTTGGAAGACGTGCATGGTCCAGTGCCCGGGATTCACGACTTGTCGGCGCGTCTGGTGTCCGCGGGTGGTCTGCGAGCAAGTCCCGTGTACTACCTATCGCTGCGAAGTCGTGCGACAGCAAGTTCCGGTGCAAGTCTGCCGGATGGTGCCGCGAACGATCTGCGAAAAGATTCCGGTGCAGGTCTGTCGCACCGTCTGCCAGGAAGTGTGCGAGAAGTACCCGGTGCAGCGCTGCAGCTACGTTTGCGAGCAAATGACGCAGCGGGTGCCCGTACAGACCTGTCGGCTGGTTTGCGAAGAGCACACCCGTCAGGTCCCCGTGACGACCTACCGCATGGTGCAGGAACCGCGCACGTGCCGTGTAGCGTTCTGCGTTCCCACGCAGGTGCCGTACACGGTTGAACGGTGCATCCCGCGCTGCGTCTGCAAGACGGTGCCGGTGACTTGCACCCGGATGGTGGCCAAGTGCGTGCCGCGACAGGTTGCGTACGAGGTGTGTCGGATGGTGCCTGTGACCGTTTGCGCCCAGCCCGAGTGCCCGTCGTGTGCGGTGGGCGGCTGTGCGACTTGCGGTGGCACGGCGCCCGCTGGGCCAATCAAGCCGCAGGCCGATGTCGTCCCGCAGCCGCAGGAATTGCGCAAGCCTCCGATGCAGGTGATTCCTCCTGCCAATCCGCCGGCCGCTCAAGAGCCGGGTGCGAAACCGGAGGGAGCGCCTCAGACTCAGCCGTTGCCGGCGGGTCCGAAGGCTTGATCGGTAAGCCGAGTTCTTAACAGTTCGACAACGAGCGCGCCTGGTTTTCCAGGCGCGTTTTTTTAGGACTGGCGCTGACGTTTTTTGGCGCCAAAGGACTGGCAAGCTTGCACTTGCCGCTCGCCAGTTCGACGCAATCGCGCTGGGCGATTACCATGTCCGCATGGGCTCGCACAACGAACCGATGCCCGGTTTCTCGCATCACCGAGGACTGCATCCGGTCAAGCGTCGATTGCTCAAATACGAGCGAATGAATCAGCCGTTGTTGACTCGGCGCGATTTTGCCCGGCGTTTGATGGCCAATGCCGCTTTTTCGATCGCGCTGATCGTTGTGTCGCTGGTCGCGGGGATGGCGGGTTACCACTATTTGGAAGGGCAAAGCTGGGTTGATGCGTTCGCCAATGCGGCGATGATTCTTTCGGGGATGGGGCCCTTGGGGCAGCTCAACACGACCAGCGGGAAAATCTTCGCGGGCTGTTACGCCCTTTACAGCGGACTGGCGTTGATTTTGGCAATCGGCGTCGTGATTGCACCACTCGTCCATCGCTTCCTGCATCGCTTTCACATGGAAGCGGAATCCTAGCTCGCCCGCTTGCGCTATGACACTTCGATCTGGTATATTTCCTCCGCATCGTCGCACGCTAAGTACAGATTAAACTGAAATAGAACAGGACCACATGGGCGCCAACCATTCAGGCGAACGGCGGAAACGCAGGATGAAGCGCAGCCGACGCAACCTGGTCACTCAGGAGAAAGCCGTCGAGGCGGCCTCCGCCAAGTCGCGCAAGAAAAAAGCCTGACGCAGCAATCGGCGATTTGACGTCAGCCAGGCTGCGATTCGCAGAGGCCCGCCAACTCGCGGCGCAGGATCTTGCCCAAGCTGTTGCGCGGCAGGGCGTCGACAAACAGCAGCGTCCGCGGTTGCTGGTAATGGACCAGCCGCTCGCTGCACCAGGCTCGCAACCGCGCCTCGTCGAGCGTCGCGTCGCTACGGACGATGGCGACCGCGACGCGCTCGCCGCGATCGCGATCCGAAACGCCGAACGCCGCGCACTCCTGCACGCCCGGGCATTCTCCCACGACCCGCTCGACGACCTGAGGATAGACGTTGTAGCCGCTGGTGATGATCAGGTCGTTCTTGCGGCCGACAAGTGTCAAGAATCCTTGTGCGTCCAACGAACCGAGGTCGCCCGTGTCGAACCAGCCGTCGGTGAAGGCGGCTCGGGTCGCGTCGGGTTTGCGCCAGTACTCACGGAACAAGTGGGGGCCGCGAATCCAGACGCTCCCCACCTCGCCGGTCTCGGTTTCGCCACTGTCGCTGCGGAGCACTTTCCGTTCGATCTCCTCGAGCGGAAGGCCGACTGATCCACTCGGCCACGGTCCACCGAGTGGCAGACTGGTGATTACGTAGGATTCGGTCATTCCGTAACGATTGATGACGGGATGCTGCAAGATGCCTTCGAGTTCGGGGAGAACCTCCGCTCGGATCGGCGCGGAACCGCAGGTGAAGAGCCGCACGTGACTCCACGATGTTGCCGCTTTGCGAAATTTCGCGGATTCCAGCATCCGATAATAGATCGGAGGGACGGCCATGAAGACGGTCGACTGGTCGATCGCGGACAACGTCCGCTCCAAGTCAAACGTGTCTTCGACGCGTAGGCAGCCGCCCGAAAGCCACGTGAGATGCGTGGCAAACGCCAGCCCGTGGATGTGAAACAATGGCAGCACGTTGAGGACAACGTCGTCAGCCGTCATCTGCCAGCACGCCTGCAGGGCGCGCAGGCTCCCGGCTGCGCCCTCGTGTGTGTGGACGACACCCTTCGGCCAGCCTGTCGTGCCGGAGCTGTAGAGAATCAAACACGGATCTTCGGCAGCGACAACCGGCTCACGAAATGGACCGGCGGCGGAGTCGTCGACATCGGACTGAACAATAGGCGGGCGAGGCAGCTCCGGCGCGAGCGACTCGATCAGGGGCCGCTGCTCAGCCCCGGCAATGACCATGCGGGCTTCGCTGTCGGTCAAAAAGTACCGCATCTCTTCCCGCGTAAATCGCGGATTGAGCGGCAGAGGCACCGCCCCCGCGTAAAGCACGCCCAAATGCGAGAAGAGAAACGGCACCTTGTCGGCCGCGAAGAGGGCAACGCGGTCGCCGGGCTCGACACCCCGTTGCTGCAGCCGGCCCGCCCGGCGACGGGCCTCGGCATCAAGCTGGCCGTAAGTGACAACCCGGCCGCGATGGATCAGAGCCGGTCGCGAAGCGCAACTCTCGAAGACAGCACGCAGCTCGTTCAAGAAATGCGTGGACATGCTGCGAGTTTATCCGAATCGCGAAGCGAGCACGACGAATTGGCGAGCGGCGGGTGTAAGCCCGCCGGTTCTGCGGTCGAGCCACGACCAGAACTGCAATTTGGACAAAAGAACCGGCGGGCTTACACCCGCCGCTCGCCCCGGTAGACTGGCTGACGACGCCCGTGGGCGATTTGTGGAGCGCGACGTTGGACCAGTCTGCGAACGACGAACGATGCGTGTTGGCGATCGACTTGGGGAGCGGAGGCCCTAAGGTCGCCGTGGTCAGCGAACGCGGCGAGATTCTCTCGCACGCGCGCCAATCTGTCGGCACGCTTTTTGTTGAGGGCGGCGGGGCCGAGCAGAACCCGCACGACTGGTGGCGAGCGGTCGACCAGGCGGTCACTTTGGCGCTCTCGCAGCCGCAGATCGATCGAAGCCGGTTTGTCGCCGTTTCTTGCACGGGGCAGTGGTCGGTGATCGCGCCGGTCGATGCAACCGGCCAGCCGCTGATGAACGCGATCCATTGGATGGATTCGCGCGGCGCTCCCGATACGCAGGCGCTCACCGACGGGCTGATCAAAATCGACGGCTATGGGCTGCAGCGCCTGGTGCGGTGGATTCAGATCACCGGCGCGGTGCCGACACACTCCGGTGCCGACTCGCTCGCGCACATTCTGTATCTCAAGCGCGCCCATCCGGAGATCTACGCTCGCACGCACAAACTGCTCGAGCCGATGGATTATCTCAATCTGCGGCTCACGGGTCGGTTCTCGGCCTCTTATGCGACGGTTTTTCCGTACCTGCTGACTGACAATCGCGACGTGACTCGAGTCGATTACCACGAGGGTCTGCTGCGGTTAGCGGGCGTCGATCGCGAAAAGCTGCCCGACCTGGTCCCGGTCGACGCCGTATTGGGAAAGTTGCAGCCCGAGATCGCCGCCGATTGGCAGTTGCCGGCCGCCACCCAGGTAGTCTGCGGCACGACAGACAACCAAACCGCCGCCTTGGGCGCCGGGTCGATCGACGACGCGGTCGGATACATCTCGGTCGGCACAACCTCCTGGCTCAGCTGCCACATTCCGTTCAAGAAATGCAACCTGCTGCGGGCGATTGCCACCATGCCGTCGGCCATACCTGGTCGAAACATCGTCGTCGCCGAACAGGGAGCAGCCGGCCGGTGCCTCGAGGCAGTCGTCGAGCGCTTGCTTTACGCCGAACGAAACTGGTCGTGCGAGAACGAACGGAACGATGGCTACGCGCAACTATTTCAGGAAGCGAGCGACGTGCCCGCCGGATGCGACGGGCTGCTGTTTCTGCCCTGGCTCAATGGATCGGGCCCGCCCGCGGCGGACGGACGAGTTCGCGGTGGCTTTATCAATCAGACCTTGCGCACAGGACGAGCCGAGGCCGTGCGGTCTGTGATGGAAGGCATCGCCTTTAACCTGGGCTGGCTCCTGCCGCACGTGGAGAGATTTGTCGGCAAGCGGTTCGACGCGCTGCGCCTGGTCGGCGGAGCCGCGGAGTCGGATCTCTGGTGCCAGATCCTCGCCGACATTCTGGATCGCCCCATTCATCGCATTGCATCGCCGCGGCTGGCCACGGTTCGGGGAGCCGCTCTGCACGCGCTTACGTCACTTGGAATTCGCCGGCGCGACGAGATCGCCTCCCTGGTTCCGGTCTCACGAGTGTTCGACCCCAATCCGCGCAACCGAAAAACGTATCGAGAGCTTTCGTCCGCGTTTGTGAAATGTTACAAGCGCACGCGGGGGCTGTTCGCGCTATTAAACGGCATCGGCGAGCGGCCGGTGTAAGCCGGCCGGTTCTTCAATCTTCGCGAATGATCGTTCGCCCCAGTCGTAACGAAAAGAAACAAGGTAAGAACCCGGAGGCTGACACCTCCGGCTCGCCAAGAGGCTTAACAAGTCACCGCAAGAGGATCGTCATGGCAACCGACGTCGCTCCCCCAATCGACCTGGCCGCGTCCCTCGATCAAATGATGCATCCCTATCGGGGCACGTTGCCCGAATTCCCGCGGCTGCCGGCTTCGGGGCTCAATCGCCAGGACGTGATCGGCACGATGGAGAATCTGCAACAGCGCGAGGCGGCGCGCTGGGAGAACGGATTGGCGTCGGGCGCAGTCTACAACGGCGATCGCGACCACATCGATTTCGTCAGCCGGGTTTACGCGCTGCAGTCGCAAGTGAATCCTCTGCACCCCGATCTATGGCCTAGCGCGGCCAAGTTCGAGGCCGAAATCGTGGCGATGACAGCCCACCTGCTCAACGGCGACAAGGCCGGCGCGCCGGTGGGCAGCGAGGAGGGCGTTTGCGGTTCGGTCACTTCCGGCGGATCGGAAAGCATTCTGCTGGCGATGAAAACCTATCGCGACTGGGCCCGCGCAACAAAGGGGATCACCGAACCGGAGCTGGTGGTGCCGGTCTCGGCGCACGCGGCCTTTCACAAGGCGGCACAATATTTCGGCCTCAAGCTTCGCGTGGTTCCGCTCGATGCCGACTTCTGCGTCGACCTCGCCGCGCTGGAAGCAGCCGTCAACGACAAAACGATCGCGATCGTGGGTTCGGCCTGCAATTTTCCTTACGGCACGATTGACCCCATCGAGAGCCTGTCTGCCATCGCCAAGGAGCGAGGAGTCGGTCTGCACGTCGATGGCTGCCTGGGCGGCTTCTTCCTGCCTTGGGCCGAGCGGCTCGGGCAGCCGGTGCCGACGTTCGATTTCCGGCTACCGGGCGTCACGTCGATTTCGTGCGACACGCACAAGTATGGCTACGCGCCCAAGGGAACGTCGGTGGTGCTTTATCGCGGAGCGGCTTTGCGGCGGTTCCAGTATTTCACCACGTCCGATTGGCCCGGCGGGCTCTACTATTCTCCGACATTCTCCGGCAGCCGTCCCGGCGGGCTGAGTGCTGCGTGCTGGGCGGCTTTGGTTTCCATCGGCGAGCAGGGCTACCTTGAGGCGACCCGCCGAATCTTGGACGCGGTCGCTGTGATGAAGCAGGGAGTCGCCGATATTCCCGAGTTGCGTATCATGGGCCGCCCGATCGGCGTCTTTGCGTTCACCTCGACCTCCGACAGTCTCAATATCTACCAGGTCCTCGACCGCATGTCGGAAAAGGGCTGGAGTCTCACCGGCCTGCAGCGCCCGGCGGGCATCCATCTGAGCCCCACGTTGCGGCACGCGCAGCCAGGCGTGGCCGAACGCTTCGTCATCGACTTAAAAGCTGCCGTAGCGCTCGTCCGAGAGAATCCGGACTTCGTGGGCGGCATGGCCCCGATTTACGGCCTGGCGGCGACTGTCCCCGATCGCTCGCTCGTGCACGGCATGTTGCAGCAGGTGATGGACGTTTATTACCGCGTCTGACCACGGGCAGAGTCTGCCGGCCGTTTTCGCGCCACATCACATTCACCTGCTTCCCGCCGGTCAAACGTCCGGGATGAAGACGCCGCGATCGTAGTCGCCCCTGTTGAGGCGGCGCGACGAGACTTTCGGGTCATTGAGCCGAACGTGAATGCGGCAGTAACCCTTCCTGCGGGCCGTGAAGGCGAGCGTCCAAATCCCGTATTGCGAGTTGGAGGTTTGCGCCTTGCAGAAATCCACGGAGCTGAAGGCCGACATGCCCCCCGCCGCGCTCAACCGAATCTTGAGCTTCTCAGAACGATTGGGCCCGCCCCAGGTGATCCCAACGATGCGATAGAGGATTTTTCCGTCTACTCTCCATTGCTCGACGCGCACGGGAAGGGCCGTCTGGTCGATTGTGCCCGGCTTGTAGTCGCGGGCGTATTCCGGTCCAAACTGATGTTTGAATCCCCTTGGCGTTGGCCGCAATTCCTGGTGCGTGCGATTCGAAAACTCCAGCATCTGCCAGGTGGCCTTCTCGTTGCCGTCGACGAACTTGATCTCGTTGACCCATTTCACCTCGGTGCAGCCGTACCAACCGGGGATGATTAATCGCACGGGCGCGCCGTGGTCCTTCGGCAGCGGCGCCCCGTTCATCTGCGTCGCCAAGAAGGCGCCGGCATTGACGAGAGTCTCGATAGGAAAGACCCAACTGCACGTGGGATACGAATGTGTTGTGTACGGTGGTCCGTTGTCAGGCAAATGGGAATCGTCGTCGAAGCCCTTGATCAAGATCGCTTTCGCCTTCTCGGTCGGATGGGCGAGCTTGATGATCTTTTCAATCGGGATGCCCGCCCACTCCGCGACGCTCAGCAATCCAAATTTCAGCTCCGCGGCGTTTCCGGAACATTCCAAAAGGACCGGGCCCCTCGATTCAACGGAATCCCGCAGCGACTCGAGCGGCACGTCCTGCGGCTGTTTAACTTCGCCGTGGATTTTGATCGTCCACGACTTGGCTGGTTTCAGCAGGTCGGGATATTCGGTGCGGATGAAGAACTGATCGTTCGGCGTCGACCGACTCTGGGGCATCAGCAGCGTCGCCACATCGGTGCACAGTCGCGCGTCGTGGCCTCCGTGCGAATTGTGCCCCATCTTGCCCCGGAACTCGGCTTCTTCCGCCGATCGGAACGGCAAGAACCCGAGGAATTCGCCCCGCGCGCACTGGTCTGGGAAATCGGTATCGAGCAGCGTCCCCGTCGACGTCAGTGCCAACGGCTCGCCGTGAATGATGCCTTGGCCGGATGTTCCGCTGGTCTCGAGCAGAGGTTGGCCGTACCGATTCCAGGCGTATGCCGCCGCCCCGATTCCACCCACCGTGGCAGCACCGGCAATGAGAAAGCTGCGTCGGGTCATTCCCCGATTGGCTGCCGCAGCCGTCGCGATCTCCGAGTTGTCTACCTGACGCCTGCGCATTGGAAATTCACAAGTGGCTCATAGTTTGTTACAGGCCCGTGTCGACGAGGAACGTCAAACGCCCGGAATGAACACGCCCCGATCCCATGCGTTAGTTGACAGTCGCCGCAGCGAAAGATCCTTCGGATCGTTGGGGCGGATTTGAATCCGACAGGAGCCCATTCTACGGGCGGCAAAGGTATGCATCCAGATGCCGTACTGCGAGTTGGAAGTGACGGCTTTGCAGAACTGCACGGGCTCGAATTTCGATGCGGTTCCAGAAAACACGAACCGGATCCGGAATTTCTCCGTGCGTTGCCGGCCGCCGGCGTTTCCACCCCAG
>DASZIA010000667.1:0-27800 GCA_035949535.1 Planctomycetaceae bacterium | reverse complement strand
CGGGCAAGGAGCTATTCGACCTCAATGGCCATTCGGGGCCGGTCAACAGCGTGGCGTTCAGCCCGGACGGCCAGCGCTTGGCGTCTAGCGTATCGCTAGGTTGCCATGTCGAAATGATGCTGCAGACGGTCCTCGCCCGGTTGAGGGCGGTGATTTCCCGGGCAGCAAAAATCCCGCCCGGGAGGGCGAGGTAGAACAAATCGCGAAAGTTTTGGTTGTTCAGAATGACCTTGTTGCAGATGCCGATGCAGGTGTGGAGTCCGATACCCCTCGGGAGGCCTAGAAGCACCCGGTGCGAGATGTAGTCATTTGGTACGCACACGATTCGCAGGAGTGCGAGAGTGAGACGTCCAGCCTTCGAGTCTAGGAAACCCTCCTCTCTCGGGTGCTCGTGCGGAATGCCCAAAGCCTCCAAGGCATCGACCGTGGGCTTCCCGAGGCGCTGGCTGCTCACCAGAATCAGAATCTCCCGCGGACTCATGCCGGCTGCGACAAGGTCCCGGCACGATTCAGCAATCGCCTCGCCCTCGAGGCTGGAGTTCGCAAAACTCCAGAGATGGGCCGTTCCCGGCACAGGGGGAGCTGACGTGTTGTAAAGAGATACTTGGTGCTTGGGAATTCGATTTGGTGCCGCGTGGGCACCGATCAGCGTGGTGGCCGCGGCCAGCACGGATGTAGTGCATCGAAAACAGTTGTCCAGGTGGTGCGGGCTCGCGCCGGGGTAGGTGAGAAGAAAATTCTGTATTCCCGACGGGTCGGCAAATCTGAATGAATAGATGCTCTGATCGTCGTCTCCTGCCACGAACAGGTTCGCCCCTTGCAGGGCGATATGGTGCACGAACCTCAGGTCAAGCGGGTTCAGGTCCTGAAACTCGTCGACGATGAGGTGCTGGATGTTGATAAGGTTTACCGCATTCAGAAGGTTCGCCTGCATCTGTTCGACGCAACGCCGGATGATCTCCCCAGGAAGGACGCAGGAATAGGTTTGGGTCCGAGGACCATGAAAGGTTGTGAAATTTGCCTGTTCGGCCGGCGTGATAGGCGGGTTCGGGGGGATGTAATTCGGGGGTCCCCACACGCCGGTGATCCAGAATGCCTCCTGGTGTCTGCGAATCTCCTCCCTTCGTTTCTTGCCTACAGAGTGGATATTGCCGAACTCTTCGTCAAATATGTTCTCCTGTTCCCAGTCGTCCAAGACAAGAGGATCGGCGGGGTAAGCACCGAGTTGCCCAGCTGCACGCAAGAGTCGAAGCGCGAGGGAATGCAGCGTGGTGATGCGAACATTGTCCGCATTCGCATGCCCATGACTCTGGCAATAGCGGTGGACTCGCTGACGTAGTTCAAGAGCGGAGGCACGGGTAAACGAGACGGCACAGACGGCGTCTTCTGATATTCCCTGACCCAAGAGCCAGCAGATGCGCCCTTCGATCGAACAGGATTTCCCCGTGCCCGGGCCGGCTACGAGGCGGACTCGAGTTGAGGCATCGTGGGCTGCAGCGTGCTGAATCGCCTCGGCAGCCGCAATTTGGGGCCCCGTGATCGTCATTGGCAACCGGCCTCATTGGCGTTCTTTCCGACCGATAACTTCTATCCCATCCGGCCAACCTGAGGCGGCCGAAGCCGGAAATCTTGGCGTCGATTTTACAACCTCGCCCCCCCTTGTCGACCGCACGGCGGCTGGAACTGAGGTCGTCAGGGAAACTCGATATCTGGCTTTCTTCTTCCCCAGCGCCCGGTGCGACAACGCATCATGCATTCGACCGGGTGTGCCGCATGCGCTTCACAACGTGTTCTTTGCGCAAGGGGAGGGCATGCAGATCGATCGATCAGAAGGCGGCGAATGGTGCAGGTTGCGGCAAAGTCATGATTTGCCCTGTAAGGCAATCGCGGAGCCTCCCTTTGCTGTCGGGGCAGCCGCTACTGTCCGCTTAAAGCGTCACTCGGCGAGCTGCGGCCGCGTGAAGACATTGTCAAAGAAAAAGACCGGCGGCACGTTGATCCGCCAGGGTACGAGAATATTATCGTTCGTAGGGATTTTGCCGGTATCCCGCTTGATCCACCGTAGAACGGCGACGACTCGGGCGAAGCGATCGATCCGGTCAAGTGCGTCGTTTTGGGCCTGTAGCCGGACCACATACGGGTATGAGTCGTACGCTACGTTGTCCTCACCCTTTCTCAGATACTCGGCGAGTTCACGGTAAGTGCTCCGATTGGCCGCTAGCTCCAATGAGAGGGCCACAAACTCCTGAGACGACGCGAGGTTCTGTTCCTTGGCGTACTGCGACATGCGCCCCAGCACTTCGCCAAGCCATTTTTCTTGCCTGTCGGGCGTAAGGTTCATCGTCACTACGTTGCCGACTAACGCCACAGTTCTTGGCGCCGGCATCTTCCGGGATAGCTCATGCTCAACCTGTAGCTGTTTCAGCAACAGCTTGAACGCCAGCGTATCAGCGATATTTTCGCCATTCCGCAACACAGTTTTAGCCGCAACCAGCTCTTTGGCGACGCTATCCCGATCGATTGCAACGCCGATGCCGCGATTCTGTTTTTCTTCGCCCAGTTGCAACTGCACTGCATGCAGCATCCGATCGACGATGTAGCTTGGGGAGTCGAGAATGCCGTTTTCCTTTGCGTACTTGACCTCGGCTGAGTCGCCGAAGAGAGCCTGAAAGATCGACTGCCCTTCACCAGCTTCCGTCTTTTGTCTGATCGCGTACGGCATGGCTGCGACCAGATACGGACCCGACTTTTCTAATCTTTCGACCTTGCCGGCGCTTGCCCGCAGACGCTTGAAAACTTCGTCAGCAACGGCGCCTTCCAAGGTCTTCGAGTTGGCGGTCCACTCAGGTAACAATGGTCCCCAGAGGCGGAACCGCATGACCGGACCAGCTTTCAAGTTCTTGGAAATTACCCGGACCTCGCCGGCACCAACCTGGAACGCTAGATCGTCGTCGTGCCATTGGTAATTGTTGAAACGCCATGCCGGAGGCAACTTCGGTAACCCGTCGGGCACTTTCGGGCACTTGAGAGTCATGTCTAACCGCATGCTGTCGGCGGCGACTAGCGTATTTGCAATGGCCGGATGGACACCAAACGTCCACGCGTGTTGATCACCGAGGTTGCGTTGAATACCGACGAGACCGCATTCGTCTTCCTCAATGCTGCCCTCGACCTTTGTCCCCTTGGGATCGACGAAGCGGCAAGCCGCCCAAAGTTCGGTGATCGTCTGCCCTACGTATACGGCGTGCGTTATCTCGCCATTCACCCGAATGACTTGAAGGACGATCCGCGGGACTTGCACGCCGTCTTCGTTCGTCACCAGTTCGAAACTTGCGTCTTTGACTTTGAAGCCCCCGTCATCGAACTCGTTGCCGACGACGACGCCTCCGAAGACGGGACGTGCTCTCAGAATAGCCTTTATCCGCGGAGCGGAAACTCGACCTGGCGTTGGTACGCGCCGGACTTCACGAGCCGTTCGGAGGAAGAGGTCATTCACGCGGCCCACGTTAGGGTAAAGCGGCCCGGATGGTGGTCGCCGAGGCGGCGGACCGCCGCGCGGTGACGTAGCAGCAATCCCGCCATCGAATGGCGGTCGAGGCCGGGGCTGAGTCGGCGACCCACCGCCCACGGGTGAAAGTGGCGGCTCGTCGTCTCGGTCCGAGTCCTTCGCTACTGGCCACTTGCCTGGCTGAGCCTTCCATTCTCGACATACCGCCGCGCAGCCATCGGCCCACTTCTTGTACGCCTTAAGACGGCTCTTTTGCCTTGGCGTGAGCTCGCCTGCGTCTTCAAGCTGGGCAATACGCTGATTGATGACGGCAAGGCGAGGGCCAATGGCCTCTAGGAAGGCGCCGAGGGGCGACTTTGTTTCGTCCAATACCTGTAGCCCGTTCTCCGAAACAAAGATGTTATTTGTACCCGCAGTAAAATGGACGTTAGACTCGCCGAATTCGCCCAGGCAAAGGCGAACAGTCGCCCAACTCGGGTGAAGAAATCGGTTATTCTCGTTTACGACGAAGATAACCTTTTTGGGACGGATCGCCTCATTGAATAGGGGATTGATGTTGGTGTAGGAGGGGTCTGTGCCGTGGTGCGGCAAAATGAAGATATCGGGACGGCGATTCACCGGGTCCTCCATCGCCCACTTGGCCCAGGCCGCGATGACATCTGAGTCCGCGTCATCCGAATCAACTAGCCGGACTTGGCGGTCACCGTCCTTCAACACGATTGTCGTGACGATCGTGTGGCCGTGCGCGCCGGCATTCTTCTTGGGAAGGTATTTCAGATTAAACGCTTCGAGCTTGCTGCTTCCGGTCTTGATCGAGCCCAGCGCGTCGTTGTTCAAGGCCGAATGCGGATCCGCTTTGGGCGGGCGCTTCGGTTTGTCGGACCAAATCGACTCGTAGATATCGAAGAGCGGTCGTTCCGAACCTTCAGCCTTTCGGAATCCGGATTCAACGAAGTCAACCTTCGTAAGGCCGATTCGAAGGATCTCATCACTCGTGAGAAACGCAACTAGACCCGCCAGGTGATCGTCGTCCGGATGTGAACAGATGACTACGACACGGTCAATGCTGTGTTTGATGAGAAAATCGGCGAGTGACTTGCCGTCGATGAGCGCTTGACCGAGCCCACCCGACTTCCTACCCCCATCCGTGATGTATGCGACGTGGGCATCTTCCGCGATGAAGACGGTCGCGCTTCCTTCGCTGCCTAATGTGAGAACGTACCCCTTTTGGCCGAGCGCTCGCGATGCCCCGGAACAGATTAAAAGGACCGACAGTAGGACTTGGAGATAGTGGCGGCGAAAAGCGGTGGACATTGGCCCCCCTCACGGGTTTGGGGATCGATCACGGCAGCACCCACCGTGCAACGATTCCAGGTCTTGCTCCATAGCATCCGGCAGATGCATGTGTGACCTTCCGAGATTGCAAAACATTATATTGACTCGCTGGAACAATGCCAAAAAAATGGGCAGGCTTGCGCGAGGACCGCCGCAACTGCAATTTTCGTAGTAATGGGTTCAAATTACTCGAGTCGTGCGCGACGTCGCACGCATCCCATGAGGGACGCGCCGTGCCGCCTGAGTTCACACTCGCCCTTCGAAGAGGCCCAGGACGCTCGAACGGAGGTCGAGCAACGCCTGCAAGGGAAGCGCCGTGGTGTGCCAGGACGCGATCCGATCCGGCTCAACGTCTTCCTCGCCCGCCCCAGCGATGGCTAAACGACCTCACGCGACTCAGGCAGGATCCGCAACGGAGTTCCGTCCGCAGCCTCCAGCATGTTTGGGAGCGGGCCCAGCAGAGGTTCGGATTCGGTCTTGGGGGCATCAGCTGTTTGAACCGAGTCCGGGAGCTTCGCCGGGATCAGGGCCGATAGCAGGAGACCTCGGACCTGTGCGAGCATCTTCATGGTGGCGAAGTACCGACGTCGAGAGCGTTCGAGCCGAGGGTCGAGGAATCGCGCCTGCATAAGGCTCATGGGACGGTCGGAGAGAGCGGCGATTTGCGCGTGATGGAATGAGGAGCAGCGCTTGGACCGGACAGCGCGTGAGTCTGATCGAACGCGGCTTGCATAGATCGACCTACCCGCGCGCGACGGGATCAACTACGGTGCGGATCGAACGCCTCTAACCTAAGGAGAACAGGGATGTCCACCACCGCAAAGACAAGAGCTAAGAAACGCAAGATGTCTGAGTCTGCACCGGAGCAATTTCGCGTGACCGAGGAGTGGCAGAGCGACATGGTCGAGGAAGTCACTGAGCACTCGTCCGATGACCTCGCACGCGCACCTTCATCGGAAGCGGAAACGGCAGTTGGGGCCCCCGAATCCTCCGACGACCAGGCTTGCGATGCCGAGGACGTCGCAGAGGCTCGCCATCCAGTGGTGACGAAGCCGGAATACTGCATGGTCGTCTCACCCGCCGATGGAACCTGGCCCCAACTTGAGATCTTCCCAGGGGTGGAAGCAATGGCCAAGCGCATGCGCGAACTCGAGGGGCGGGAAGTGATCGTCTTTCCGTTCCTCGGGATTCCAGTGCCATTTACGCTGGGGCCAAGCCGATTCTTTCAGCTACCCGACGGCCGGCCGCACCCGGTGTTTGACTGCTCAGAGATCGGGGAATTCTTGCCGAAGCCGGATGCTTCGCTGCCGATCGACACGGCCTACTACATCGGGCCGGACAGCCTGCGCGAGGACTGCGCGGCGCCTTGCGTCATCGACCACAGGCCTGCGAGTCGTGTAGAGTGATAGGCGGTCCGACGGGCCTGCACTAACCCGGTCTTCCAGGCGAAAACGCGACCGCGACCACTTCCAGCGGCTATTGTGACGGCAGTCGGCCATCAGCGGTCTACGGCAGCCAGTCGGGGGTCGCGCCGCGAAATTGGGCGCTGCCGAGCCGACCGATTGGTTGCCTCACTCCCGCCGATGCAGCCCCCCAACTATCGCGACCTCCTCATTGAAAAAGCTTGCCGCTAACGGCGAATGGCTCCCCGCGGGGTGGCCAACATCCGATCGGAACGTCGTGGGCGTTTCAACAGAGCGACGATGCGCTTGATCCTTCGACCAGCGAGTTCGATTTCCCGGTCCCAGCGCTCGAGCCTCCGAAAGTGCTCCAAGAGCTGTTGAGCGCATTGGACCAGGCCAGGGTCCGTTCCTAAGTACAAGGTCTTTTGGACTCGTGTGCCAGTCGAGTAGTCCTTGTAGCGCAGCGACCAAGCCTGCGACTTGCGTCCAGTCTTCGCCGTGATCGTGCCCTGCCGTCGCAGCACCGGTTCCAGCTCTCGCATCCGCCGCTCGATCGTCTGCCAGCGCAGATCGGAGGCCGCCGTGCGATCAGTTTTCCCAGTCTTTGAGACGGTTGATCGGCGGGCGGATCGGTTTTGCAGCATGCCCGTTTCCATTCGTTCCAGGCGGCTTGCCATTCGTTGGTGAGACGGCGGACGAGCCCTTTTTGGGGAGGGGCTTGGTAGGACTGACGGTTGTCTGTCGGCCGCGTTCGCCGTTCACCGATCGCTTGGCCCGCGTCAGCTCCTGCTGCCGCAGTGTGCTCGCGCGAAGACTCGCAATTTCCGCGACCGACTTGTAGAGGTCGAATAACCGCGGCAGGTGGTGTTCCACGAGAGACGCCGCCAAGTAAGGCTGACAGCGCCGTTCACGCCGGTCCGCTGATTTCAGCGCCTGCTCGACCAGGAACTCAGCTCGCAACGCGAAGTAGCTCCCAGCCGCCAGCATGTGCCGAAACACTGCCTCCGAGAACTCATCCGTGTCGGACTCGGCTGCGTGCTGCAAAGCCGCGTAGAGCTGATCGAACTCTACGTCCCAGTCCATTTCTTGGCAGGGCTCGCGGCGGATCGCTTCGTAGAGTTCCCAGGCTGCTCCTTGATCGGCCAGCTCCTTGCGTTTGGAGTGGGGATCTGGGGGCGTTTGTTGTTGGCCCCGTGGGCCAGGGCGAGTGGCGGCGTCCATGAGCATCGCCTTTGGGAAAGGTCGTTGTGGCACACGACGCTATCTGAAAACAGTCACGCTGTCACGGTCAGTTAACTTTTAGCATCAGGGGCAACGACCCGACTTTCTATTTATGTAAATAGGAAACCTTTCCACAGACGCAGGCACCGACTCGGGGCCGTCGGGATGTCAGCATTCCGCGGGGAGGTGCCCCCACAGGGGGGATGGCAAACGGGGGAGCGAATTCGACAGTCCCCCCTTAACAAGGCCGGAACTCAGCATGTCCACTTGATCTGAGCACCTGCCCACAGTGCGGTCGTCCTTCCGCCCGCGTCGGCAGCCATTACGTTCGCCGACTCACTGCAGCCTTCCGTCAAACGCAAGAGCTCGCCGACCATCTCATCTGCAGGTCGACCAACATACGTCGCCTTGGCTGCAGGGCCTTTGTCGCTGAGCTCCCGGAAATTAGCCAAAAAGCGCTCTTTCCGTGGAGGGTCGTAGTGTTCTGACAAGGGGTGGCCAGCGGCGCGGGTACGCCCGCCTGCGGGGGTTCTGACTTAGCAAACGCAAAACATGTCGTCACCGGAATTCCCGTTTGCTGGGGGGCAGCCATGACGGGCCTGCTGCGTTCAGCTCAATCGTTCTCCCGAAGCTGTCGCCTCCTTTTCCATCTCACCTGACCCCCTTGCTGGGCGGCATGTTCCTGGATGTACTCGCATAGCCAGTCCCGTGCGAGTAAATCTGGGCTCAACCCTTGCGGCAACGAGATGACTGCGAAGCCGCCGGCAAACGTGTCCGACAGCCCCAGCTTCTTACTCAACAGCCAGTCGGGGTGTCGCGTGTTTTTTCGAGCCGGGCTTTTGTGGTCAAGCAGCATGACGACGCTGGCGTGGCGGCAGCGGCGCACCAACAACCGACGTTGCTGGATTGTCAAGACGTTCCCCCCCAGAGGGCAACTGCCATAGGACCCAGAAGCCAGACGTCACTGGGACGCTTGAGGATTACGACTGTTCTGTAGTCCCGAGCCCGGTCAAGGTTGTAGACAACCCGGCCCCGCTTCACCCCCGGACACGTGAAATCCTTTGGCGGACTGCTTGGCTGGCTCCAGTCCAATTCGCCAATGTCTCGGGCCTGCCAACCCACCAGACGCTGATCCAGATATGCCGGGATGATGATCCTCCCACTGGCGAAACCGAATCTCGCGCCTTCGCAGTACCCGAGCTCGTGAAGACGGCAAAGTTCGTCGACATCGAAATAGCGAGATTCCAGATACCCGACCGCCCGATGTGCCCTTTTCAAGGAACTGAGCGGGACAACGTCTGCTGGCAGCTCCTGGTCGGGCACTGAAAACAATGCTGGACGCCGTGGACATGCCGAACACGCCCGATGCGCTGGAGGTCTCAACCTCAGTTCCTATTTATGTAAATAGGAACTGGATGGCCCGCTTTGCTACGACCGTCCTCCGGCCCGAAACAGGCGATTCGACGCTACGGCTCGCATCTTAGGGTGATCCCGTTGGAAGAGGAGTGATTTAGCCGTTATCGCGAGGTGCATATGGCGAGGATTCTCGACAGACCGTCACGTGGCCGATGGACAGTCCGGCCAATTTGACGGAACGGCGCGCATTACCCTAAATACAGTTTTTCCGTCGAATGGACTCGAAAGAATGTGGGGCCGGTGCCTGTCAGGTCGGATCGCTGACCTGAGGTAGTCGCGCGCTGATTCTGCGTCGCATACGGGCCTAGATGCCGCCACGTCCAGCATAGCGCCGGCAGCAATTCATCGAGGTGCTGGTGGCGAATCGGGCCGCGGATGTTCGGAACCGGACGAAGTGCGCGGCGACGAGGCGCCGAAAGGCGAGACTGCCATTCCGCTAAATGGGTCCTTTGATGGCGTGTCCGGGAAAAGGGTCGAGATTCTGAGAGAGCGGCCAAGCTGGCGTGGCGGGAACCGAGCGGGTTGCAGCGGTGCGTCGCCGTGCAACCATCAGTCCAACCGTAGCACTGTTTTCGTCTGTCTGCATGAACCCAAACCTTCTCCCCATCACTTCCCCGGTGCGTCCAAGAACGCGACGTCCGCCGACTGCAACTTCTCGGACTGCATGAAAATCATGAAGTGATCAGCGTCCACGATGTTCAAATCCGCGGTAATACGCTTTTGTCTTTTCCCAGGAAGGCGGCCGTTTTTGATCGTCGGGAATGGAACGCGTGCCCTGTCCGGCCCTCACTTGATGGACTTTGGCAATTTGCGTGCCCGGCAACCGGTATCGGTCAGTTCCCTACCGTTAGGCGGCCAGCGGCGCCCGTGACCATCGACCTATCGACAATTGTGGCACGCGGACCGGTGCCCAACTTCGCGCGGCTGCCTTCATTGGGCCTGGGGGGCCAGAGCTGATGGTCAATTATCGACGGTCGGATGGCGTACCAAACCCACCTGATTCCTACCGTCATGCATCTGCGCGTTCCGGCAACTCGCCTGGCCGATGCGACCGACGTCGCGGCGGCCTGGACCGAATTTGCCAAGGGCCACGGGACGCGACCACGAGAAATCACGATCCCGCGACGGTACAATCGAAACTCGACGCTCCGGGTCGAAGTGACCGCGCAGACTGCCAAAGCGTTGGACTTCAAGCTCGCCAGCAAATGAGTGCCTCAACTTCCTCTTAGAGACACGATCCGACACAAAGGATGTTTCATGTTCTCTGCACGAAAGACTGTGCTCTGTGCGGCAATCGCGGTAGCCGTCGCCTCTCCGGCGAAGGCGCATTTCTTGTGGATCGTTTCCGATCCGTCACCGCGCGAATCGCAGGTGCATGTTTACTTCAGCGAGGGCCCCGAGGCGGATGATCCTTCGCTGTTGTCCCGGCTGGACAAATTGACGCTCCGCGAGATTTCGACCGACGGCAAAACGCACGAGTTGCATCCGGTACTAGGGAAGGACTCGCTCGTCGCAATTCCGGCGGCCAGCGCCCCGGCCCAATCGTTCGGCCTCAACCACACCTACGGCTTGTTCGGACGCGGCGGAGAGCCCAGCCTGCTCGTGTATCACGCCCGCATGTATCCGGCTGCTGCAAAAAATCAGTGGAAGGCCCCGGCGGTCGACCAACGGCTTCCGTTGGAACTCGTGCCGTCGCTCGTCGACGGAAAACTCGTCGTACACGTGCTCTGGAACGGAAAGCCGCTCCCGAGCGCCGAAATTAAGGCCGTTGTGGCCGGCAAAGAGAAGATCGATGGAACGACGGACGCAGCCGGAACATTCTCCGTGTCGGCGAATCAGTCGGGCGTTTACGCGTTTCGAGCCAAGCAAGTCGAACAGACTCCGGGTGAGCGAGCGGGGAAAAAGTACGGCAGCATCCGGCATTACAGCACGCTCGTGGTAACCTACGTGGGCGATCGCGGCCGCGAAGTGACGGCTCGCAAAGTCGCAAATGGCCCGATGAAGGCGAAGCGGTCAAAAATGGCTACCACCGCGGCCAAGATCAAAACGCTGCGCCATAAGGAGAATGCGTTGCCCGACCTGCCCTTCGGCATCACAAGCTTTGGAGCCGCCCTGGTCGATCAGCAGGTGTATGTGTGCGCCGGCCAGCACGGTGCGGCCCACGAATTCAATCTCGAAGGCCAGTCGGATCAATTCCTGCGGCTCAACCTGCGTTCGCCCAAGCAGTGGGAAACCGTCGGCACTGTGCCGCGCGGCGCCGGCCTGGCGATGGTCTCGTACGGGGGAAAGATCTACCGCATCGGCGGCTTTGAGGCTCGCAACAAAGAGGGCGAGAAGTCCGATCTGCATTCGGTGCCCGATTTCAGCCGCTTTGATCCGGCGACGGGCCATTGGGAAGCACTCGCGCCGATGCCCAAAGGACGCTCCTCGCACGACGCCGTCGTCGTCGGCAACCGCCTGATCGTCGTGGGAGGATGGGAGCTGCGCGGCAATGAGCCGACGATCTGGCACGATATCGCCCTCTCGGCCGATCTCTCCTCCGCGCATCCGACATGGGAAGAATTGCCCAAGGCTCCTTCCCACCGACGGGCTTTGGCGGTCGGCGAATGCCGAGGCAAAGTTTACACGCTCGGCGGCATGGAGGAAGCCGGTCCGACGACGACAACTTCTGTTCTCGATCTGGCGACGCACAAATGGTCGGCCGGACCCAAGCTTCCCGGCGAAGGCCTGCAAGGTTTTGGCGGGGCCGCTCTGACCGTCGGAGGGCAACTCTTAGCCACGACCTACTCAGGTAAGATTTCGCGACTTTCCGAGGACGGCCAGAGTTGGCAAGACGCCGGCCAGCTCTCGCGGCCCCGATTCTTTCATCGCATGCTCTGCGCAGACGGTCACTCGCTGATCGTCATCGGCGGAGCCAGCATGGAAGAGGGCAAAGATGTCTCGGTCGAGATTGTGCCGCTGACCTCGGCCCACGTGACACGCCGCTAACCGCTGATTGCAGAATTCGCCTTCGGGGAGGGCGAGGCTCCCGCCGAGCCGTCAAGTGCGAGTGCGGCCCGTCCCGGAAAAGACTGGCCAGCGCGCGGGGAGGAATGTGCTGAGTTTTCTCCGGCGAGAACCCCCCTTTCGGGTTCTTTTCCCGCGCCGCGAACTGGCAAAGCCAATGTCGGTCCAACGCACCGTGAGACTCTCGAGCAGCGTCCCCTCCGCCCAGGTTTCCGGCTGCGCGACAATCGCCGGACAAGTTGGGCTGGCTGTTCTTTCCTTTCATAAGTTACTAGGCATCGGATCATGCTCTAGGCTACCGCGATTGGTGAAAAGCGGGGGGTGACGAGATCGGTATCGACTAGGCCCAGGCGGAATACCCTGTTGCTTGTCTTCCAGAACACCTGTTGGCGCTCAGCCGGGCTCGGAAGCACGCCCTCGACGATCTGCACATGCTCTTTGATCCCGTATGGGATCGGACCGTAATCGGAGCCGAACACCACTCGGTCTGCGCCGCACATTTCGACCGCGGCTCGCAGTCCAATTGGGTTGAAACCCATGCAGTCGACCAAGATGTTGGTCTTGAAGTAGTCGGATGGCGGCCGCTCGTTCTTGTAAGGCCTGCCAGTCGACGGGTTGCGGATCCCCTTGTAGTTGAGGCGCCAAGTGAACTCGAGGCGACCAAGGATCGACGCAAGTTCGCCCCCCATGTGGACGATCAGCACCTGCAGCTTTGGGTGGCGATCGAACACACCCGAGCCGATCATCCGGGCGCCGTTGACGGTCGAGTCGAAGGGTCGGCCAACCGCCTCGTTGAGGCGGTACTGCATGAGCACCTCGTGCCCGACCGACAGCATTGGCGGATGAATGTGGACCACAATGTCATTCGCTTCCGCGAACTCCCATAACCACTCCGCCTTGGGGCTGTCGAGGTAGGCGCGATCCGCGCCGTCGCCGTAGCTAGACGCCACCGCAATCGCCTTGGCGCCGCCCTGGCTGATCATCTTCTCAACGATCATCCGACAGCCCTCTTCGAGCGCGTGTGCGTTGGCCATCAGCGCGAACTCGCCGGGATAGCGATCCCTGATCTCCAGGTATTCGTCGTTCAAGAACTTGAGGGCATCGCCCGTGCTGACTTGAAGCATATCCCGCGCAAACCACTCCACCTCGCCGCCATTGCTGGCAAGGCTGAGGGTGACGCCGCCCTCGCGCTGCTTGGGCATGGCGTATTCCAGATCGAAAAACTCGCGATAACAGAGCAAGTCCTGAGCGTTGGTCTGCGGGAATTCTTGTTTCGGGTCGTACAAGCCTCGCTCCGCCATCTTGGCTGCGAGCTTGGGTCCGATCGGGTGCCGATGGGTATCGACGATTGCCCGGTGTCCCGTTCCGTTCGGCGGTGTCATGGCAACCTCCTTAACAGCTGGCTTAGATCGAAACCGCTCGACGTATTCCTGCGCAGCTGGGCAGCTCCTCAATGCGTGCGCGCCGCAAATAAAAAAGCCGACGTGGTGAAACACTTGAAGGTGTTTCATCACGTCGGCCTACTCAGCAACGAGCCCCCCGAATCGACCGGGTTGCCCCTTTTTTAGTCATCCGACAACGACCGCGGCTATGCGGTCTCGAAGTCCTTAACCGACTGTATTGTAGCTCAGAGCGCAGTGGATCCAAAGTGAGAAAGCATTGTTGCAACGAAGCGCGACAAGCCGCTGCCCGAGGGTGATCGATTATCCGCACCGTCGAATCCGTTGGCTTTTGTTTGCTCGCCCTGGTAGAGTAAAAAGGCGTCGCCGGATGACTAGCTAAAGGGCGACCCAGCCGCGCTGGGGTGCCAGTTAACGAGTAAACCGACGTGGTCGAGTACTTCAGAGTGCTCAGCCACGTCGGTTTTTTTATTCGGTCACGCAGTACGACCATTCGCAGTTCTGCTAGGAGTCCCGAACCCATGCCGTACCTAGTAAAAGCAGTCACAACTTCGGGCATCGTTACTTGGCTCACACCTCCAGGTGCTGGGGATTGTCGCTCAATTGCGCATCGGTCCCTCGCCGACGTTCTTCCGACGCTTGAAGATGCGACAGCGGTGATTGCCCAGATGCCGTGGATCTTTGCCGCCGCCGGAATCAGATTCTCGGTCGTGGAGACGTACCAAGAAGATGTAGCGGCGCAGGTACGCGATTCCGTCGCCACCAGGCAGATCCCGGCTATGGGGGCTGGTCGTGACAGACTAAAGGGCGAGCTTGTCGCCCATGCTGACAGCCGAAGGGCCCGGCCATGCTCACAACGTCCTGTCCGCAATGCTTCCAGACTTTGAAGGCTGCGCGGATGAGCTGATCGGGAAAACAGTCAAGTGCAACTGTGGCCATTCGTTCGTGCTTCGATCGCCGCTAGATCCCCCGCGGCTGATTGAACGTCCTGGCGCTAGAGCAAGTCCTTTCGGCCGGCGACTGTGGCCACGCGTTCGCCTTTGATTGAATTTACAGGCGTCCAAAACTCGAGCACGAGAACCCCATGCAATTTGTAGTCAAAGCCAGTAAACGCAATTGGGTCGGAGCGGCGGGGTGGATCGCATCCGTCGGCAGCAATAGGTTGCGCGCCGTTGGGTCGCGCGAGCAGGCGCAGGTTTTCACAACTCGCGACGAGGCAGGCCGCGCGATTGCCATGCTATCGCCTCACTTTGTTGTGGCCGGCATAGAGTTTACTGTCGAGCCGGTCGCCATGGATGCGGAGCTGGCATGGCAAGAGTAACCTCCCGATCTCTCGATCTCGGTGGCCTTGCTCTCAAAGTCCTTTTGGTTCTCGCGGTCATCTTTACCGTTTACGCGGTGCCTTACTTGCTGATCCGCTGGCTGGCTCAGTGACTGGGTTATCCGCCCGCCTTGTCGCTCATGCTGATCGCCGATGAGCACCGAACCCCTCTCGCTTGACCCGTACGCCCTGGAAGCCCGCTGGCAGGCCAACAAGCGCGAGTTGGGCCGCATTGCTGCGATGCCTGGCCTCGACCGGGAGATGCACGCCGTAGACGCTGAACGGATCGAAGCCGAGCAAGACGCGATCGAGCATGCCCTAGCCTTCGACTGTCCCGCCGATGCGGCATCGCGAAAATGGTCTGGCCTATTGTCATCCGCCGCTAGAATAACGGCATGAAGTCTCGCGCGCGAAAATACGTGTTGATCGCGATCGTCGCACTGGACGTTCTCTTGATTCTCTGGGCTGCGATTGGCGCCATTCAGAGTCAGGCCCAGCATCGCGCGCTCGTTCGGCGGCTCTTAGAGAGCGACGCCGAAGTGGTTGAGGCTCCCATGCCAATCGCCAACTTTCGTCGAGAATGACGGCATGAGCTACGAACCGAAAGGGCTTGGGCACCAGTGGCTGAATTGGGTATCGGCCTTACCGAACGGCACCCGCTCTTGCTTTCTCGCGTCGCCGCCGTGCATGCTGGAACGAACTGTGGAAGGTCCATGAAGTTCGTTGTCAAAATTTCTAACTCGGTTGGGCAGGCAGCTTGGCTCGCGTCTGTCGCCGGATCGGAATTCAATTCGGTCGGAGAACCTGAGCACGCCCGACTCTTCAAAAATCGAGACGAGGCAAATCACACAATTGCGAACCTGCCACGGGACTACGCTGCATGCGGGATCAGCTTCGCCGTCGTGCCATTGGACACCGCCACCGAATTGACTGCCAAAGAGCGAACGCTTGTGATTCCTTCACCGCCCAGATCCGGCCGCCCAGTGAAACCGCCGGCTGACGAGTGACAGTCTTCGCTTGGGCGTTCTGCCCCAGCCAATTCTCGCTGGCCATGATCGGAATAGGCGGTACGGGCTCATACGTCCAAATTTCGCAGCCGCCCGCTCGAACACCCTGCGATCTGCCGAAGCTTCGCCGCGATGACCTTCCCCGGTTCTCGCGGCAGTCCACGGCAGCCTGTCGAGGTTGAGATCACCGTTACGCCGAAGCGGACCCCGAAACGTTTCGGGCAATGAAGCCGGTCTTGCGGCACCATCCAGAACGCGGTACACCACGCGACGAAGTGCTACTTCTGCAGGGCCCAAATGGGGGGGGGACCAATGGCACGAATCGTTTGCGCATTGACCGTAGCGGCATTCCTCTCGGCTGGTTACGTCGTTCTCGCCTGGGGCGATCCAACATCGCCCCTGAAATCGGACGCGGTGACTTTTACCGCCGTGAAGACGGCAAAGGGCGATGCCATTCAAGTGACAGTCGAGGACATCGCCTTCGAGGTGCCCCAGCTGGAATCAAAGCGAAACCTGGTTGTTGCTGATAAGGGCCAGCTTGGGGCCGTCGTCCCGATAGATCCCGACGATCCTCATTGAGTGGAAGACCTCCGCGTGCTTCCGTCTCCTCACGAGGCGAATGACTGGTCGTTCGTCGGGTTCCCCCGGTTGCCAGCCGTTGACGGCACTCGTTTTGGCTGCATTAGCGCCCCGCTGTGAGGCTCGTCACGCTAGAAGGCAATTCCCTCGGGTGAACGGCTCGGAGATCCACCCAGCGCCTCTGGGGATCTCCAGCGCGTATTAGCCTCATTCGGTCGGCTCGAGGCCTGCCCCGAAGGACGTCCGTTTTCATAAATGGGTGGTTTGATGGCTTTCCCAAAAAACGGTTGAGATTGCGGGACGAGGCCAGTTGTGACGACCAATTCGCCTGCCTCTTCGCAGTATCAGCGGGCGGCACCTCGTCATCGCGCCGATCCCCTCAGCTCAACCCGCCGACGCGATCGACCAGACCCGCCACGAGTTTCTCGTCCTCACTGTGTTTCATCTCCCCGATTCTGACCCGGGGTTGCCCTTCGCACCTTCGTCACCAGCCGCTCTCGTGCGATGTTCCGAGCGAATCGTCCATCGCTCGTTGATTATGCTTTCAAGGGGCCACTACAATCAGGGGCGGTTATCAGGCCTTCGCCGCCGCGCATGTGCTGTTCGCTCCATTAAGGAGGCCGTTCAGCCGTGGCTTTTCTCCAAATGGTTAAAGGGAACCGTCCCGGGCAGAGGTTCCATCTGCGCGGCGAGCGGATCGTGCTGGGCCGCCACCCCAGCTGCGAGATTGTCCTCGACGATGCCCTGGTCAGCCGCCAGCATGCCCAGATCATCAATCGGCATGGCGACTTTTTCCTTGAGGATCTGCGGAGCCGAAACCGGGCCTATCTGAACGGCACCCCGATCGCCGGGAAGACGCAGCTCAACGACGCCGATGAAGTGAAGATCGGCGGCGTCGTTTTCCAATTTTTCGACACGCTTGCAAACATTTCGGCGCGTAGAGCCACCGATGAAACGCCGACGCTAGCTGGACCGGTTGGCCGAGCCGAACCGAATCCGACTCGGGCCATCACCCACAAAGTCCCGGCCGGCGACGTATCGAATGACCAGGACACGCTGTCATCGACCATCATGATGACGCTCGACGCCAAGTCCTCGCCGTCGATGCGTCTGGGGATCAAGCCGGAGGCGAAGCTCCGCGCCATCCTTGAGATTAGCAATGCACTGGCCAACACACTCGAGCTCGACGACGTGCTGCACACTTTGCTCGCCGGCTTATTTAAGGTATTTCCCCACGTGGATTCGGGTTCGATCGTGCTCACCGAGCGGGATGACCGCAAGACTGTAGTTAGCGCGTCCCGGGCCGGCGGCGGTAAAGCGACCAGTCCGGTGCAGATCCGCAACACCATCTTCCGCCAAGCTGTGGATACCGGCTCGGCGATTCTGAGCGCCGATGCGCTCAAGGAAAGCGGCACTAGCGGCGGCCACACCGCCGTTGGGCCGGGCAATCAATCCACGATGTGCGTCCCGCTCATCAATAAGACAGGCCGTGTGCTTGGCGTAATTCAACTCGAAAGCAACGGTCTCAAGTCGCCCATCACGCAGGACGACCTCGACGTGCTGGTCAGCTTGGGCTCGCAGGCCATCCTCGCAATTGAAAACGCGCGGCTTCATGAAGACCTGTTGCGACGGTCCGATATCGAGCGGCAGCTCACGTTCGCAGCGCAAGTTCAGTTCGGTTTCCTGCCAAATCAGCGCCCCAATCCGCCCGGGTACGAATGTTTCGACTATTACGAGCCGGCTCAAACCGTCGGCGGCGACTACTTTGATTACATTGACTTGCCCGACGGACGCATCGCGATCGGCCTGGCCGACGTTGCCGGCAAGGGTATTCCGGCCGCTCTGCTCATGGCCCGGCTTTATTCCGCCGTCCGGCTGCACCTCTTCACACAGCCGACGCCGGCAACGATGCTGTCCGCTCTCAATATGGAGATCTATAGTCAGGGTATTGGCCATCGGTTCATCACGTTCGTTCTCTTGATGCTCGATCCGCAGATGCACGAACTGACAATCGTGAATGCGGGACACATGCCGCCAATCGTTCGTTCGCAGGATGGGAGGGCCGCATCGATCGGCCAACGGGACTCGGGAATACCGTTGGGAATCAGCCAGACGGAGAATTACCGGGAGCTCAAGCTCGCGATGGAGCCCGGAACGGCGGTTGTGGTGTATACCGACGGGGTCACCGACGCGGTGAATCCGGCCGGCGAGGTTTTCGGACGGGCTCGGCTAGAGCAGTTCATCGCTGACGTGAAGGCGCCAGCGGGAGAACTGGTCAAGGCGATCATGAGAGAAGTCGACGGCTTTTGCGGCAGCCGACTGCAGTGGGACGACATGTGCCTGGTTTGTATGCGCCGATTGCCATCAGCCGATAGCGGCGAACCTGGCGAGGAGTGACCCAGTATGCGGCTCAGGTTCGGAAGCTTTGCCGCCAGCCAATGGGCACGAGGCTTTCTGCGGAATTGCCGGAACGTCATGAAGCCGCTCGTTACTGACGTAAGCGACGTCGAAAGCCGCATCCGACGACAGGCCCAGGTATTGTTTGATGCGAAAGTGGCCGCGCTCCCCGACAAGAAGGGGCGATTGATCCTCGCAATGTGTTCCTTGGTATTAGCCGCGTTTCGAGAATTGGAGCACGATCTGAAGGAAACAGCTGTCGCATACGACGCCGTCCGACAGTCATTTGCGATGACGTATCCCGCGCCGATGGTCTGGTTGTTCCGGGTCTGGCTGTGGTTCTATGGCGACCCAGTCAAGGAATTGCAGCGTAGGTCGATGGCCAAAACGGGCCGCAGAATGTACGGCAGGAGCATGGAGTTCGATGAGGAAAAGACCGATGACACAGCCGAAATGCTAATTACTCGCTGTGCCTATCACGAGTTTTTTGCAAGTCACGGAGCACCGGAATTGACGTTGCTGGTGTGTGCATGGGACCGAGTTTGGATGGATGCGGTTGATCGTTCGCCTCGTCCGGTTCGCACCGAGCGACCATCGACAATCTCGACCGGCGGCGACTGTTGCCGTTTTCGATTCATCCGTGATGCTGAAAAGGCCGGCAAGGACCCGGGCGACATTGTGCTTGTTCAATTGCATCCACTGGCCGCCAAGAAGCAGTAGTCCAGGAGAATTCACTGCAGCCGAAGACAACCCGCGAGCATCGGCGTGGGCTCTGGGCCGATAAGGATCCGATGCCGCCTTGGGAGTGGCGACGGGAGAAACGCGCTGCGACTCGGTCGAGGTGAGGTCGCGAATCTGTTAGCACCTCGCACGTCCCGTATTTCTTCCAGCCTGCGCCGATGGAACTGCCCAGTTGCAGGGGTTAGTGTCGCGTGGTAACTTTTTACCATGTGCGGGCGATTCACCTTGCGGACGCAAGCCGCGGACCTCGCGGAGGTTTTCCAACTCCGCCGAACGCCAGAGACCCAGCCCCGGTACAACATCGCGCCGACGCAGCTGGTGGCAGTCCTTCGCCAAGCCGGCAAAGATCGCAAACTCTCGTTGATCCGCTGGGGCATGGTTCCGTCTTGGTCCGACGACCCGAATTCGGGACGGCCGCTCTTTAACGCCAGGGGCGAAACGGTCGCCAAAAAGCCGGAATTCCGCAGCGCCTTTCGCCGGCGCCGCTGCCTGATCCCCGCCGATGGCTTCTACGAATGGAAAAAGACTGAGGACGGCGCCAGACAGCCTTTTTTCATCCGGCTTGCGAAGGATGGCCCGTTCGCGTTTGCCGGCCTCTGGGAGTGCTGGCGGCGCGACGACGCACCGGCTATCGAGTCATGCACGATCATCACGACCGAAGCGAACAAGATGCTTCGGCATCTTCACGATCGGATGCCGGTAATCCTCGCTGCTGCGGATTTTGATGCTTGGCTGAATCCAACCATCGACGATCCCGAAACGCTTCACGGGTTGATTCAACCTTTCCCCGCGGAAGAGCTGACCGCGTACCGGGTCAGCGCGCTCGTCAACAGCCCACGGAACGAAAGCCCCGAGTGCATCGTAAGGCTGTCGGCCTGAGGCGAGTTGACCTAACTCACGCGAAAATTCCTTGATTCTCGGGCGTCCCAGCCCCATGCTGACGGTCATAGTAAACGGCGGGGCGCGCCATGCGATTTGCAGTCAGGCCCGTCGAATTCTGCCGTCGATGTCAGGGCGCTTGACTCGATCTCGCCGCCCGAGACCGGATTCCGCCAAAAGGTACGAGAATCCGGTACGCGGAACAGCGTAGCGATAAACGGATGAGTTTCCGGTGCCTGTGACGGCGGCACTTATCGGTGGTTTTGTGACGTTGCCAGAAGACGTTTGAGTTCCTGAGAATCGACTCCCGATCGTAGAGGTCGAATGCCCCAAACGTTTCTCGCACTCTAAGAGCCGTCGGGGTGACCAAGACAACGATTGAATTGTTTCTGGCCGGTGTCAGGGAGTTGCCGAGCGCGCCCTTCTGGGTGTCCGCGGACTTTAGCAGCAGTCGTCCCAGGACTGTGCACAGTACGATAGAGCTCAGCTGCCGTGGCCGCGGCAAGATGAGCGGGTCGCGAAGACCCGACAAACGGCCCCGTCAGGTGCCGCGCTTGGTTCGTCTGGCTTGCCACTCTCGACACAGTAGCGCGAACAGGTACTCGTTGCCCCACGCTCCTTTGAACCACACATGCTCGACGTAGTGGGCTTCCTGTCGAAGCCCGAGACGCCGCATGAGGCTCGCCGCCGCATCATTCTTTGCGTCGGTCACGGCGAAAACGCGATGCTTTCCCAGCCGGTCGAAGACGTACTCCAGAACAGTACCCAGCGCCTCCGTTGCCAGCCCACGACCCTGGTGAGTGGGGGCGAGGGTTATGCCCAACATCACCTGTCGAGGGTCGTCCCGCTGGAAGTGGAGGCCGCAGTCACCGATGAGCGTCGCTGACTCCAACGTGACCATTGCCAGTTGGAGCCATGTGCCGGGAGTATCCGGCACAACCACCGCCTGGTCGGCGATCAACCGCTCCGCGTCGGACAGCCCGAACGATTCCCACGACTGGAAGCGGGCGACCTCCGGAAGACCGCGATACGCACAGATCGCCGTCGCGTCCTCCGAGCGGAGTCGGCGAAGGCAGAGCCGCGATGACCACAATTCAAGTGGCTCGACCACCCGCGTCTCTCCCATCGAATAATGGCTCGACCGAATCACTCCGATAGTAACACACCAACTGCGCTCACTGAATGCGACGCGCTCGGAGCGTCATGGTGCACTCGGAGAGCACGTTCAAGGCGGGTGATCGGACGGACTATCGCGCCGTCGAACTCACGTCTCTCGGTGACGATCAGGGCTGAAGTGCGTTGCTAGGTGTACTGTCTCAACCAGGGTTCTAAGTCGCGGCGGAGTGTTTCACAAATGGGTGGTTAATTGGCGTTCCCGGAAAAGGGGTGAGATTTCGGGATAGTGATGCGGCGCACAGCCGCAGAGCGCGTCGATCCACGAGCGTCGCCTACTAAGCCGCTGTGTGAACCCACCGACTCGAGGGGGCCAGAATGCAATTGCAATCCGGTCCGCCGTCGGGGATTATCAAGATCGCCGATTGCCCGCCCCAACGATTTCCCGCCTCGACGATCCCGCCTGATCGCCCGCCCATGCAACGTTTGTTTCACGCCGCCTTGTTGGCGATTCTGTTTGCACAGCCGGATGCAGTGTCGTCCGCGGCCGACGTTACGTTCGAATCGGACGTCCGCCCGATTCTCAAAGCGCGCTGTTGGCAGTGTCACGGCGAAGAGCAGGAATTGAAGGGGGGGCTCGACGCTCGCTTGGCCCGTTCCCTGAAGCGCGGGGGCGATTCGGGACCCGCGATCGTTGTCGGCCAACACGCGGAGAGCCTGATTTATCAGCGTGTGAGCGCGGGCGAGATGCCGCCGGGCGGCAAAGAACTGTTGCCGCGGGAGATCGACACGCTGGCTCGCTGGATCGATCAGGGAGCAAAGACGATTCGGCCCGAGCCGCCAAAGCTGGCCGCGGGCGATACGTTCAGTTTCGAGGAGCGGATGCATTGGGCCTTTCAGCCCATTCGCCGTCCGAGCGTGCCGGCCGTCAAGAATTCCCGCGAGGTCCGTTCGCCGATCGACGCTTTCCTCCTGTCGAAGCTCGAGGCCAAGGGACTCGGCTTTGGTCCGCCTGCCGAACGCGCGACGCTAGCGAGGCGGCTCTACTTCGATTTGATCGGCCTACCCCCGTCCCCGCTGGACGTTGACGATTTCGTCCGCGACTCGTCCCCTAACGCCTATGAGCGGCTGGTCGATCGACTCCTCGCCTCGCCTCACTACGGGGAACGCTGGGGCCGTCATTGGCTCGACGTCGCCGGCTACGCCGACAGCGAAGGCTACACCGAGCGTGATGTCGAGCGCCAATGGGCCTACAAGTACCGCGACTACGTGATCCGGTCGCTCAACGACGACAAGCCCTGGGATCAATTCGTCGTCGAGCAACTGGCCGGCGACGAATTGCTGAAGCCCCCGTACACGAGCTTGAGTGCCAAACAAGCCGATTGCCTGATTGCGACCGGCTTCTTGCGGATGGCGCCCGACGGAACCGCCGATTCGGTTGCCGATCTTGATCTGGTTCGCAACGAAGTGGTCGCTGGGACGATCAAGATTGTTTCGTCGTCGATGCTCGGACTTACCGTCGGCTGTGCGCAATGTCATTCGCATCGCTACGACCCGATTTCCCAGGTCGACTACTATCGCCTGCGTGCGGTCTTCGAGCCGGCCCTCGATTGCGAGCAGTGGCGCGCCCCCTCTCAACGACTCGTCTCACTCTGGACCGATGCCGATCGGCAGAAAGCGGCCGCCGTCGCAGCCGAGTTGAGCCAGGTGCAGAAGCAGCACCTGGCCGAACTCGACGCGATTGTCACCTCCGTCTTCAATCGCGAGATCGCCAAGCTCCCCGCGGACGTTCAACCCAAGGCCCGGGCGGCACGCGAGACAGCCGCCGCCAAACGAACCGCCGAGCAAAAAGAGCTGCTCAAGCAGTATCCGTTCTTGAACGTCAATCGCGGTTCGGTCTATCTCTATATCGACGATCGATTGACCGCCTTCAATAAGAAGTGGAGCGAGCGGGAACAGGCCGTCTCCAAGAAGCGGCCTGCCGACGATTACGTCCAATGCTTGACCGAAGTCCCCGGGCGGATCCCCCGCACGAAATTGTTCGCGCGCGGCGACGTTCATCAGCCCCGGCAGGAAGTCGGTCCGTCCGAGCTGGCCATTCTGAATTCCGTCGACCCCGTGGCGCTGACCGGCCGATCCAACTTCCCGACTAGTGGCCGTCGCCTGGCCTACGCCCGCCATCTGACCGATGGCCGCCATCCGCTCGTCGCACGCGTGTTGGTGAATCGATTTTGGATGCATCATTTCGGCCGAGGACTCGTCGGCACGCCAAGCGATTTCGGTTTTCAGGGTGAACGGCCGACGCATCCAGAGCTGCTGGATTGGCTGGCCGACGAATTCGTGCGAAACGGGTGGCGTCTCAAGCCACTGCACAAGTTGCTCGTGACGTCGGCAGCTTACCGCCAATCGTCGCATCGTCGGGATGACCTCAACCGAGTCGATCCCGACAATCGGCTGCTCGGACGCATGTCGATCCGTCGATTGGAAGCCGAATCGATCCGCGACGCGATGCTCTCGCTGAGCGGACAAATCGCCGACACACTCTACGGTCCGCCCGCTCCGGTGACGCCGGATGACGTCGGACAAATCGTCATCGGAGTCGACACGCGTGACACAGCCGGCCGCCCCACGGGCGAGATTGTGCCGCTCGGGTCGACGCAGTTTCGCCGCAGCGTTTACGTCCAGAGGCGCCGCTCGATGCCGCTGGGAATGCTGCAAGTCTTCGACGAACCATTGATGGCGCCGAATTGCGAACTCCGCGCGACGTCGACCGTCTCGCCGCAGGCGCTCTTCATGATGAATAGTGTTTTTGTCGAGGAAGAAGCAGAGGCCCTGGCCACGCGCATCGCCAAGGAAGTCCCCACCGGGGACAGGAAATCGCAATTTCGCGCCGCCTGGTCGTTGGTGTTCGGTGAAGGCCCCAAGGATCGCGATCTGCGCGAGGGAGTGGCGTTCCTCAAACAGCAGAGCGGGATTCTCGCCTCCGAACGATCGTCCCACCTCCCGACGCGCGGGCGCGAACTCACGGCGACCGCTCTCGGGCACTTGTGCCAGGCGTTTTTGGTCTCCAACGGATTCTTATATGTCGACTGAGGAGCGTGCCGTCTCACACTTTAGTCGCAGGCACTTCCTGGCCCAGCAAGCCTTTGGGTTGGGCGGATTGGCACTGGCCTGGCTTCTGAAGGAAGACCAGGCGTTCGCCCTTCCGGCAAAGCCCAACCTCGATCGAGCGACTTACGACTTGATGCCGCGCGTTGCTGCCCATCCGCCCCAGGCCCGGGCCATGATCTCAATGTTCATGCAAGGGGGACCCAGTCACGTCGACCTGTTCGACCCGAAGCCCGAGCTGACCAAACATCATTTGCAGCGCTACGCGGGCGACATCAAGTACGACGATGCCGCCGGCGCCAGCTCGAAGTTGTTCGGCAGCCCGTGGAAGTTTCATCACCGCGGCCAATGTGGCATGCAGCTGAGCGAACTGCTCCCCGCACTGGGCGACGTCGCTGACGACATTTGTTTGATTCGCTCGATGCACAGCGGCGTCAACAACCACGTTCAGGCGATCGACGCGCTCAACACCGGCCAGGTCACCGCGGGACGGCCCTCACTCGGTTCCTGGCTGACGTATGGCCTCGGCAACCCGAGTCAAAACCTGCCAGCCTTTCTGGTGCTCACCGATCCATCGGGACTGCCCGTGGGCGGTGTTTCCAATTGGCAGAACGGTTGGCTCCCCTCGCTCTACCAAGGAACCGTCGTCCGGCCGACGGAACCGCGAATTCTCAACCTGGATGCTCCGCCGGGCCTTCGCGGTCGGGCCCAGACGGAATTCCTGTCTTATCTCAATCGGATCAACGCGGAACATCGCGATCGCCATCCGCGCGAGAACGATCTTGACGCTCGGATCAAGAGCTACGAGTTGGGCGCCCGCATGCAGGTCGCAGCCAAGGAAGCCCTCGATACCTCGCGCGAATCGAGAGCCGTCCACCGTTTGTACGGTCTCGACGATCCGATCACGCGCGAATACGGCACTCGCTGTCTCATCGCGCGGCGGATGGTCGAACGGGGCGTTCGTTTCGTTCAAATCTTCACGGGCAATCAGACGTGGGACCACCACAACGGGATCGTCGCCTCATTGCCGCGCATCTGCCGCCGCACTGACAAACCGGCCGCCGCACTCGTGAAGGATCTCAAGTCGATCGGTCTGCTCGACACGACGTTGGTGCACTGGGGCGGCGAAATGGGCCGCCTCCCGGTGATCGAAAACGAAAAGAACATCGGCCGCGACCACAATACCTACGGCTTCAGCATGTGGCTGGCCGGCGGTGGAGTGAAATCCGGCTGCGTCTACGGTGAAACCGATGAGATCGGTCACAAAGCGGCCAAGAACATCGTGAACCACTACGACTACCACGCGACCCTGCTGCATCTCTTCGGCCTCGACGAGAAACAGGTCACGTTCACAAGGCCGGTCGGCAGGGGCAGCCTGATCGACGGTCAGCCCGCGCGAGTCGTCTTGGACATCCTGGAGCGCGGCCCGCAATCACGAGTTGCGTGATGCCGGCCAAAAGGGGGCGAGGGACGAGTCGTCGCCGAGTTAATTCCGAGGAAACCACCAGGCTCTCCTTTGAGCACCACGTCACTTGAGAAAACGACAACGAGGCGTGATGGACTCGGATCCGGCGGAACGCCTCCGGCTGACACCAGGCGGTCGGCCACCGGAGATCGCTTGTATCGCGTCATCTGGCGGTGGCACTTCTACGCCGGCATGATCGTCGCGCCTGCGTTGATCGTGGTGGCCGCGACCGGAGCGCTCTACATCTTCAAAGATGAACTCGAAGCCGTGCTCTACCCCGGTGTCACGTACGTCGAGCCGGCTGCCGACCGCGTCTCGTACGAGCAGCAACTGGCGGTGGCCCGGGCCAACGTGCCCACGCCGGTTAACGTTGGTCTGATTCAGGTGTTCGCCAACCCTAAGCGCGCGACCGGCATTGCGATGGCCGGAAAGACTTTTCAAATCGGTTACGTCGATCCCTATCGAGGCCGGTACCTGGGCGCCATCGAACAGGGGGGCTTCTTCGACATCGTACTGAAGCTGCACCGGCAATTGTTCCTCGGTACTACCGGACGGATCGCAATTGAACTGACCACGTGCTGGGCGATCGTGCTCGCGGCCACTGGCATGTACCTGTGGTGGCCACGCAAATGGAACCACCTGTGGGGCGTGTGGCTGCCGCGATTGCGGCGGAAGCCTTATGTCGTCCTGCGCGACTTGCACGCGGTGGGCGGCATTTACGTGGCGATCATCGCGATCGTGATTTCGCTGACTGGCCTGATCTACACGTACGCCTGGGGCAGCGGATTTCAGTATGCCTCGCAAAGGACCGAGGCCTACGACATGTTCAGCAAACCGATGTTGTGCAAGTCCCCGCCCGACGCGAAGGACCTGCCAATCGACCGGTTTATCGAGATCGGGCACGAGAAAATGCCCGGCAAGACATTAAACGTGTGGTTTCCGCGCGGCCCCAACGCGGTGTACATGGTCTTCGGCAGCAGCGATTACGGACCTTCGGTCCACGAGATGTTGTTCATCGACCGCGCCACCGGCGAGACTCCTGGAAGATCGCCGCATCAATCAGGCCAAGCCGCTGTACTGGTTGGAGAAGTGGAACTATCGACTGCACGTCGGCTCGGTCCTGGGGCTCACATCGAAAATCCTATGGCTCGCGACCTGCGTGGTCCTGATGACGCTGCCGGTGACGGGCCTGTGGATGTGGTGGGAGCGTCGCCCGACCGGCAGACTGGGCCTGCCTCGCCGCATCGATGCCAGCCGCCCGCACTGGCTAGTCGCCACAATTACGGCGACCAGCATTTTGCTACCGACGCTGGGCGTCTCGGTGGTGGTGGTGCTGGTGCTCGACCTACTCGTGTTGCGATTGCGGCGCGTAACGGCTTAACTGCAAACGCCATTTGACGCAGTTCGCCATGGAATAGCATTAACGGATCCGAAATCCTTCGAATTCTGCCGCCGATTCCCGGGCGTTTGAGTCGCTCTCACATCGCAACACGTCATTGCAGAGCGTGGAAAGGGCCCGGAAACTCCTCCGGATTTCGGCACGATGTTCCGCGTGCCGGATTCTCATTCGCTTTGGCGGAATCCGGCCTCGGGCTGTTGGCCACGGAAAAACCCGCGACCTTCAAGATATGCCACGGTCAACGTAGCGTATAGGCCCGAGGTAGCGTATCGACGACGATCTACAGACGCGTAGTGGGTGCCCCTAGTCGGACACAGACGCGTCGACAGATTCAATCAACAAACCGGCGAGATCCGTCGGATCGGCGGTCGAGCTGATGCGAACGTAGTTCACTCCGCTCGATCGGCGCTGCATCGGCAGCGTCTCCACGGGATGACCATCCACCAGAATGCGGCACTCTTGTTTTGTGCAGTTCCAGCGGAGCTCGAGCGTGTGCCAGCGT
>DASZIA010000666.1:0-6544 GCA_035949535.1 Planctomycetaceae bacterium | reverse complement strand
GCAGTTCAAGATGATGGTCCGCTCGCTGCACTCCGCCGGGATCGAGGTGATTCTCGACGTCGTTTACAACCACACCGCGGAAGGGAACCAGCTCGGGCCAACCCTCTCGATGCGGGGCGTCGATAATTTCTCGTACTATCGCCTGACGCCGGAAGACCCGCGCTACTACATGGATTTCACCGGCTGCGGCAACACGATGAGCATGCGCCATCCCCGCGTACTGCAGCTGATTATGGACAGCCTGCGGTACTGGGTGCTCGACATGCACGTCGACGGGTTCCGCTTCGATTTGGCGAGCACCCTGGCCCGCGAGCTGCACGACGTCAACAAGCTGTCAGCCTTCTTCGAAATTATCCACCAGGATCCGGTGCTCTCACAGGTGAAGCTCATTGCCGAGCCTTGGGACGTGGGCGAGGGGGGCTATCAGGTCGGGAATTTCCCCGTGCTGTGGAGCGAATGGAACGGCAAGTTTCGCGACATCATGCGCAGCTTTTGGAAAGGGGACGGCGGACTCTTATGCGATTTCGCCACGCGGCTGTCGGGCAGCAGTGACCTGTACGAAACGGGAGGCCGTCGCCCGTCAGCCAGTATCAACTTCATCACGTGCCACGACGGGTTCACGCTGCAGGATCTCGTGAGCTACAACCAAAAGCACAACGAAGCCAACGGCGAAGACAATCGCGACGGCACCGACAACAACATGAGCTGGAACTGCGGTGCCGAAGGCCCGACCGATGACCCAAAGATCAACGCGCTGCGGATGCAGCAGAAGCGGAACCTGATGACCACGCTCATCTTATCCCTGGGCGTGCCGATGATCTGTGCCGGCGACGAGCTGGGTCACACGCAAAACGGCAACAACAACGCCTATTGCCACGACGACGAGCTGACGTGGCTCAAATGGGACCTCAACGACGAGCAGCGCGAGTTCCTCGAATTCGTGCGCACTGTCTCCCGCATTCTGCAGGAGCAGCCGGTCTTTCAGCGGCGGAATTTCTTCCTCGGGCGCAGCATTCGCGAAGAGGTGAAAGACATCTCCTGGTTCGATCCGGCCGGAGAGGAGATGGACGATGAATCGTGGAAGGCCGGGTTCGCCCGCTGCGTCGGCGTGCGGCTCGATGGGGAGATCATCGGCGAAGTCGACGAACACGGAAAACAAATCGTCGGCGACACGTTGCTCCTGTTGCTCAACGCACACTACGAGGCCATCCCCTTTAGCCTGCCTTCCACCAAGGGAGATTTGAAGTGGCAGGTGCTCGTCGACACAGCCGCGTCTCCGGCGACTGGAAGGGGCGCCGTCGAGACGGAAAAATACGAGCTCAAAGGCCGGTCGATGGTCGTCCTGGTCGTGCCGCGCGTCCCTGCCGAAGAGCCGACCAACGGCAACGGAAAAAACGCTGCGGCTGCCAAGACCCCCGGTTTACCCGGAACAGCAGACAACAGCGGTGTCGCGGCCGGGACGGCAGCTCGCGATTTGAAGGGGCAAAGAGATAAAGAGAAAGCTACGGCATAAGCGCGCCCGATCGCGCGCTTCAACCCCGGCTGCTCGATCCCTGGTCTCAGGTCAACGTGCCGCCCTGATAAACCTCAGCCAAACGATCGCGACGAGGGCTGCCACAACCAAAGCCGCTCGCACGACCCCGATCTTGGTTTGGGGGAGAATGGTGAGGAGCCGCGGTCGCTGTCTGCGGTCCCAGATGCGAAAGATCAAGACTCCGCCGCCCACGAACCCGAACAGATAACTCGCGCTATGCGCAAACCAAACGGCCATGAAGCGATTCTGCTCAGAACGGGGAAGCAGTTCGACCCAAGCGTCTGGGCGTAACTCGGTCAGCACGAGGATAGAGCGCTCAGAGAGTGCGAATCCGACGCAGCCAGCCATTATCGCCGCGCCTGCGGTCACCCCGAGAACAACAAGCAAGGGTCGGTAGAGGCTCGAAATGGGCATTCCGGGGAGACCAGGCGACTGGGACGCCTGCGCTAGGAGAAACCCGAGCACCAAACCGACCCCAAGCGTAGCAGCGACTCCCCAACACAAAGCAAGCAGGGTCGGAGAAGAGACCGGGAAGAGCGGCGGATGTGCGAGAGTGAAGTATTCAATGCACAACCGAGCAGTAATTTGATCGTGGACGACTCCGTAGAACATCGCCATTCCGAGAGTGAGCAGGACTGTCTTTGTCTTCTGCATCAGGCGCCTCCGGCGGCATTCCGCAGGTGCTTGGTTTTCGCACGGAGCGATAGAGGCCGCGAACGCTCCCCTTATGAGCCCTGCCTGGTCCAGTCGCGATTCTGCCATGCTCGCGCGACGGGTGGCTGGAAACAAACGTAGCGATCCCCAATCCAAACGCACCGAGAGTCAGCCGAGACGCCGACATGCCTTCAATGCGGTTGCCCGTTCCCCAGCTGTTTGACGAGATCCGAGACCACGGCCTTGGCATCGCCGAACAGCATGAACGTCTGGTCTTTGAAGTAGAGCTCGTTGTCGATCCCGGCGAAGCCTGGGTTTTTGCTGCGCTTGATCGCGAAAACGGTCTTGGCTCGATCCGCGTTGATGATTGGCATCCCGTAGATTGGGCTCGTCGGATCCTGCCGGGCGGCCGGATTCACCACGTCGTTGGCCCCGATGACCAGTGCCACGTCGCACTGCGGCATCTCGGGGTTGATCTCCTCCAGTTCGACCAGATCGCTGTAAGGAATGTCGGCTTCGGCGAGCAGCACATTCATGTGACCCGGCATCCGACCGGCGACGGGATGAATGGCGAACTTTACCGTAATGCCTCGCTTCTTGAGCAGGTCGTAAAGCTCCCGGACGCGATGCTGCGCCTGGGCCACCGCCATGCCGTAGCCGGGAATGACCACCACGAGCGACGCCTGTTCCAGGATGTCGGCTGCACTCTCGATCGTCTCCCCCTTGTAGACCCGCTGTTCGGCCCCTGAGGCGGTTGACTGCACCTGTCCGAACCCGCCGAAGAGCACATTCGTGAACGATCGATTCATCGCGCGGCACATGATGATCGACAGAATGAAGCCGCTCGCCCCGTCGAGTGAGCCGGCGGTGATCAGCAGTTTGTTGTCGAGCACGAAGCCCATGGCGACAGCCGCCAGTCCGGCGTACGCATTGAGGATCGAAATCACGGTCGGCATGTCGGCGCCACCGATGGGAATCACCAGCAACACGCCGAACGCCAGCGCCAGCAAAATCATCAGCGGAAAGGCGAGCATCGCAAATCCGCCGGTCGGATTCGCGACGAGATAAAGCCCCAGCAGTGCGGCCAGCGCGAGCAGCCCGAGGTTGGTTGCATTCTGATAGGGATAGGTCACCGGTCGCTGGGGAATCCAGGGCACTTCCTGGAGTTTGCCGCACGCCATCAGGCTGCCCGTCAGCGTCAGAAATCCGAGAATCACCTCGGTGACGAGTGCGGCCACGCGAAAATGCGTCAGTTCCCCCGGTCCCTCGCTCGCCCACAGGTAGAACTTCGCCGTTCCGACGAGCCCGGCCGCCAAACCGCCGAACGCGTGCGACAGGGCCGTCCGTTGGGGAACGGCGGTCAGCGAGACCTTCGAGAGCGGGATGCCGACAGCCACTCCGGCAATCAGAGCCACCACGATCAATCCGTGATGCTCGATCTGGGGCTGAAACCACGTCGCCAAAACGGCGAGCGTCATGCCGGCAACGCCGGCCTGCACGGCCCGGCGCGCGGTCTTGGGAGCGTTCATCCAATACAGCGAAAAGATGAACAGCACGGTTGCCGCAAGGTAAGCGAGCTGTTCAATCGCGTAACTCATGTGTCTTCCGATGCGTTCCGTCAGGGCCTGGGCGGGATTTGTCTCGAGTGGCGAATCATGCGGGCGGAACCGTCGGAGGGAGATCGCCGCGAGTTTCGCCGGCGGCGGCAGGCCGGACCTGGCGAAACATCTTGAGCATCCGGTCGGTGATCAGAAAACCGCTGACGATGTTGGTCGTCGAGGCAAACAGCGCAATCGCACCCAACACACGGATCGGCCCGGGGTAGTTGCTGCCGGCCACAACGATCGAACCGACGATGGCAATCGCTGAGATGGCGTTGGTCAGCGACATCAACGGCGTGTGCAACAGCCGCGAGACCCGGCCGATCACACCCATGCCGATGAATGTCGAGAGCACGAAGACAAACAGCATCGACCAATAGTCGATCGTCGCGGGATTTTCTTCCTCCGGCTCGGCGCTCGGGGCGGACTTCACGCTAGGCTGCGCGGTCCCTCCGGGCGCGGCAGCCAGCACCACGGGCACAGGCATCGCCAAACCGGCCGGTGAATTTGCGGCCGACCACACACCCGCAAACGCCAACAAAATCCCTAGCGACATATCGTTTATTCTTTCTCTGTGCGGTGACGCGCCCAATCGCGGACGTAGGGTGGGCCAAGGCCCGCTTCGGGCCGCAGGCCCACCATTCCAAATTGAGAGAACGCCGGTCGACTCGATGGTGGGCCGGCGTCCGCCTGCGGCGGCCTTGTCCCACCTGACGCGAGGCAACTCTTCAAGTCGCTCGTGTGAATTGTGCGAACTGCCGCCGTTCGCTTCAATTCAAGGGGCAAAGAACTTCCTCATCCGGCCGCGGGATTTTGCACGACGCGTGCCGATTGCCGCCGCGGAGAGCCTTCCATGAGCGCCGACAACCCGTTCGTGTATCGTCTGCGCGTGCGATTCGCCGAGTGCGATCCTCAAAAGGTGGCCTTCAACGGCGTTTACGGGCTGTACATCGATTTGGCGGTGTTTGAGTTTATGCGGGCCATGGGCTTCGGAGAATCGCTGGTCAAGGGCCCGCTCGATTACCAGGTCGTGAAGCAGTCGGTCGAGTGGACGGGCCCCGCGCGGTTCGATCAGGTCGTTGAGATTTCGATCTGGGCGAAGCACCTCGGCAACACGTCCTTCACGATCGCCACCGAGTTTCGCATTGCCGGAGATCCCAAAATCTCCGCGACGGGGGAAACGGTCTACGTCCTAGTCGACGCCACCACCCTGACAAAGACGCCGCTGCCGGTCGAGTTTCGGGCCGCCCTCGAGCGCGGGGTGCCGGGGCTGTGCGTCGATCACGCCGATTGCACGCCTCGCCCCCAGCCGACGCTCGGTCGCTGACCGGTGGTTTTCGGTGGGTGGCGGGGGCGCTCCGCTTGCGGAAGCCCCCGTTGGCTTTTCTGCTATTCGTTCGACATTCCGACCGTCCATTCGGACGGAATCGGCGTGACGCCCAAAGACGGGAGTTGCTCCCCTCGCAAGAAATAACCCGCGCTGGACCACTTCCAATCCTCAGGCCGAGCGACGAAACCCTTCCGAACTGGATTCATATGGAGGTACGCGATCATCTTTTCCAGGGTTCTTGGTTCCGTAATGTTCCGATCGAATCCGCCGCCTGGCTGCCAGAAGTGGTACTCCGTTCGTTGGCCTCGCGGAACCTTCAGCCTCTCAACCCATTCCGGGGATTCCTTGCGGAGAAATGCAAGTGCTCGCCGAGACGTACGGTGCTTGACTGCGTACAGGAACTCGGCGACGTCGTAAATCGGCCGCGCGGGATGCACAATCAAGTGGACGTGGTCGGGCATGAAGACGAACGCCCATAGTGAGAAATCCAAATCGACACAAGCCGCGCGAATCGAGGCGGCGAGCCAGTCGCACGTGCGCTCCTTGGACAGAAACGGGAACCGGCGAAAACAACTGAACGTCAATTCGTGGGCGTGACCGGTCTCGTTTATTGAGCGGCGGTGATGTCGTTTTGTGACCATCGCAGCAGGTTCCCGACGCTCCGGGGCTTCCCGTGGGCGCTCCGCTTTGCGGAAGCCCCGTTGGGCTTTTGTGCTATTCGTTCCACATTCCGACCGACCGTCCATTCCGAAAGGGAGTCGGAGTGACGCCCAAACGCGAGTTCCGGGGCTTCCGCGGAGCGGAGCGCCCCGGCCACCCAACCGCTAATTCGCCCCTCTGATGATTTCGGTCACCCTCTACTCCAAAGGAGGTGCATGGAACCAGAACATTGACTCGGGGTTTTTGTAACGCACCATGTCGAGGCCCGTCTGATCATGGCGAAGGTTACTGAGGAGGGCCTCCGCGCCCAGGAAGAGCTGCGCGATCCTGGCAATGAGTCTGTCCAAGACAGGCACGAGGAGCACATACGGTTGAGCACGGTTGTTGCCGACCTTTAAGCCCACTGGCAAATCATGCCACGAAATCGTCGTGATCATTCCTGCTTTGACAACCTCCTCGGGATAGCGAATGTCGTCAAAGCGATCCAAATCCGCCACCACCCCGTCATATTTCGAGAGGTCTACCTCGTTCGGAAATGAGTCCTTGAACTTCTGCCAGAGCTTCTTGAGATCGTGGCCGAATTTATCCTTCAGCTCTACGGTCGACACCGTCCGCGAGAGGTGCGACTTCAGAATCATCTCGATCGCGTGATGGAATAAGTTGCCCGCGATAGGCATGAGACCTGCCCTCGCTGCGAAGCGAGCACTAGCGTAGTACTGCATTGCTCGCTGATGGAACAGCATTTCGAGCATTGGCCTCGCGTCA
>DASZIA010000665.1:0-2790 GCA_035949535.1 Planctomycetaceae bacterium | reverse complement strand
GACACCGCAATCTTCTATTCGATCTCGAATTGTCAGGATGGCCTCCGCGGAATTTCCTTCGGCAATTTCCTGATCAAGCAAGTGGTTGAGGAATTGAAGAACGAACTGCAGCATCTGACCCGTTTCTCAACGTTGTCACCCGTGCCGGGATTCCGGCGATGGCTGACCAAGCGCCTCGCTTCAACGGATGATCCCGCGGCCGCGTTGCTGGCCCGGATCGAGACCGGTGCCGGGCGGCTCGATACACCGGAAAGCGATGATTCCCTGAAGCCACTCATCATGCATCTTTGTGCAGCCTATTTGACACGCCACGCCTCGACCCAGGAGCCGGCTGATCCTGTCGCCCGCTTTCATTTGGGAAATGGCGCACGGCTCGAGCGGATCAACTGGCTCGGCAACACCGCGCCGCGCGGCATCCAGGAATCGTTCGGCATCATGGTGAACTACCTCTACGACATCGAAACGATCGAGAGCAACCATGAGGCTTTTGTAAATGATGAAACAGTGATGCGTTCTGCGGACGTCGATGCGTTGTTGGCCGTCGATATATCTCCGCGAACTCGGATTCTTGCGGAAGCACAACCCCGTGACACCGCGTAACAACATGCGTTCTCCTTCCGAATTGGATGCTGGAAGAGGCTGGAGAAAAGCTGTCACGGAGCGATCGACGACGAGGTTGCAAGCACTGCTGCCAATCGCCGCGACGCAACTGCGCATTATCCCGCAGAACAAATTCAGGCGGACTCGCACTACGTAGGGTCAACTCCAGCACACGCTTTCGTGAACGAACTCGGGCGCGGCGACGCCCACGTGTAAGGTGTCCAGTCTCTGATGTGCCTGTGATTACGGAAACGATGGTGCAACCAAGCTTTGATTTCGTCGGCACTCGGCAATTGAGCCTCGAGGAGTGGGTGGTTTCGCTCCGCTCGACGTGCGGAGGCGACCACAAAGTGATCGACCCCAATGCTTTTGCCGGTTGGAGGCGCCCATTGAGCGTTTACGGGGTGCCAGCAGCCGCGACCAAGATCCAATGCGGGCTTACGGCCGTGGATCATGGCGAGAATACTTACCGATACGAGCGGACACGCCGCGACGTTCGGCTTTCTGACGTGGACTGTTACTGTGCACTATTTCAGGTCGCTGGTTGGTCAGGGGTGACCCAGAACGACCACACTGTGCGACTCGCCGTAGGAGATATTGGACTCGTCGACGTGGCGCGGCCCTCGACGCGCATATATGAGAACGGTTCACAATGGCTGTCTATTTATCTGCCCCGCCAGTCGCTCATTTCTCATCTCGGATACGAGCCGCGAGTCTGCTTATACGGGAGCGGCGGAACGATAGCAGCGCGCCTCCTCCGTCAGCTTGTTCTCGACGGCATCGGAGGCGAGGAATGCATAGCCTCACCGGCCGGCCCCCACATGCGGCTTGCCCTCTACGATCTACTTGGCGCCGTACTTGCACACTCTGCTCCGGGACCTGTATCCCGTCATGCAGACGGGCTGTTCGCCCGCATCTGCAGTGTCATAAAGGATCGCTGTGTCGATCAAGACTTCGGCCCTTCAGAGGTAGCAGCTGAAACGGGGATTTCGCTACGCTACGTCCAGAAGCTCTTAACGGCGCGCGGCTATACCTGCGGCGAATTGATATATTCCATTCGTTTGGATCAGGCCGCGCAGCTTCTGGAACGCCGGGCGTTTCTCAGCACAGGTCAGCCTCTCAGCGAAATTGCGTATGCCTGCGGCTTTCGCGATTATGCTCATTTTGCAAGAAGATTCCGGCATCGGTTTGGTCATGCACCGGGCGCCCATGTCGAAGGGGGCGGTCTCCTTGGCAACCGGATAGTGCGTGCTGGTGAGCCTCTGTCGTCCGCTCACAACTTCTAGCACTCAGGCTCCATTGCTGTAGCGGAGTTGTGTGCCGGCCCGTGGACCGCCAAGTCACACGCGCAACTGGACGAGGATTCCGAGCCTGAGGCGACCGAAGCCCGCTATCGAAGACTCGCTCGCCACGTCCCGGCACACGACAATCCACTGCGAGCCCGGCTCGGCAACCAAGCCCGCAATGTGAGATCGGCAAATCGGCCAACCGGACTCCAACACGACTTGGGAATCTGATCAGCAAAACTAGATCAGGCTCCAAAACGCGTGGGGCCGCGAACAGTGCGCGCTGGTACCGGTGAAAGTGCGCGCTGGGCTCACGACGTCTAGCCACCTGCGTTCTAAATAAGTTCGTAAAGTTGATCCGAGTTGTGGTCCCCGCCGGCCTCATAAGCGCTACTCAAAAAAGGAAGAGACATCACTATGATGAACAGACGCACTTTTTCGACCGCTCTGCTTACTGGTGCAGCGGCTTCGCTGATCTCCACTCGCGGCATGGCCGCAAATGCAGCTCCGCCAAAGGCCCGAAACGTCGTGCTTGTGCACGGGCTGTTCGCCGACGGATCCAGCTGGTCCGAGGTGATTGCACGATTGCAGGCAGCGGGGCTCAATGCCACCGCCGTGCAAAACCCGCTGACAACGCTGCCTGAAGCGGTAGCCTCGGCCGAGCGCGTGCTGGCGCGACAGGATGGTCCGACGGTCCTGGTTGGGCATTCCTTCTCCGGAATGATCGTGACCGAGGCCGGTATGCATCCGAACGTGTCGGCTGTTGTCTATGTGGCGGCGCGAGCGCCGGATGCGGGCGAGGATTACGCGGCGTTGGCCAAGACGTTTCCGACGCCCCCCGCGTCCGCCGGGATTGTCTTCGACGGCGATGAAGGACGCCTCAGCGAGGCTGCGTTCCTGCGCG
>DASZIA010000664.1:0-12437 GCA_035949535.1 Planctomycetaceae bacterium | reverse complement strand
GGCAGGTGCTGCCGATCGACCAGGCCGTAGATCGTTCTGCGTCCGCAGTGCGGATCGCCCACGATGTCGGCGGCGCGCCCGAAGAGAGTTGGGTCGAGCCGGCCCGCAACCGCCAGCATCGAATCGCGCATGGCTTCCATATCGAGCCGTTGACGATTGAAGTGCCACAGCAGCCGGTTTTCCGGATCGATCCGGCGGCACTCAGACCGGTCCGTGCTTGATTGCTGATAGGCGGCCGACAGGATGATTCGGCGATGCAGGCCCTTGATCGACCAATTATCGGCCATGAACGTCGATGCAAGGTAGTCGAGCAGCTCGGGATGGGTCGGGGGAGAGGACCGCACGCCGAAATCGCTGGGCGACTGAACGAGCGGTTGCCCGAAATGATGCATCCACACCCGGTTGACGAACACGCGGGCGGTGAGCGGATTGTCTCGCGAAGCGATCGCTCGCGCCAGGTCCAGTCGACCGCTCCCGTGGGCAAAGGGCCGCTGGTGATCGCCGGCCAAGATCCGCAGGAATTGTCGTGGCACCGGCTCGCCCGGTTGAGCGGGGTTACCGCGAACGAAGATCCTCGGGTTGCAGAGGTTGGCCGCGTCGTTGACCACCATCGCGCGGGGCGGAGCCGACGCCGATTTGACGGCCACCCGGTCGAGCTCGAGCTGCAGATGATGGTAACGGTCGCGCTCGACGCGCGACATGTAGAGGTAAGCGTTGCTCCGCGGAAACCACGCCGGACCTTCGGGACCCGTCAAAATATCGAGCAGCTGCTGACGAGCGCGATCGTCCGACGCTGGAAAAGCCTCAGTTTTCGACTTCGTCTCTTTTGTTGCCTGATAGGCTTTCAAGAACGCGTCCGCATACAGTCGTGCGACGTCCGCCTTACTGTGCAATTCGGCGGTCGCCAGCGCATCGGCGACCCGCGGATTGAGTTGTCCCGCGGCCGTTCCGCGCGGGTGTTCAAGCCACCGTTTGGCGACCGCAGCCACTCGCTGTTCAAATTGAGCGTCAGCCAGCCGCATGAAGTCGCCCCAGGCCCCGAACACCGGATCGATGGACGTTGATCGAAGCGCCACATACCGACGCCAGCGCCCAACGATCTGCGGCCGAAGCTGGTTGGGCGACAGTGACATAAAGAACACGGCGTCCTCGTTCGGATCGGGACGCGTCGTCGCGACGGCGAGCAGGTAGTCGCCGACTCGACGGCGAGCGATTTCCGTCTGCTCGCGAAACTCATGATCCACGTGCTCCTGGAATTCGCGCTCCTTCGTGGCAAACTTCTTGCCAAAGTCGGCCGAGCGGGAGACCGCCGCCGGTTCCGCCAACAACGGCAGATCGACGGGCTCCTCGCTGCTGGCGAAGACACCGTAAAGACCGTAGTAGTCGGCCTGCGTAATCGCGTCGTACTTGTGATCGTGACAGCGGGCGCAGGCCACCGTCAGCCCCAGCATGCCCCGCGAGACCGTGTCGATGCGGTCGTCGTATTCGTCGTTGAGGTTGTAGTCGAAGAGCCGACCGAGAGTCAGAAATCCCATCGCCGCCAAGCGCCACGATTCCCCTTTGCCGACGGTCTGATCGGCGGCAAGCTGGTCGACGATGAACCGGTCGTACGGAACGTCGGCGTTGAAGGCCTTCGTCACATAATCGCGATACGTGTAGGCGTAGGGACGGATCGCGTCGTCGCCGAACACCAAAACTAAGTCCTTGGTGTCGGCGTATCGGGCGACGTCGAGCCAGTGACGACCCCACCGCTCGCCGTAGTGTGGTGAAGCCAGCAGCCGATCGACGACCTTCTCAAACGCGCGAGGCGAATCGTCATTCGCGAACGACTCGATCTCGCGATAGGTTGGCGGCAGTCCGATCAAGTCGAGCGCGACGCGACGAAGCAAAGTCCGCCGATCGGCCGCCGGAGCAGGCTCCAAACCGCGGGCTTCGAGTTGTGCCAGCACAAAGCGATCGATCTCGTTGTGCCCCCACGCGGAATTTTTCACCTGCGGCACGGGCGGATTTCGCACCGGTTGATAGGCCCAATGCTTCCGCGCTGCCACGAAGTCGATCGTCCTCTGTTTCTTCCCGGGCGATTGTGGTGCCTCGCCGTCCGGACGATCGCGCGGGTCGGGCGCCCCCATCTTCACCCAGTGCTCAACGTCGGCAATCGCCGACGGGGGAAGCTTCCCCTTGGGCGGCATCTCGTGGTCTTCGTAGCGCAGCGCGCGGACCAACAGGCTGCCTGGCGCATCACCCGGCACCACGGCAGGCCCCGACTCGCCGCCGCGTCGAAGGGCCTCGCGGCTGTCGAGCCGCAGTTTGCCCTGAAGTTCCTTGGCCTGAGCGGAGTGGCACTCGTAGCAATTCTTGACGAGCAGCGGACGGATCCGCGACTCGAAGAACTCGACCCCCTCGTCTGAGGAGCCCGCAATCACCGGGCGGGCTGCTCCAAACACGAACGCAATTCCGACAACCAAAGCGCCGGCCAAGCGCGAGGAGCAGGTCCGTCTCCATCTAATCGCGTGGCTCGAAGGCCGGCAGGCTCTAAGAAGCACGTAGCGTGCTCCGGAGGGATGTCGTTAAGGCGGGCGGCTCACTAGCAGCCGGTCAAATCAATCGCGTGCAATCAGGCAGGGAAGCTCAATTATAAGCGCGACGGAAACACGGCACCATCGCAGAAGCCTAGGCGCGCGAATTCAAATTGCAGAATGCGGCAGGGCCTGCGAGAATCGGGCAATCAACCCGATCGTGTTGTCTGATCGACGACTGCAGCGCGACTGCAAGAAAAGAGATTTAACCACCAAGGCACCAAGGACACCAAGGCAGACCTTGAGTCGAGGACGCAGTCATCACGCCCTTTGAACCGATCTCAGAACGAGTCGATGCTGTCGCAAGGCAGATTGTTGATTCGGCCTTGGTTGTGCACCGGGCGCTCGGCCCCGGGTTGATTGAACCGGTCTACGAGCGCTGTCTCTGTTACGAGCTAAGCGAGCGCGGACTGCGGTTTAAGTCGCAGGTCGCGGTTCCGATCCTCTACCGCGGCGTTAATTTAGACGCCGCGCTGCGTCTAGACTTGCTGGTCGAGGATGCCGTTATCGTAGAACTAAAAGCCGTTGAGAGTCTGATTCCGCTCTGCGAAGCACAGCTTCTGACCTATCTGAAGCTTGCAAACAAACGCCTGGGCTTACTCATTAACTTCAATGTCACTCGCCTCAAAGACGGCATTAAGCGCCTGGCTCTCTGATCTTCTCCTTGGTGCTCTTGGTGTCTTGGTGGTTCATTCCTATTGATCTTCCTGCCAAGCGCTGCGGTAGCTGCGCGAAAGCGAACCATCTTGCTCCGCATTACTGGAGGCAAAGTCTACGATCCCCGCAACGGAATCCGGGGCGAGGTTCGTGACATCTGGATCGCGGAAGGTCGCGTCGTTGAGGCGCCGGCTGACCCCGCCGTGCGAGCCGATCGCACGATTGACGCTTCGGCCATGGTCGTGATGCCGGGTGGCGTCGACATGCACTGCCACATTGCCGGGCCGAAGGTCAACATGGCCCGCAAGATGATGCCCGACAACAAGCGTGCTGCGCCGCCCCTCCGCCGCACCGCACTCACCCGCTCGGGCACGACGGGAGCCGTTCCCAGCACATTCGCGACCGGGTACCTCTACGCTGGGCTGGGTTATACGACGGCCTTTGACGCGGCGATTCCCCCGCTGGCCGCGCGTCATGCGCACGAAGAGCTGCACGACACACCCATCATCGACAAGGGCTTTTACGTCCTGATGGGCAACAATCATTACGTGATGCAATCAATTCAGGCCGGCGAGCCCGAGCGACTCAAGGCGTACGTCGCGTGGCTGCTCAACGCGGCGAAGGGATACGCCGCCAAGTTGGTCAATCCGGGCGGAGTCGAAGTGTGGAAACAGACCGGCCGAAACGCAACGGGCCTCGACGACGTGGTCGGGCACTTTGAGGTCACGCCACGACAAATCATTCAAGGCCTCGCCCAGGCGGTAACCGAGTTGGGTCTGCCGCACGCCGTCCACATTCACTGCAACAACCTGGGAGTGCCGGGCAACTGGACGACGACGCTGGAAACGATGAAAGCCCTCGAGGGCCGGCGCGGACATCTTACTCACGTGCAATTTCACAGTTACGGGGGCCAGCCCGACGATGTGCATTCCTTCTGCTCGGAGGTGCCGAAGCTCGCCGACTACGTGAACGCTCACCCCAACCTGTCGGTCGACGTCGGCCAGGTTCTGTTTGGCGAGACCACGTCGATGACCGGCGACGGCCCGCTCGGCTACTACCTGCACAAGGTCACGGGCCGCAAATGGTTCAGCGGCGACACCGAGATGGAGACCGGCTGCGGCATCGTGCCGATCGAATATAAGGACAAAAGCCTCGTGCACTCGGTGCAGTGGGCGACCGGCCTCGAGTGGTACCTGCTCGTCGACGACCCGTGGCGAATCGCGATGAGCACCGATCACCCCAACGGCGGCTCGTTCTTGGCCTATCCCGAAATTATCGCTCTCTTGATGGATCGCGGACGGCGCGGCGACGTGCTCAAGACACTTCCGCCCGGAGTTCGCCAACGGGCTCTTCTCGCAAGTCTCGACCGCGAATACACGCTTGACGAAATCGCGATCATCACGCGCGCCGCCCCCGCCAGAATCCTTGGCCTCGAGCGCAAAGGGCATCTGGGTCCGGGCGCGGACGCCGACATCACCATCTACAATTCCAATCCCGACATCCAACGGATGTTCGAGCTGCCGCGGTATGTGATTCATGCTGGCGAAGTGGTGGTCGAAGACGGGGAGATTCGCAGCACGCCGAACGGCCGACTGTTCCACGTCGCTCCCGAATACGACGAGTCGGCCGTCGCCCACATCCGCCAGTGGTTCGAGCAGTACTACACGATCCAGTTCAGCAACTATCCTGTCAGTGACCACTACCTGCAGGATCACGAAGTGATCCCGTTGGAGTTCCGGCTTTAGCCGGTCCGTAATTTTCTTTGAAAAGACCGGCTAAAGCCGCGACTCCAACGAAGAGAACGCAATATGAGCCGCATTGAAGATCTGAACCGCGTGCTGCAGACCGGGATCGTCGCGATTCTGCGCGTGCCGACAAGCGACCAGCTTGCGAGCGTCGCTCGCGCTCTGTTCGAGGGCGGGATCGACGTGATTGAGGTAACGTTCACCGTCCCCAACGCCCTCGAGATTCTGGCCTCGGTGAAGAAAGAGCTCGGGAACCGCGTGCTCTTGGGCATGGGGACCGTGTTGGATCCGGAATCGGCGCGGGCAGCACTGCTTGCCGGTGCCGAATTCATCGTTTCGCCGTCGCTCAATCTGGAGGTGATTCGCTTGTGTCACCGCTACGACAAGGTTGTGATGCCGGGCGCATTCACGCCGACCGAAATTCTCGCGGCCTGGGAGGCCGGAGCTGACGTGGTGAAGGTCTTTCCGTCGGATGCGGTCGGCCCGAGCTATCTCAAAGCCCTTCGCGGCCCGTTCCCACAAATCCGGCTGATGCCGACCGGCGGAGTGAATCTCGAAACGCTCCCCGCGTTCATCAAAGCCGGAGCGTGCGCCCTGGGCGTCGGCGGATCGCTGATCGATCCGCAAGCAATCCGGGACGGGAACTTCTCGCGGCTCCGCGACCTGGCCGGACAGTACGTGCAAGCACTCAAGAGCGCCCGGGATTCCTAATCGGGGCTCACTGAAGCGCAAAAGAGAGGAAAGTGTGAACCACAAAGGCACCAAGGACACCAAGAATTAATTGGATTTCGGCCTCCTGATTCCTTGGTGATCTTGGTGCCTTTGTGGTTCGTTCTGCGGATTTTCCACTTCCGTACTTGAGCAGATTTCACCAATTTCGCGAAAACTGGCGCTTTCAAGACCGGGCGTTCCGATTAAAAACCCGCACAGTCGTCAAATTGAGTCCAGCCACTCCAGTCTGGTTGTCGATCTAAGGCCCGAATCAGGGCCGATGCTGCGCATGTCGGTCCTGACCGCTCTCACTCAGAAAAACACGAATCTCGCGGAGCCGATCGACATGCCCCGGCTTGGCTCACTCTGTCAAATTGCTCTGGTCGCCTGCATTCTTTTGTCGGCCTGTGATTCGCGGGGCGATGCTTGGCCAGCGACCGGAAAAGAAGCCAAGCAATCCTCGGCGGAACTCGCCTGGTTTCACGATCTCTACGAGGCCCATCGAGTTTCCGCGGCCACGGGACGGCCGATGTTGATTGTCTTCGGAGCCGAGTGGTGCCACTACTGCCGCGAGCTCGAAAGCACGACGCTGAAAAACCCCGATCTGGTCAGTTATATTTCGAGCAACTTTGTCCCCGTGCACTTGGATGCCGACAAAGACGCTCGCGTCGCGCAGATTCTCAAAGCCAAGCCAATACCGTGCACAGTCGTGCTCGGTCCCAGTGCGGATTTGATGGGTCGCTCGTTCGGTTACCAGGACGTCCAGCATTATTACATTGAGCTGGAGAAGATGCGGCAACGCTACGTCAAGCTGGCCCATCGCGGCAAGTGAAACGCACGAGCGCGAGCTGAGTCAACCGCACGCTCGTCGGTATCGTCCTGGCTACGTTCTTCTCCGATTGCGGTCACGAAGGCAGCACAGCTGTCCTGCCGCTGTATCTGGCCGCGCTCGGCCACAGACCCGAATCGTCGCTCGCCCTCATTGAAGGCGCGGCGGCCGCCGGTTCTTGTCGCACAGCAATTCGAGGCTACGATTCGGCCTAGCCGCCGCCTCGGGATTCGTCGGGTGTCGCGTGGCTTGAGCAAATTTCCAGGCGCGTTCCACTGTGAGGTCGTGAAACTTCGTCGACCCTCTAGGGAAGACTGTTGACGTTCGCGACTGCCTGAGTTACATTACGGTACATTTGTACACACGCGACCGACCATGCAGGCGGTCGCCAATTAGAAGGTCCCCCCCTGCTTTCAGCGGTGGATCGTCCGACTTGACCCTCAAACTATGACGAGGAGCGCATCATGTCGATCAGCCAATCTTTGCTGCCGGAATTCGATCAGGAGATGGCCAACACGCGCAAGGTTCTCGACCGGATCCCCGAAGACAAGCTCGATTGGAAGGCCCATCCGAAATCGAACACGATCGGCTGGGTGAGCAAGCACCTGGCCGACTTGCCGAGTTGGGCCACTGCGACCCTGAAGCACGAGTCCTTGGACGTCGCTCCTCCGGGTGGCGAGCCTTTCAAACTGCCCGAGGCCAAGTCGAAACAAGCGATGCTCGAGTTATTCGACAAGAATGTCGCCGATGCGCGTGCGGCAATCAGCGCCGCGTCCGATGCCGACTTCATGAAGACGTGGACGCTCCTGAAGGGAGGCCAAAAGATATTCGCGATGCCGCGGATCGCCGTGGTACGGAGCATGGTGCTCAACCACAGCATCCATCACCGCGGACACCTGTGCGTCTACCTGCGGCTCAACAACGTCCCGGTGCCCGCGCTCTACGGGCCGTCTGGCGACGAAGGCACCTTTTAGCATTCGCAGTGAATCTGAAGAGGAGAATCTGAATTTGAACCACCAAGGCACCAAGATCACCAAGTAAGACAAATACTCAAATTGAAATTGTGCTTCTTGGTGTCCTTGGTGCCTTGGTGGTTCACTGAATCTCTTCGAACGGGGCAATCGGGTGCTGCGCGAGCAGGCGCCTGGCGATGATCAGATGCTGCAGCTCGTTGGTGCCGCCGCCGATCATCAACAGGGGCGCGTCGCGATAATAGCGCTCCACCGGCAGGTCGGTGGAATAGCCGGCTCCGCCGTGGATGCGTAGCGATTCGAGAGCGACGGCTTGCGCGGTTTCGGTGGCGAAGAGCTTGGCCATTGCCGCTTCGAGGTCGCAGCGCTCGCCGCGGTCTTTTTTTTCGGCGGCAGAATAAACCAGCAACCGCGACGCCTCGATGCGAGTGGCCATCTCGGCCAGCTTGATCTGGATCGTTTGATGCTCGCAGATCGGCTTGCCGAAGGTTTCGCGTTTTTGCGAGTAGGCGAGCGCGTCTTCGAAGGCGGCCCGTGCGACGCCGACGCCGCGGGCGGCGACGTTGATCCGCTCGCTCTCAAGCCCAGTCATGATTTGTTTGAAGCCTTCACCTTCCACTCCGCCGACCAGGTTTTGGGCCGGCACGAAAAAATTCTCGAAGGCCAGCTCGCAATTCTCCACGCCGCGGTAACCGAGCGTGTCGATCTCGCGGACGACGCGGAAACCGGGCCCCCCTTTCTCGATGATGAAGGCAGAAATTCCCTTGTGCGGCGGATCGGCGTGCGGGTTCGTCTTCGCGGCAAGGACGAACGTGTCACCCCGCTTGCCGTTCGTAATCCACATTTTCGAGCCATTGATCAGATAGCCGTCGCCTTGGCGCGTCGCGATGGTCTGCAGGCGTTTAACGTCGGTGCCGGCGTCCGCCTCGGTGAGCGCCAAGCCGCCGCGCCGAGATCCGGACGCGAGTCCCGGCAGAAATTCGCGTTTTTGCACGTCGGTCCCAAAGCGGTGGATGATGTCGCAAATTACCGAATGGGTGCCGAGCGGGCCGACGACGCTCATCCAGCCGCGGGCCAGTTCTTCGATGATCATGGCAAAGGTCGTATAGTCGAGGCCGAGCCCGCCAAAGTCGCGCGGCACGTTGCAGCCGAACAGGCCGAGCTGCCTAAAACCCTCGACGATCTCGGCAGGGTACTCGTCGGCGTGTTCGAGTCGCGTGGCGACCGGCAGGATTTCGTCCTTGACGAATTGGCGCACGCGTTCGACAAGTGGCTCATCGAGCTTGTTGGGTAGGTTCATGCTGGACCGGCGGACCGTAGCGCCGCCCGATTGGGGAAGCCGGGAAGGGAATCGAGAGAGCTGTCGGAATAGTTTACACCTGCGGCCTGTACGGGTCACTGTCGTTGACTCGGTTCGACGTTACTTTGGTTGCAAAGCGTCCGGCACTGCGCCTTTTTTGGCGATCGGTCTGTAGCATCGCGACTCCGATTGGATTACGGTTCTTGCAACACATTCGAGGAACCCCGTGATGACGAACACATCGATTGGCCGGCGTGCATTTCTTCGTGATGGACTTCTGTTGGCCTCCGGCGCGCTCGCGGGAGGGCTGTCGACCGGCGTCTTGCTCAAAGGTGGAGGACCACGAACCGAGGCTGCCGATCTCCCCGTGGGCGCTGAGCAGCGGCTCAAAGCACTGGGGATCCAGCTCCCCGCCGCGCCCAAACCGATCGCGGTTTACGTGCCAGCCGTCCGCGTCGGCAATTTGCTGTTTGTTTCGGGGCTGGGACCGACTCAGCCTGACGGGACCCCGGTTCGCGGCAAAGTCGGCGGCGATCTGAGCCTGGCCGACGGTTACGCGGCCGCTCGCCTGGTGGGGCTCAACACCCTCAGCACCGTTCAGGCGACGCTTGGGACTCTCAACGCCGTCGTGCGTCTCGTCAAGGTGCTCGGAATGGTCAACTGCGTGCCCACCTTCGGCGATCAACCGAAGGTCATCAACGGCTTCAGCGAACTGATGGTGCAGGTCTTCGGCGAGAAAAACGGCAAAGGGGCCCGCAGTGCCGTCGGCATGGGCTCGCTGCCCAACAACATTGCCGTAGAGGTTGAGGCGATTTTTGAAGTGCGCCTAGACCATCCGGCGGTTTAGTCGGCTTCATTGATCTGATTGAAGGACATTTCGCGATGCCAGAGGGAAGGCGTCAGAAAATGACGCGGCGAGCGGCGATGAAAGCGGGAACAACGAGTGCACTCGGCGGAGCGCTGGCAATGACGGGCTCAACTTCCACAGGCTCAACTTCATCGGGGGGTATTCCCAGCGAGACCAGCGTTTACGAAAAGCTAGGTGTAAAAACGGTCATCAACGCGGCCGGAACGTTGACCACTCTCGGCGGATCCTTGATGCCTCCCGAAGTGCTGGCCGCTCTCACATCGGCCGCACAGCATTTCGTGGAGATCGGCGAACTGCAAGATCGCATCGGCGAGCGGATTGCCGCTCTCATCGGCGTCGACGCGGCGCTTGTGACGACCGGCGCGGCGGGGGCGATGCTCCTGGCCACGGCGGCCGCTGTCACCCGCGGCGATGCGCAACGGATCGCGCGTCTGCCCGACACCACCGGCATGAAAAGCGAAGTCATCACGCAAAAATCACATCACACCTGCTACGACCACCAGATCACGAATTGCGGCGTCAAATTGATCGACGTCGAGACGCGGCAGGAGCTGGACCGGGCGATCAACGAGCAAACCGCCCTGATGCTGTTTTACAACCTGCTCGAGCCGGATGGAAAAATCAAAAAAGAAGAGTGGATCGAGGTCGCGCGCCGGCACGGTGTCCCGACGTTGGTTGACGCCGCGGCCGACGTTCCGCCCGTCGACGCCTTGTCGCTCTACAACAACCTGGGCTTCGACATGGTCGCCTTCAGCGGGGGCAAAGCGCTCTCGGGCCCCAGCAACACGGGGCTGCTCTTGGGGAAAAAGGAATTCATCGAGGCGGCCAAGCTCAACACCAATCCGCATTGCGGCACGATTGGGCGCATGCTGAAGGTCAGCAAGGAGGACATGGTCGCTCTCTGGGCCGCGGTCGAGCGGTACGTCCGATTCGACCATCAGGCCGAGCGACGCGAATGGGAGCGCCGCCTCGCTGAAATCGAGAAGTCACTCGGCGGGATTCCGACGATCACGACGCAGAGATTTGTGCCTCCCATCGCCAATCACGTCCCGCACCTCTTGGTGTTTTGGGATGAGAGCCGCGTCCGCATCGCCCGCGACCGGGTGACCAAGCAAATGGCCGAGGGGAATCCGTCGATCGCCCTCGGTCGGGTCAGCGGCACGGGCGACCGCGGACTTCTGATTTCGGTGTTTCAGCTCAAGTCTGGCGAGGAGCAGGTCGTCGCCCGGCGGCTCTGCGAGATCCTGCAAGCGGCCGCCTCATGAGGAACGGTTTCGTCACGGGCGCTTGGCGGCAGCGAGACGATTCCTCACTCGGGCGATGACAAGGGCGGATCGAGCTTAACGATTTGGTCGAAGTGAGTGAGTTCGAGCACGTCTCGGACGTCTACGGATGGGTGACGGACGGTGACGGCCACACCCCGCTTCGTGATCGAGGCAATCACGCCGAGAAACCCGCTGGGAATCATCACCACGCCGTCCATTTCGAAGGCCAGCTCGCGGCAACCCGTCCGATCGATCAACTCGGCGATCTGGCCCAAATAGCGACCCAGCGCATGCTCCGGCGGAAGATCTCCACCGCCAAATCCGATCACCAACAAAGGTTCTGTCGCGAGAACCTGCAATCGGCTCGTCAGGTCGGTCATGGCCAGCGCGGTCCTCTGGGATTCGCGTCTTATGGCCGCAGCGCTCCCTTTGCTCGCGGTGCGCAACGCCTCGGCGGCCTGCTCTCGCGACGGAAAGACGGGCCAGAGCATGTTGAGCTTCGCCTTGCGGAGAATTTCTGACCCGAAAGGCGAAACGTTGCACAGCGCCATGCCCGCCCCGCACTCGCGGGCATGCTTCCATGCCATGCACAAGGTGTCGAGCACGAGCGAACCGAAATATTCGGCGTTGGCAAAGTCGAATACGATTGAGCGCACGTCGGGACTGTGAATTTGCTCGATCAAAGCGCTGCGATCGTCTGCGAACTCAGGCCCCACGAGGCTGCTTCCGCCGCGGCAGAGAAGGGCAATCAAGGTGTCGCCGGTACGCTCGGTCGCGATGAACTTCGAGGGACTCGTGCTCATTGGTCACACCTCTCGAGCGGCTCAAAAGACCAGCGGCTCTTCCCAATAGTCCTGCCTGGTTGGCGTCGCCGTCGACCATTTGTAGGGAAGCACGTCGGGCACGACGCTGACGCCCGTGGTAAATTTGAACGGATTTTTTCCGCCGCTGTCGTAGACCAGTTCGATAAAAAACGCGCTGAATCCCGTGTCCGGCCTGGCGACACGGGCGCTGTACGTGCCCTGCGAATCGGGCTCGAGGCGAGTCGAATGCCAGGCCCTGCCGATGACATCGAGGCGAAAATCGCGGGCGTGGCGGTCGGTCGCCTGCCAGAGGTTGACTTCGCGCGGACGATCGGCGGCGGTGACGGTCAACGAGCCGTCTGCCTGTTTCTTCCACGAGTAGCGCGGTCGAGGGTGCCCGTCGAGGACAGATTGATAGAACGCCTGCAGGCTCTCGAGTGCATCGCTGTTCTTGAGGTTGTGCTTCGCGTTGGGAACGTAACGCAGATGCTTTTCCTGCGGCATGTCGGCGTAATAGAACTGCGAGTTGTCCGGCAAAAAGAACTGGTCGCCCGCCGCGTTGATCAGGTACTTGGGAATCGTTAGCCGCAAACGATCCCGATAGTTGTAGGGATCCTCGATCGCCAGCACTTTGCGGTACTCGGGAGTTCCGACGCGGTAGGGAAACAGCCCATGATGCACGTAGTCCTTGAGCGCCGCCGAAAAGAATCCG
>DASZIA010000663.1:0-18816 GCA_035949535.1 Planctomycetaceae bacterium | reverse complement strand
GACGCCAAGATCATTCGGCAGATCCTAAGCTAGAATCGCAGATTGACAGGGCGATCAAAGCAGGGGTACGATCCGCGCGCCATTCGGATTCGCTGTCCCGATTCACGCTATTCAAGGAGGTTCTCGATGCGACGCACAATTCTCTTGGGCGCAGTCACGCCGATCGTGGCGTTGGGAATCCTCGCTTGGACACAAGCGGTCCTCGCTCAGTCGCCGAAGGTACCCACTCCCATAGCGGCAGCACCGCCGCTTCAACCGGCCGTTGCACCGTTTGGCTCAGACGGGAGCGGGCCCATCACAGTTGTCCCTCAGGCTCAACCAGCCGCGCGCACCGACACCTTCGAGCCCCTTGATGCCAACCCCGTTCGCCAGCGATTCCTCCAGCTTTCCAGGAAGAAGGCCAAAGCCCTTACCGAAGAGCAACTCAAGCGCGAAGTCGAAGTGATGGAAAAAGAAGTGAAAGAACTCGAGGCTTGGGCGAAGGTCGATGAGGCCGTTCGATTGCTGCACGAAGTGATCCAAAAACACCCCAACACGAAAGCCGCCGACGCGGCGAACGCAGCAGTTCGGGTCATCGAGCAGCGGCGCACTGCGCCGAGCGGGACATCGGAGCTGCACGAAGTGTTTGAGAGCGCGCCGCGCGCCTTTTGAAGGATCGCGCGACTAACGAGCAAGCCGATTGACCCTCAAACCACGCGCGCAACCACCAGCGTACGATCATCCCGTGCCGGCGTCCCGCCCGTGTGCGCCTCGACGTGCTTGAGTACCCGCTCCACGATCTCGGCGGGCTCGGCACCGCAGGCGGCCAGTGCCCGGTCTAATCGATCGGTGCCAAACAGTTCGCCGTCCGGGCCGATGGCTTCGGTGATGCCGTCGGTGTAGAAGACGATCTGGTCGCCCGGTTCGAGCTGTTCTGTGTGTGAGACGAATTGCGGATCGTCGAGCACGCCGAGCGGAAGTTGCTGGGCGCCGTCGAGGGCGAATACCGTCTGGTTGCCGCAGCGTCGCATCCGCGGCGGATTGTGGCCGGCCGACGAGTAGGTCAGGCGCCGCGTCTTCGGATCGTAGATGCCGTAGAACGCCGTCACGAACGTCCCGTTTACGCCGACATAGTGGGCGAGCAGCTTTTGGTTGAGGAACGTCAACAGCTCGCTCGGTGGCGCGGGGTCGTTGGGATAGTTGTGGACGATGCTATGCATGACGGCCATCATCACCGCGGCCGGCGTGCCGTGCCCGCTGACGTCGGCAATCAAGATGCCCAACAAACCCTGACCGAGCGGAATGAAATCGTAATAGTCGCCGCCGGCCCGCCGGGCCGTCTCGTAGTTGGCCGCCAAGTGGAGCGATGGCACCTCCGGCAGCTTGGCAGGCAAGAGCGACCGCTGGATGGCGGCCACTGCTTTCAGCTCGCGGTCGATCTCTTCGTAGGCCGTCTTCACCTTATCGGCCAGCACAAGCGAATTGGTGGCCCGGCCAAAGAGGTTGGCCGTCCAGACATGCTCGGGAAGCAGCTCGGGGTCGAATGTGCCGGACTCGCGGCGGAGGTGGACGACCATGTTGAGGGCCACACCCTGGTCCAAGAGCGGAATAGCGACCAGCGACGAGAAGCCCTCGAGGTAGCGGGCCGCCGGATCATCGGGCGACACAGAGAAATCCTCGATGATCCGCGGCTCGTCGCCGTAGATCAGCTCGCCGAGGATGCCCCCATTGATGAGCGGTAGCTTTTCCGGCTCCTTCCAGGGATTGACGCTATCCTCCCAGGCAGTCGAGCGCGTGATCCGCACCTGGGGGGCGGGCAAATCGCGACGGCTGAGCGACAGGGACCGATCGATCCGCCGAAAACGCTTCATCCGGGCCGCGTATTGCTGAACCATCAACTGGGGATCGGTCTGTTTGCTCATTTCGCGCATCATTTCCATGACGGCGCTGAGCCGCTCTTCCCATTTCAATTCTGGCGCCGCCAGGTTTTCGACTCGCATCGGACTCTCCGCGAGAGCTTGAATGATTTCGTTTCCGACTATGAATTTTGGGTGGCTGGGGTCGAGCGGAGCGAACCCCCAGAAATCGAGCAACCTGGGGTCGAACGGAAGCCATTCGACCCCAGCCACCCCCATTTGTGCGTTCAGGATTCAGAATACCGAGGAGCCACGTGGATTTTCTGCGCGCGCTCCTCCCGAATTACCGTCAGCTCAAGTCCCACGGTTTCGGGATTCCGCTCGGAATTGGACGACGGGGACTTGCCCGCCAAAGCAAGCTGTCCCGACAGGACGCGGTGCAAATCGTCGACGCCGGCAATGATCCGATCATTCGCGGCAACAATGACGTCGTGCGGACGCAGCCCCGCCAAATCAGAAGGACCACGCGGCAGCACTTCCATCACCTCAACCGCCGTATCTGACAACAGATCCAGTTCGCGCACCAGCCGCCGCGCCAACTGGGTCACTGTGACGGTGACGCCCAGAGACAGACGCCGCACCCGGCCATGAGACGCTAACTCTCCGACAACCCAGGCGGCGGTGCTCGACGGAATCGAAAAGCCGAGCCCCTGCGCCATCGCAATCACAGCCGTGTTGATTCCCACGACGCGTCCGCGAGAATCGACCAGCGGCCCTCCCGAGTTGCCGGGGTTGAGCGGAGCGGTGTGCTGGACGACGTTTTCGATCAGCCGGCCCGATTCGCCGCGCATCGCGCGGCCGACCGCGCTGACGACTCCGGTCGAGACTGTCGAGCGAAATCCGAACGGATTGCCCATGGCAATCACCAGTTGGCCGACCTGCAGCGCCTGGGAATCTCCGAAGGTCGCGTACGGGAGGTCGCGAGCGACGAGTCGCAACAGGGCCAGGTCGGTGGACGGATCATCGCCGACCAGATCGGCCGGAATCTTATCCCCCTCCTCGGTGGTGGCTGTGAACGAGTGCCGGCCGTGGACCACGTGGCTGTTCGTGACGGCGTATCCGTCGGGCGTGACGAGAAAACCCGATCCCATTCCACCCCGCTGGTCACCACGCGCCGCGACGGCGATCACCGCCGGCCCGACACTCTGGGCAACGTTGATCACGGCCTGCGAATAGGCGTCCAGCAGGTCGGCATCCCGCGGGGTCGCGTCCGGTGCCGAGGCTTTCGTTGCCTGCGGATTCTGCTCCGGGTTACTCCTCTGCGTCTCGTCGGAACCGGCAAGCAGCGAGAAGATTCGATTGTGCGTCATGGCGGTTTCCTTTCCTCGCAATGTTGGCGGAATTGTAGGCTCGACACGGCGGCGGTTAATCAGGATCAGGCGCCCACTGGGGGCCGGCCCAGGCTCATAGCGCAAGTTATTCTGCCAAAAGCCTTTGCACCCCAAGGCTCGGTGCCGAATGCGATCGCCCCTATGGAGGACCAACTGGACACTATTTGACTCGGATTTGTACGGAGCGCCTCACCGGAGTTCGCAGTCATCCCGTACTGCACAAAAGCTCGCTATAATGCCGCGATCCGCTCGTTCTCACTTGCCTCTCAGAGGCATTCGACAACCCTGAGGCGACATTTCACAACTAGAGGAGAAAGTCATGAAAAAGTCGATGGCCTGGCTGTCGGCGTTCGCGTGCCTCGCGACGTTCGCGGTCGCGACTCGAGCTGCGGATTCGAAGTCCGAACATAAGGCGATCACGAATCCCGAATCGGTGGTCTACGATGCCGAATCGGCGTTCGAGTTCCTCAAGTCGCTAAACGGGACCTGGCAACGGACGGGCGGGAATCACGACTACGGCACGAAGTCGCCGATGAGCACGTTTCGTGTTTCGGGAGCGGGAAGCTCGGTCGTCGAGACGATCTTTCCGAACGACCCGAGCGAGATGGTCAGCGTCTACCACATGGACGGCAACGATCTGCTGCTCACGCACTATTGTGCATTGCACAACGCGCCCGTCATGAAGTTCCAGAAGACGAACAAGGCGGGCGAAATCAAGTTCGTGTTTAAAGGCGGCACGAACTTCGACCCTAAGGTCGACATGCACGTCCACGAAGGCTACATGAAGGTCGCCAACGATAAGACGATCAAGGCGACGTTCGTGGTCTTCACCGACGGCAAGCCGGGCCAGGCGATGAGCTCGACCCTCACCCGCAAAGACGCGAAGTAGCGCAGTCTGAGTTTCGGGAGGGCGAGGCTCCCGCCGAGCCGCTCTGTCATCGAGGCAGAAAACGCGGCTTAGCAGGAGCTTCGCCCTCCCCGTTTGCATCTACGACGGATCGCGATGGACCGTGTCCGGCGAAAACGCCGGCAGGCAGACCGCCACGTATTCCGCTCCGCCCGGATCCGGCGTGCTGTAGCGGATCCATTCGCCCGGCTGAGTCACCACAGCCTGGCCGGCTCGCACGTCGAGTACGCCCGCCTCGTGCTCGACACGGACGGCGCCCCGCAGCACCACGGTGATTTCGAGAAACTCGGGGCGCTGCCCTGGTTCCTTCCAGCCCGCCGGCGAAACCATCCGCGCCACGCTGGCCACCGCTTCGTGCGTCGCGACTCGGCCGAAGAATTCGGCAATCTGCTTCGGCGGATCGCCCGCAGCCACGACGCTCGCGGGCTTCTCGATCAAGGTGGCCATGGCAAAGCCCCGTGACCCGTGAGCTGGTTGATCAAAACATCGGCGGCTTACCAAGCTTGCGGCGGACGACCGCCCATTGCCCGACGTGCATCATCCAGTGCGATGGCGACATCATCAATACCGACGCCACGGTCGGGCAGTAGCTGCGGAATTTCTCTGGGGCCGGCTTCTCATAGTCGCTCTCGCTGACGGTGTCGACCATTTTCAGAGCCGCAGCCCGCATCTGGTCGTAGAGCTTGAGGTATTCATCTTTCTTGTAGAAGTCTTTCGGGTTATCGCTCTCTGCGGTTTCCTTTTTGTGCTTTTCCGCGAAGCCCGCCGGCAGCGCAGGCGCCGTCCCGGGACAGAGCCCTTCGATGAATTCGTGATCGGCGGCGATCAAGTGGCCGAGCTGCCAGGCGATGTGATTGGCCTTCGGCACCGGACGCACGAGCAGGTCCGCATCCGACAGGCCGTCGAGGTAGCCGCGGCAAAGCATCTCCGGCAGAGCATAAGTGGATTTAACGGCGTCGCGAGCGTTCATGGCTGGGCTCCTTGTTGACCCGCACGGGTTGTCGGGATATTCGGCAGTTGAAACTGCACGGGGCATCGGGTGACGAGCGTCGGTGCGACGTACACCAGGCGATAGTCCGCGGGTGTTCCGGTCACATCGGCGAAATTGTACTCGACGGCAACCCCACCGTCAGCCTCGCGCTGCGTCGCGACGAGCGGTCGCGGAAGGATGCGGTGTCCGCTTTTGGTTTCGAGCCAAACTTCGTTGTGATACATCCACGTGCGATAAGACTCGAACGCCGGACCGCGCCGGTCGTAGTCGACACTGAGGTCGACCCGGCCGAAGCCGGGTTTTGTGGCAATGGGAATCTCAACCTGCCTCAAACGGACGGCGACACCACCGACTCGGTTCGCTGGCTGATCGGGCGTAACCAGATCGTCGAACACAAATCGTGCGGGCGCCGCGGCCATTTCGACCGCGAACGATCCACTAAATTCGATTCTGAGCGTAGACGTCGCTGTTGCCGGGAATTCGAACTGTGTTTCGAGCTGCAACGGCTCCCGCCCTTCGTTCATCGAGAGTTCCAGTTTTGCCGCCGGGCTGATTGGCCGAAACACCGGGACTCGGATCGATGCCCCCGGCGGCTCGGACCGCGATGGAGCGGCGCTCGTCTCCATCGCATGAACGTGTAGGTCATGCCCGTCGATGGCTGCGAAGAGCGGCCGCAGCCTGGGCTCGGTCATGAGACTCCAACCGACGCGCAGCGCAGAGCCGGTGCGGCTCGCGACCGAGGGTTGGATACTCGCCGAAGCCACCGCGACGCGAAACGCCCCTTCGTCGGCGACTGCCAAGGGACGCCGCATTGAGCCACGATTTGCGCGAATGAGTTCCAAGCGACGGGCGGAAGCCGTTCCGTAGTCGAGGCCGACATACGAGATGACTGCGTCGCACGCACTCCAGAACGCGCGTGACTGGAAATCAACGGTGATCCGGCGCTCCAGGAGTTGGTCCCCGAGGGCATGCGTGTCAAATTCATTGCCGGTCTGCAATGCAATTTGTGCCAGTACGCGCCGCAGCGTGTCGGTTCCCTTGAGCGTCACCCTCGAAGGCGAAAGGGATGCGAGCGCCGCTTCGCGTTGCAGTCGCGAGCGGACCACCTGCAGCGACTGGCGCGCGGCAGCGCTGGCAATCGCCCGATCCTCTGGCAAGAGAGGCAGGATCGACGGACCCAGGTTCAGCAAAGCCTCCTGCGCTTTGACTCGTTCGCTGCGCGTGTCGGCGTCCAATTGGCCGATCAGGCGTTGAATCTGGCGAACCATGGCCGAATCGGCTGCACTCGGCCGATCCTCCGCCCACGCCGAGGTCCCGATGCAAAACGCAAAAGAAACCGCGAGGGCCATCCGCGCGCGGCGAAAATGCATCACACTCGTCCGCAATCCGGAATAATCGATCCAAACGGATTCCATCAGGAGTTCCCGCGACGATCTGTGCTGCGGCGCGCTTCGGCCCGATCGTCGCATTCTGCCAGCAGGCCGCCCTCCTTCAGTCTATGCTGCCGAGACGCAACGGAACACGCCCCGCTTCGGGCATCCCCCTTGGGAAGACCTATATTTGCAGAGGCAACGCGGTCTTAGACCAGGGGACATTTATGCGCGCATTTCGCAGTTCGGCGGTAGTCGGGTCCCGCCTTCAGGCTCTTACAGCAAACGGCTGGATCGTAAGAACGGTCCTGTGCGCCGCCGCAGTCTGGCTGGGGCAGCAGGCCGTGTTCGCAGCCGCGCCCAGCCTTTTAGAACTGACCGAGAACGGCAAACCGTTCGAGGGCCGGCTCGAGGCTAAGAGTCACGACGCGTGCTGGTTGATGGGCCGCGACGGTCAGCTTTGGCCTTTCGAGATCAATCGCGTCGAATCGGTGCGCACGATTGCCGAGCACTTCCACGAATTGTCGGCTGCGGAGCTGCGCGATCAGCTGCGCCGCCAACTTCCCAAGCATTTTCGCATCGAGGGGACAGGGCACTTCTTGATTTGTGCCGAGCAGAACAACCGGAAGATCGGCGAAATCTGCGAAGAGACGTATCGCATCTTTCGTCGCTATTTTTCGGTTCGGGGATTCAAGATCACCGAGCCGGAATTCCCGCTGGTGGTAATCGTCTTCCCCGACCGGGAAGCGTTCGTGCGTTATTGCCGCAAGGACAAGCTCGAGCCCCCTCAGGGGATGTTGGGGTATTACATGCGGCTCACCAATCGAATCGCTCTCTTCGATCAAGGCGATGCTGGGCTGGCAACGAGCGCCGCGCCGGCGAAAGCCGACTCGCTCGGTTCTGCTTTTGGTCGACGGCGTGACTCCCAAACTCTACTGCTGACTGGAGATCAGCGAGGCAGCCACGCGTCGACATCCGTGCGGTTCGATGCGATCGTTGAGGGAGATCTCCACAGCACGATCGTGCACGAGACTACGCACCAGGTCGCGTTCAACACGGGACTGCATTCGCGGATCGGGCAGACGCCGAAATGGGTGATCGAGGGCCTGGCAACGATGTTCGAGGCTCCCGGAATCCACGATTCGAAGAGCGCTGCTGCGATGACGCGGATCAACCGCAGCCGCTATCTGTGGTTCGAGAATTACTTGAAGTCCCGCCGCCTTCCGCACTCGTTGAAAGATTTCGTCGCCACCGATGACCTGTACGCCTCGGCAACGCTTGACGCTTACGCGGAAGGTTGGGCCCTGACGTTCTTTCTTGCTGAGACGCGGCACGGTTCGTACGGACGCTATCTCAAAAGTCTCGTGGCCCGCAATCCGCTGCTAGTTTACACGGGCGAAGAGCGGGTCGCCGATTTCCGCAAGTCGTTCGGGAACTTGAAGTCGCTCGAGGCCGAATACGTGCGGTTCTACGAGAACTTGAAGTAGGACAAGTCTTGGTCGAGCGGACCGCATTCGCTGGGACAGGCGGGCGTCACACGAGACCGGGAATCGTCTCGCCCGTCGCTGCACGAAGCACGTCGCGCGGAATGCCGCGGGCAATGCGCAGCTCCCCGACGTCCAGCACCGAATGCAAAACGGTCGCGACCAGATGTGGAATGGTCATCGGCTCGCTCAGCGGCTGACCGGCGTCGCGCGTCGACTGACCAATCACCTGCCCCATCTTCAGTCCGCCGCCAGCCAAGAGCAGCGGCGCCAGGTTGCCCCAATGATCGCGGCCGCCGTGTGCGTTGAGCCGCGGTGTGCGGCCCATCTCACCGCAGCAGACCAGCAGGATTTTGTCGCTCAATCCTCGCTCGGCCACATCGTCGAGGAACGTGGCGATTGCATGGTCGAACGGCAGGCCGAGATAGCGCAGCCCCTCTTCCATGCCGGCGTTGTTGACGTCCGCATGCATGTCCCACACGAAATTCGTCGTCACCGTCACGAATCCGCAGCCGCGTTCGCAGAGCCGCCGGGCCAAAAGCATCAGCTTGCCGAGCGCTTTGGCGTTGTCCTCGTACAGCAGGTGATTATGCCATTTCGGATCGATGTGATCGGGCCGCACGAGCGGCGCCGTGTCATAGCGGGCGATGGTTGCCGGTGACTCCTTCGACAGATTGAATGCGTCGGCCGCGCCGCCGATCACCGTGTCGAACGCTTGCTGCCTGAGGCTATCGAGCCCGTCCATCATTCCGGCAGAATCGATCGACCGCCGAATTCGGTCCAACCCGGTCAGCAACCGCCGCCGATCGTCGAGGCGAGCCAGCGGCAGTCCCAAGCGAAGATCCTTCTTCAATTCACCTCCGCCGCTGGGCGCAAAAGGCGAGTAGGCGCTTCCCAAGCTGCCGGTCGATTCGAAGTCGCCAAACGTCTTGAAGGGCGCACGCGTCGACGGATCGACCGCCTGCGGGTAGACCGCGACGTTTGTCGGCATGCCCGTGCCAGGCCGATTGGTGCCGGCAATGCGCGAATAGAGCGAGCCGAGATTCGCTCCGGCAGTCGCCTTGCACACAATCGGCTTGATGTCGTGATTCGCATCGCCGGTCGTGAACGAACGCACGATAGCCAGCTCGCGAGCCCGCGCGGCCAGCTTGGGAAACGCCGACCCGAATGTGACGCCCGGCAGCGTCGTGGCGATTTCCCCATTGACGCTGCGGATCCCGAGCGGCGCCGTCATCTTGGGATCGAATGTCTCAATCTGGCTCGGTCCCCCCTGCATGAATACGAACACGACCGACTTGTCCGTGATCGGCAGTTTTTGGCTCGCGGCCTCGACTCGCGCACCGAGCAACTGCGGCAGAGTCAGGCCGCCGAGCGCCAGGCTGCCGACTTTGAGAAAGTCACGCCGCGATGCGGAGTGGGAGCCGATCTGCAGCATTCCGCAGATCCTTTTGGTGGGCTAAGGCGGGCATTCGGGGTAGGAGCACCGTGAGCATAGCGCGCCCGCGATCGTGCCGCTAGCCATTCCGGCCCCCTGGAATGTCTGCTGGCTGTGTGCGAAGATAACGCCGCCTGTCTGCTCCTGAATCGTCACCAACTCCCGTCTGATTCAATGGAGATTGAACCATGGCGTGCGCTGCCTCCCGTAGTCGGTCCGCGTCCCGAATCGTTTTCCCTACGAATCTGTTGTGCGCCGCGTTGAGTGTGAGCCTGCTGGCCGCCTCGACCGCACAGGCCTATGGACCGACGAAGTCGGCGGACTCGACGACCAGCGCTCCCAAGGCTGCCGGCGAGCCGGTGAAGATCGACACCGGATTGGTGCAGGGCGTGGCGGCGAGTGAGTCTGGCGACGTCGTGGTATTTCGGGGCATTCCCTACGCGGCGCCTCCCGTGGGTGAGTTGAGGTGGCGCCCGCCGCAGCCTGCTAAAGCGTGGGAGGGAGTTCGCGAATGCGCGAAATTCGGTGCCGCGGCTCCGCAAGTCATCAGTCCGCTTCTGAACTCATTTCCGGGTATGAGCCTCGGCGCCAAGACGAGCGAAGATTGCCTGTATCTCAACGTCTGGACTCCCGCTCGCCGCTCGGCCGAAAAGCTGCCGGTCATGGTTTGGGTTCACGGCGGCGGTTACACCTTCGGGGCCGATTCTCAGCCGCTCTATGAAGCGACGAATCTCTCCCGGCGGGGGGTGGTGGTGGTCGGAATGAATTACCGGCTCGGAGTGCTCGGCTTTCTGGCTCATCCGGCCCTGAGCGCTGAATCGGATAAGGGCGTTTCGGGGAACTATGGTCTGCTCGATCAGATCGAGGCCCTTCGCTGGGTGCAGCGAAACATCGCGGCGTTTGGCGGCGATCCCGAGCGCGTAACGGTCTTTGGCGAGTCGGCGGGCGGAAACAGCGTCTATTCGCTCCTGCTCTCTCCGCTCGCCAAGGGGCTGTTTCAGCGGGCCATTCCCGAAAGTGGCGGCACTCTTAACTTCGCCCAGTTGAAGAAGTCGGCCTACGGACGCGGGGCGGCAGAAGAGCAGGGCGTCGAGTTCGCGAAAAAGTGCGGCGTGAAAGACGGGTCCGGACAGCTCGCCGCCCTGCGGGCACTGCCGGTCGATGTGTTGCTTCACTCGGTCCCCGGCCTGGACAGTTCACGGATGATCAACTTCCGCGCAACGGGAATGCGGCTGGCGCCGATCGTCGATGGCTACGTGATCCCCGACGACCCGATGACGATGTTCCAGCAGGGGACCGTGAACGGGGTGCCGCTGATCGTCGGGGCCAACGGCAACGAGGGCTCCATGTTTACTCTGGTCTCGAAGCTGCCGGCGAATGCCGAGGCCTTCGACGCCATTCTCGATCGCGACTTCGGAGCTAAGTTCGCCTCGACGTTCAAGGAGCTGTATCCGCCGACCCAGGCGAAGAAGTCGGTAACCGAACTGATGGGCGACTTTTCGTTCGTCGATTCGGCCCGCTTCGTCGCACGGAATTGGGAGCACGCGCACGCTCCGGCTTATCTCTACAACTTCTCTCATGTGGCTTTCGGAGCGCTCGGCAAGACGCTCGGCGCGCACCACGGATCGGAAATCGCCTTTGTGTTCGACAACCTGCAATTGGGCAAAGAGCACTCGCCCGCCGACCTGAAAGCTCGCGATGCGATGATCGGCTACTGGATCCAATTTGCCGCGACGGGCAACCCGAACCGTGAGGGACTGCCCGAGTGGCCCGCTTACAATGCGACTGACGACCGTTGCCTGCTGGTCACCGATGAAATTCAAACAGTCCCGCATTTTCGCCAGGCAAAGCTCGACGCGATCGACGCCGTGATGGAAGCCTGGCACAACGCGGGCCCGAACCTCGAACCGCCACACTCGACGCCGGAAGCGAAACCTCGGGCGGCCACGGACTCCGGCTCGGCGGATTCCGTCGCGAAGGGGAAGTAGCCGCTAGTGAGCGATTTTCGCAACTCTAGCGGATGAGCGTGCGTCACGAGCCGTGGACGCGGCGCTCTACGAACTGCAGTGCTTCCGCGAACGCCGAGGCGACGAGTTTTGGTTCACCGTCGCCGATTCCATGACCAGCGTTGGGAATCGCAATCAGCTTGTGCTCGACGCCGGCGCGCGTCAGCTCTTTGTCCATTTCAGTCGACTGTTCGAACGGAACGTCGGTGTCGCGCGTGCCGTGAATCAAGAGTGTCGGCGGATAATTTGGAGTGACGTTGCGCGCGGGGCAATACGGCGTGAGCGCCGTGTCTTGCGTGCGGGGATCGATGCCGGCAACGTTGGTTGTCCAAAGCCCCTGCTGGCGGCAATAGAGATAAAATCGCCCGGGACCTTTGTCGCCACGAGCACGGCTCGTCACCGGGGGGCGGCTCACGCCTTTCCAGGCCTCGTCCTTAGTGACGAGCGGCTGCTTGCGATAGAACTCGCTGGGCTTGATGTACCAGTCGCCCGCAATGTCGCCGTAACCCCATAGGGAAATCAGAGCCGCCGGTCGCGGCTTGACGCAGAAGCCGGTCATTAGCGTCAGGTATCCGCCAGCCGAGCCTCCGGCGACGGCGATGCGGCTCGTGTCGACATTGAAAAGCTTCGGACCCTGGTCGTGCAGCCACGTGTAGGCGTCGCGAAGGTCCTCGATGATTTGCGGAAGCTTTGTCTCCGGCGCAAGGCGGTAATCGATCGACGCGATCGCATATCCAGCCTGCAAGAAGGGCGACCGAAGCCGCCGATCGACTCCGCCACGGTCCCCCATGATCAGAGCGCCGCCATGAATCCACAACAGGACCGGGCAGGGCATATCTGTGGCGGGTCGATAAACGTCTACCTGAATTTCGAGGTTGCCGACGCGCTTGTAGACAAACGTCATGAGTCGCCGCTGGCCGTCCGACTTCTTTTGTTTGTCCTGCGCGAGCAGTTTGGAACTCGCGGCCGACCAGCCGAGGGCACCGAGAGACAGTCGCTCCACAAACTCGCGCCGGCGCATGCGTTCGTCCAAGTTGTGCATGTTGTTATCCTCGTGTCCCGATCAGTCCCCCGAGGTCACTTCGTCCCAGGATTTGATGCCGATGATGGGCAGAGCGAACCGGAAGGCCGATTCCCACTCGGGCGTGCCCGCCGCGCGGAAAACCTCGTAAATTCGCTTTTTCGCCGACGGCGTGGCGTCAGTGCCCGGTTGGCGGGTCCAAAGACCCAGGTTGAGTCCGCCTTCCTGAGCATTGTCGACATGCCGATGCAGAATGAAAGCGTCGATCCCCGGCAGCCGCGAAACCTTGACCCAGGCATAGCAAAATCCGGCCGCCTGCACTGCCTGCCCCTCCGGCGGGGCGGGCGTGTCGAAGCCCTGCTCGGAGAGGATCACGCGTCGCGGCCGCCCCAGGCAAAGCATCTCGGGCCGACGCAGGTACTGAGTCAACTGCTCAAGATTCTTGAAAGTGATTTTCGGCGTATCGGCCCGCGGCAGAGCGGTTTTGTCTCGCCACGTTCTGGGGTCGCGCAAGTTCTCCGGATAGGGGTGGAAGGCAACGTGCCAATCGAAGTCGCCCTGCGCCTTCGACAAGCGATTGAGTTCGTCGAGCAGGTCGCGGCCCGGGCACGCGCGCAGCGGGTCGCGGCTGTTCCGCGCCGTCCAGTGGTGTTCGAGCGAGATGTAGACGCGTGCGTCGGCCGACGAACGGCGAACGGCGGCGTGTGCGATCCGCACGGCGTGCAGATACTCCGCGGCCACCTGCGACGTCGTCGCCGGGCCAACGTTGTACCAATCGTAGTGCGAATTGAGCTCGTTCCCAATGATGTAGCCGTCCACGCGGCCGAAGGGTGCTTCCTTTCGCGAAAAGCGATCCGCCAGGAAGTCGAGGCACGCTTTGAAGTACCGTTCACCTTCCGGATCTGAGACGTTAAAGCCGGTAATCCCGTTGGGCGCTTCCCGCGCTGCGGCGGGCCGCACGATGCGACTCAGCCGAGTGTCGGCGGTAACGGTGGACAACAGGATCAAATAAACGCGCACGCCCGCGCGACTGAGCGGCAGGACCGGAATGCTTTCGACGGCCGGGCGCGAGAAATAGAACGTGCGCCCGTCGCTTTGCCAGCGAAAGCTGTTGGCACGGGCATCGAGATCGATGAGCGACGTCAGGCTGACGTTCAGAGCCGCGTGCTTGATGCCCAGCGCGAGAGCGTCGTCGATCATCTGGACCTGCAAGCCTTTTAGCCCCGCACCCAACGGAGCCGCGGCCTCTCTCGACGCGCGCTGACCGACGGCCTGTCTCTGGTCGTCAGCGAAGAGCAACGAAGCGGAGAGCCCAACAACCAGGGCCGAACCGATTAAAGCGCCACAAGCAAGTCTCGACGCCACGCGTTCGATGACCGGCACGGCGTTGTCGTTCCTTCCAGGTCGCATCTTCTAAATCAAAAAGCCCAAGAAGCTTTGAACAGGAGGTAACAGAGGAAACAGAGAGAGGCAAAGATCAATCAAGAAGTGAGCCGCGATTTGCCTTTACCTTGGTCCTCTCTGTTTCCTCTGTTACCTCCTGTTCAAAATCCAAGAGTTCAATTTTTCTCCGGCCGACACGATGCTATTTTCCTGCGGAACTTTTCGGGCGGCGCTTGCGTCGAAGTTGGCAGCGGGCAGAATCTATTGCATCGGGCGCTAACGCACCTTTGGGGCAAAGGAACGCAAGATGAGCGCGCGCACCTCTCGTGTGGCTGTGACCTTCTTCGCCGCGAATGTCTTTGCCGCAATCTTCGCGGGTCTACCCGGCTTGGCGACGGCCCAATTCTTGGTTCCCGGCAGGGGCGATATCGCTCCGATTCATCGGCCCATTGTTCGTCCCGTCCGTCCAATTCCTCGTCCGGTCTTTTCATCGTACAGAATTCGCTCGGTCGACGTGCAGGGGGCCGTCCACGATCAAGCCGCCAAAATCCGCATGTCGCAGGTGTTTCAAAATACCAGTTCAAGCGACGTCGAGGCGCAAGTCGTTTTTCCCATTCCGGAAGGTGCGGCGATCAGCGATCTGACGCTGCTTTACGACGGCAAGGAATTGCCCGGCCGGCTGCTTCCCAAAGAGGAGGCCCGCCGCATTTACGAAGATATCGTTCGGCGACAGCGTGACCCGGCGCTGCTTGAATACCTGGGTGCCGGCATCTACCAAACGCGGGTCTTTCCCATCCCACCCCACGCTGACCGCATCGTCGAGATCCGCTACACGCAGTTGTTGAAAAAATCGGGTGGACTCGTCGATCTGCTCTTGCCGCTCGGGACTCTCAAGCACGCCAACCACGCGATCGACACGCTCAGCGTCAGCCTCAGGCTGGAAACCACCGACGCGCTCAAGAGCGTCTACAGCCCGACGCACACGGTCACAATCGAACGTCCCGACGAGCACCACGCGATCGGGAAGGTGACCTTGAATAATGTGACCTTGCCGGACGACCTCCGCGTGCTCTACAGCACGCACGCCGGGGCCGTCGGAATGAACCTGATCAGCTATCGGCCCAACGAGAACGAAGACGGCTACTTCCTGCTCTTGGCCAGTCCGGATCTGAAGTCCCGGCAAGCCGCGGCGATCCCGAAGACGGCTGTGATCGTCGTCGATCGCTCCGGCAGCATGGCCGGCCAAAAGATCGAGCAGGCGCGGCAGGCCGTGAAGTTCTTTTTGGGCCAGCTCAACCCAGCCGACAAGTTCAACGTCATCGCCTACGATTCCGACATCGAGGCCTTTCGCCCTACGCTGCAGCCGGTGACCCCCGAAACCATCAAGGCAGCGAAAGGGTTTGCCGACAACAACATCAACGCGGGCGGCGGCACGAACATTGACGAGGCGCTCAAAACGGCGCTGGGCATGCTCTCCGACGACACGCGGCCGAGTTACGTTCTGTTTCTCACCGACGGCATGCCGACGGTCGGCGAGCGCAGCGAGAGAACGATCGTGTCGAACGCGCGGAGTGCTGACCGAGTCCACGCGCGGATCTTCAATCTGGGGATCGGCTTCGACGTCAACGGACGTCTGCTCGACCGCCTGTCGCGGGACTTTAACGGGCAATCGGCCTACGTGCGCCCGAACGAAGACATTGAGACCTACGTCTCCGCGCTCTCGACGACGATCGGTTCGCCGCTGTTGACAAACTTGGAGGTGAAGTTCGAGTTCGACAAGCCCGCGGCCCTGGCAGCCCCGTCGATCTCCCGGACCTATCCGCGCAACCTCACCGATCTCTTTGCAGGGGAGCAGCTCGTATGGGTCGGCCGGTACCGCGAATCAGGTTCAGTCAAGCTGACGCTCTCGGGCGACCTGGCCGGCAAGCGCCAGACCTACACAGTGCTGGCGAACCTGGCACCCCATTCGATCCCCGACGCGAATGCCTTTGTCGAAAAAGTCTGGGCGACGCGGCGGATCGGCGAGCTGATCGATGAAATCGATCTCAACGGCAAGAACAAAGAGTTAACCGACGAGCTGGTGCACCTTTCACTCAAGCACGGCATCATGACGCCGTACACTTCCTTTCTGGCGGACGAGCGCGTCGACCTGGCGGATCGCCGAAATCTGGGGATTCGTACCGGCGAGTCGCTCGATCAACTGCAAGCAACCGACGGGGCGTCGGGTTTCGAGCAACGTGAGTTCAAGAGAAAGGCCAGGGCGGCCGATCAAGCGCCAACTCAATCGAGTTTCGGAGGAGGACTCGGGAGCATGGGTCGCGGACTTGGCGGCGGAGGCTTCGATCTGGGCGGGTTCCGCGATGGTGGCAACGGCACGGGAGGAGGCGGTGGTCACTTCGGCGGAAGGGGCCTTGAGGGAATGAGCGGCAACGGCAGCGCCGGAGGGAGAGGGATCGGCGGCCGAGTCGGCGGCATCGGAGGAGGCGGAGCTGGTGGCTTCGGCGGAGGTGGCCTGTCGACAGGCAAAGACCCGCTTCCTGCCGACCCGGCGGCGAGCGGAGACTCCCGCCCTAGTCACAGGAGGCGGCCCAGCGCTTCGAGAAAGGTTTCGGACGTCGCGACCAGGCCAGTTGTGCAAACGGTTGGGGACAAGACCTTCTACTGGAAGAACAATCGCTGGCGCGACGCCGACCTGACGGAAGAGACCGAGAAGAATCCGACGCGCGTCGAGCAATTCAGCGACGCCTACTTCGCGCTGGCGTCTCGAGACAACGGCCGCTTCGCCAAGTACCTTGCCCTGGACGGCCCGATCCTGGTTCGGCTCGATGAAAAGACGTACCTGATCGAGCCTCCTGAGACGAACTGAGCCGGGCGCCAGGTACCCTACGCCGCGGCCGCGCGGCTCGCGGCTGGCGGTGCCTCGGCGCTGAAGGCGATTTTGATTGTGGTCCCGAATGTCGCTTCGCCCGATTGCCGGGCTTCAATCCGCAATCCGTACGACTTGGCCGCGGTGATGCGAACCCGTCCGTCGAAGTCGCAGAGCAGATGGCACTCGGCTTTCGGATCGCAGCCGAGGGGCGGAGAAAACGACAAATGCGCGATGCCGATCTTCTCGGTGGGATCCAAGTCGATCCTCACGGCCCCCTCGATCATCTCCCCGCCGTCGGGTAGCCGCCGCCGCGTCATCCATTGCACGATCGAGTCGTCGCAGTCGCGCTCTTCGTTTGGCATAGCCTCGGATTCTTCGTCGACCGGAGTATCGGGCGCGCCACCCGTGCCGTCTTCCACTCCAATTTGGTGGGTGGCATGCCCACAGCTTTGTGTGGGCATGCGGGGCACGACATGGCCACTCAAAGCCGTGGCCATGGCACCCGTGCCAGCATGTTCACCCAGTTGGAACAGGGCCGATCGCAGCGAGCTCGTAAGCACAAAGCCCGCGGCCAGATCGTCAATCGCGAGCGCAGCGAGCAACGACGCCACTCCAAGCGCGCCGAGGTAACCACCAACGAACGCGGAGGGCGTGATCCACAGGGCCGCACCGAGCGCAAGGGGCGTGAACACAGCTGCAGCCGTCGCCGTCCATCGAGTCCATGTCCTTGTGGCTACGATCGGCGTGGCCTGTCTCCCCAGAGTCAATGCCGCCAACGAAAGTAACGCAGCGAGTGTCGCAACCAGGCAGGGAACCGCCGGCGAAACTGGTTCGTGAAATGCGCCACTCAGCCGACGCGAGACCACGACGACCGTTAGCAGCATGATCGCGGTTTCGGTCGCGACCGCGAAGATCTTGCGGAATTCGTCGGACTGTCGCGGCCGTTCTCTGCGACGGTTTGCTGCTGACATGCGATGGCATCCCTGCCGATTTTTGGGAGGGCGAAGCTCCCGCTGAGCCTCTTCTGAAACGCAGTCGAATTCAATTCAGCTCGGCGGGAGCCTCGCCCTCCCGCGGAATCAGAGCCCGGCCGCCTTGCTCAGCTCGGCGGCGCGGTCGGTCATTTCCCAACTGAATTCCGGGTCGTTTCGGCCAAAATGTCCGCCGGAGGCCGTCTTGCGGAAGATGGGTCGGCGGAGCTTGAGGTATTCGATAATCCCTTTGGGCGTCAGCGGAAAGATCTCGCGGACTGCCGTGGCGATCCGCTCTTCGGGCACCTTGCCGGTACCGTTGGTGTCCACGCAGATTCCGACCGGCTCAGCCACGCCAATGGCGTAGGCGATCTGCATTTCGCATTCGTCCGCCAGCCCCGAGGCGACGACGTTTTTGGCGACGTGCCGGGCCATATAAGCCGCCGAGCGATCGACCTTTGTCGGATCCTTGCCGCTAAAGGCGCCGCCGCCGTGGCGTCCCCATCCGCCGTAGGTATCGACGATGATCTTACGGCCGGTGAGCCCACAGTCTCCGTGCGGCCCGCCAATCACAAAGCGGCCGGTCGGGTTGATGTGATATTTGGTGTCACGCGTGAGCAGATGCTCGGGCACGGCGCGCGGGATGATCTTCTTGCGAATGAACTCGGCGATCTCGGACTGTTCGACTTTTTCCGAGTGCTGGGTCGAAACGACGATGGCCGTGATGCCGACGGGCTTTCGCCCCTCGAATTCGACCGTCACCTGGCTCTTGCTGTCGGGCCGCAGCCAGTCGACTTCTTTCTTGTAGCGCGCTTCGGTCAACTTTTCGAGAATGCGGTGAGCCAGTGCGATGGGCAGCGGCATCAGCTCGTCGGTCTGGCGGCAGGCATAGCCGAACATCAGCCCCTGGTCGCCGGCCCCGTCGCGGTCGACACCCATGGCGATGTCGCCCGATTGGCTGTGGATCGTAGTGCAGACCTTGCAGGTGTTGGCGTTAAAGCCTTCGTCTTCGCCGTTGTAGCCGATGTCGTGAATCACCTTCCGTGCGACGTCGGTGAAGTCGATTTTCGCACGCGAGGTGATTTCGCCCGCAAGCACGACCTGGTCGGTCGTGCAGAGCGTCTCACAGGCGACGCGGGACATGGGATCCTGC
>DASZIA010000662.1:0-8120 GCA_035949535.1 Planctomycetaceae bacterium | reverse complement strand
TCGTGTTCGGTCTCCGCATCGACCGACGCCGTCGCGTCGTCAAGCAGCAGGATCGGAGGATCTAATAACAAGGCGCGGGCGATCGCCAGGCGTTGCCGCTGGCCGCCGGACAGATTCGAGCCCTGTTCGCCGATCAGCGTGACATAGCGATCCGGCATGTCGTCGATGAATTCGTGCGCCGCGGCGATTTCCGCAGCCCGGCGGATGTCGGCGTCCGTCGCACCCGGGTGCCCGAAGGCGATGTTCGCCTCGACCGTGTTGCTGAACAGGAAATTCTCCTGGAAGACGATGCCGATGTTTCGCCGTAGATCGTCGAGATCGAGCCGGCGGACGTCGATACCGTCGAGGAAGACGTTGCCCTTTTGCACGTCGTAATACCGCGGCACGAGGTTCAAGAGCGTGCTCTTGCCCGAGCCGGTCTCGCCGACCACGCCGATGCATTCGCCGGGAGCGATTTCGAGGCACAGATCCTCAAACACCGGCTCTCCCACCTTGTAGGCGAAGCGAACATGCTCGAAGCGGATCGCTCCGCGCGCCCGCGCGAGCCGCACCGGGTGCAGGGGACTCAAGATTTCAATCGGCGCGTCGAGGACTTCGAAGACGCGCTGCGCCCCCGTAATGCTCGTCTGGATGCTGTTGGCGATGTTCGTAATCTGGCCGACCTGGTTGGCGAACTCGTAGAGCAAGTTAGCGAAGACGAACAGACCGGCGCCGAGCGCCAATTGTCCGGTCACCACCAGGTGCCCGCCGTAGCCTAAGAGCACAATCATGTTGATTTGCGTCATGAATCCGGTCACCGGCTGAAACAGAGCCAGCTTGTGGAAGATGCCGAACTTTTGATCGCAGATATTCCGATTGGCCGCGGAGAATTTTTCAATCTCTTGGGCTTCGCGGGCGAAGCCTTTGACGACCGAGATGCCCTGTACGTTTTCGACGAGCGTCAGCACCATGCGGTCGACCAGCTCTCCCCCTTTGATGTACTCGGGCTGAACTCTCCGCGAGAACCGCGCGGCCGCCCACCACAAGAGGGGCGACGTCGCGAGGCAAACGACCGTCAGCGGCACGTGCATCGACAGCATGTAGGCGACGTAAACACCCAGCGAAAGGATGACCGTGAGCACCTTGACAATGACGCCGTCGACAAACTGCCGCACCGCGTTGACGTCGCCGGCCGCCCGGTTGATGATCGAGCTGCTTTGGCTGCGGTCGAAAAATCGGAAACTGAGCCGCTGCAGTTTGTCGTAGACATCGGATCGCAGCTGCACCAGCACTCGCTGGCTGAGCGAAGCGACCGCGATGGCCGCGGCGTAACGCATCGCCGCCGTCACAAGCGCCACTAGCAAAATGCCGCCGGCAATCAGCGCCAGCAGATGAGTGCCCGGCCAGTCCTGGGCGAAGCGGAATGGGGCGGGCAAGTGGCGCGGGGTCTCGGGGCTTTGAAGCTCCTGGCCGATCAGGTCGATGCCGACGCCTGTCAGCCCCAATGCCCCCAAGCTAAGGGCCACCACGACCACGTGGAGGAAGACAACCTGCGTGCAGCCCCGACGGTACCGCCAACTTAATCCGAGCATGCGGGAAATGAGCGACCAATTTGACGGCGGCTCGATGCTGGAAAGGGCGGAGATATCCGAAGTCGGCATGATGCTCAGCGGGGCGGTGAGGCTAAAAGTCGTATCGTAGGAATTGACCAAACTTCGACAACACTGAATTGCCGGAGGCTCCGGGGGGTTCACAGCTTTTTAAGAATCCTCGGCGAGCCGCCGGTGTAAGAACTTATTGTATAAACGCTGTAAGTCCTTACGAATTGGGTGGCACGGACACTCGCGAAGCGATGCGTCCGTGTCGCGCAGCGACAAGAGGTCGTGCTTACGTCACCATTTACGACAAGCCTCTTGTGCCTGCGGCACACGGACAACCGGGAGCGGTTGTCCGTGCCACCCAAACATTTGCTGCATCATCGCTTAACCGCATTAATGCAAAATGTTCGTAAGCCGGCGGGTGCTTCTCTTGGAAGACGCAAACATGACCCGCCAGCTGACACCGCCGGCTCGCCGGGCCGCTGCCAAATCGGCAGAGTGCGTGGACAATCCAACGGTCGCTTGGCAAATTGGCAGTCAGCTGGCTTTGCGCCCGTATGCCCTAATTCGCGCTGAGAATTGCACTTAGACCGACGTCACCACTTAGGCACGCGGTTCGCGGAGTTCGCCGCACACTGGACACTATCGCTGCACGTTTCCAAGCGCGCCCGGCAGAGCGAGGCGGCTTGTCGTCATCCAAGGAGAAGCTGATGAGCGCGACGACGAAGAAAGCTGGCAAAGAGAAAACCTCAACGCGAATCGTTCCCCTCGGAGATCGAGTCGTGCTGAAGCGAGCCGACGCCGAGAGCAAGACCAAGGGGGGGATCGTTCTCCCCGACACGGCCAAGGACAAGCCGCAGAAGGGCGAGGTCGTCGCGGTCGGCGAGGGCTACATCCGGGATGACGGCTCGCGCGTGCCGCTATCCGTCAAGGAAGGCGACGATGTGATCTTCAGCCCCTACGGCGGCGAGGAAATTCGCATCGGCGACGAAGAGTACTTGCTGCTGCGCGAGAGCGACATTCTGGCGACGTTCTAGTTCCGTCGCGCCCTTTGTTCCTACTGTTTGTTGCCACTGAATCAACAGCTTCTCGACCGAGCACTGCCAACCGCGGCTCGGTCCGCCTGAGTCACAATCACCCGCATACAAGAAAACACCTGACGGCGGGTCAACGAATTTCGAGGAGAGACAGTCCATGGCGAAGATGATTGCCTTCGATCAAGAAGCCCAGGAAGCGATGCGCCGGGGCGTGAGCAAACTGGCCCGCGCCGTCCGCGTGACGCTCGGCCCCCGCGGCCGCAACGTCATCCTTCAAAAGAGCTTTGGCTCGCCGACCGTGACCAAGGACGGGGTGACCGTCGCGCGGGAGATCGAACTCCCCGATAAGTTCGAAGACATGGGCGCCCGCATGGTCCGCGAAGTCGCCAGCAAGACCTCCGACGTCGCGGGCGACGGCACGACCACCGCCACGATCCTCGCCGAAGCCATCTACAACGAAGGCCAACGGTCGGTGGTCGCCGGCGTCAATCCCGTCGAAATGAAGCGCGGCATGGACAAGGCGGTCGAGGACATCGTCGCCGAACTCAAGAAGATGTCGATCGAGTGCAAGTCCAAGAAGGCCATCGCCCAGGTCGGCACCGTGGCCGCCAACGGCGACGCCGAAATCGGCAACATCCTGGCCGACGCGATGGAGAAGGTCGGCAAAGACGGCGTGATCACCGTCGAAGAGGGGAAGAGCCTCAAGACCGATTTCGAGGTCGTCGAGGGAATGCAGTTCGATCGGGGCTATCTGTCGCCGTACTTCGTCACCGACCCGCAAACGATGGAGTGCGTATTGGAGGACGCCTATGTCCTCGTGCACGAAAAGAAGATCACCAACGTCAAGGACATGGTTCCCGTCCTGGAGAAGGTCGTCGGCGCGGGTAAGCCGCTTTTGATTATTGCCGAAGAGATCGAGGGCGAGGCGCTCGCCACGCTGGTCATCAACAAGCTGCGCGGTACCTTCAAAGTCTGCGGTGTCAAGGCGCCCGGTTACGGCGATCGACGCAAGGCCATGCTGCAGGACATTGCGATCATGGTCGGAGGTCAGGCGATCTTCGAGGACCTGGGCATCCAGCTCGAAAACGTGCAGCTCTCCGACCTTGGCCGAGCGAAGAAGATCGTCGTCGACAAGGACAACACGACGATCATCGAGGGGGCCGGCAAGACGGCCGACCTCAAGGCCCGCATCGATCAGATTCGCCACGAACTGGAAGCGGCCACCAGCGACTACGATCGCGAGAAGCTCGAAGAGCGAGTCGCCAAGCTCTCCGGCGGCGTCGCCCAGATCAACGTCGGGGCTGCCACCGAAAGTGAAATGAAGGAGAAGAAAGCCCGCGTCGAAGACGCTTTGCACGCCACTCGGGCGGCGGTCGAAGAGGGAATTCTACCGGGCGGCGGTGTGGCCATGCTGCGGGCCTCTCTGAGTCTCAAGCCCAAGCACGCGACCGACGATGCCGAGGTTGGTTACAACATCATCCTTCGTTCCTGCCGTGCCCCGCTCACTCAGATCGCCGACAACGCGGGCGTCGATGGCGGCGTGATCTGCGAGAAGGTCGCCGAGATGAAGGGGAGCATGGGCTATAACGCGGCCACCGGCGAGTACGAGGATCTCATCAAGTCGGGCATCATCGACCCGACCAAGGTGACGCGGACGGCCCTGCAAAACGCGGCCAGCGTCTCGACCTTGCTCCTAACCAGCGACGCCCTGATCGCCGAGAAGCCGAAGAAGGACGACAAGAAGGGCGGCGGAGAGGGCGACGACTTGTATTAGGCTGGTCTCTTGTAGGGTGTGACAAGTCCGCCCTTGGCGGACGCCGGCACACCATCGGAGAACCAATCGCTCGAAAGTGGTGGGGCCGAAGCGGCCTTGGCGCAGCCTACGACGCTGAGCCTGGCGCGAGCCAGTTTACAATATCGAAGGCGCCCGGGTGCTGAGCCCGGGCGTCTTCGTTTTCCTAGGAAGCTTCACGCGGCTGGCATGTTAGAATCCAGGCGAGCCGTCAGCGCGAGCTGGCGGGTGCTTAGATTCCAGATTCTCCCGCTGATCGCCTTCGCCTGGAACCCGCGCCGCCATGTCCAACAACAATTTCAAACCGCGCAAGTTCGAGGATTTTGAAATCGTCGACCCGGACGGGCTGGTCGTCGGCCACATCCGCGTCAAACCGAGCGGCGTGCTCTGGGCCCGCGCGAACTCCAAAGTCTGGCACGGCGTCGGCCTGAAGCGATTCGCCCAGTTCATGGAAGCCCGCGGCCGCAAGCAGAAGAAGTAAAGCACGGGATTCCGATGCGATAGCGGTGCCACGCGGTGCGTACTAAGGACCGCGCGCAAACAGCCAGGCTCGCGATCAACCCGCTCAACGCGAGTAATCTGGCGGCACCCGTGCCCGATCGGACCATCTTCTGCGGACTTGCCTAGGATGCTACGATACTTATGGGAGCATCCAAATGGCCACAGTCCTTTCTGAGCAAGAGCGCGAGGCACTCCGGAGCGCTGCCGGTCAACCCGTGCAGGTGGTCGATCCCGACACTCAGCGCATTTACTATCTGATTTCGGGCGAGCAATACGAAACAGTCCGTGCCCTGCTGGCGGAAAACGAAGCCGATCCCCGCGAGATGTATCCGCTAATCACCAAGACAGCGGGTGAAGCCGGCTGGAACGAACCCATCATGGATGACTACGATCGCTACGATGAGCTTCGCCCAGGTAACTCGCGGTGACGTCGTCCTGCTTCCCATCGCCTTTGTCTCGGGCAAGGGCACGAAGGTCCGGCCGGTTGTAGTCGTGCAAAACGACGATCTCAACGCGCGACTGAAGTCTACAATTGTGGCAGTCATTACATCCACGAATACCCGGGCGCACCAGGAACCCACGCAGCTTTTCATCGATATCTCCACGGCTGACGGAGGCAAGACCGGCCTCTTGCACGCTTCGACGGTCAAGTGCGAACACCTGGATACCGTGGATCAAGGCGATTTAGTCCGCGTAATGGGCCGGTTCTCCGATGCGCTCCTTCAGCAATTGGATGTCTGCCTGAAGCAGCCGTCGGACTGGATTAGTCACGACGACGGAAGCGCTCTGCCGCCGGCATTCCTTGACCCGTCCGCGGCGGCTGCTCAAAATCGCTCTGTGTGCCTCCCGCGCGCTTGGGCACTGCTCTGAAAGCCGACTTGCCGCATGGCTCTCCGAGCCCATCGCCAATTCCCTCCCAGAGGTCCAATCTATGATTCTTCGCAGTCTGATTGTCGGTGTGCTGCTGGCTTTGTGGACTCTTGCGGCTCCTTCGGCCCGCGCTGAAAACTGGCCGCAGTGGCGTGGGCCGCACAATAACGGCGTTTGCGACGAGAAGGGCCTGCCGACAAAATTCGATAAGGCGCTCAATCTCGTTTTCCGGTTGCCGTTGCCTGGCCCTGCTAGTTCCACGCCCGTCGTCTGGGCTGATCACATCTATCTGACGAGCCCTGAGAAGGACACGTTGCCCCGCCAAAAGCCGGGCCAACCTCGGGGTCGCGGCGGTCGCGGACGCCGGGCACCTGCTGAGCCGCAGGATCTGTTCCTGATCTGCGTCAGCACGGACGGTCACGAACTGTGGCGGCACGCGGTCGGGCATAGCAATCGCAACGTGATGGGGGACGAAGGCAACTTGTGCTCCCCCTCGCCGGTCACCGACGGCAAAGACGTCTGGTCACTGATGGGCACAGGCGACCTGGCCTGCTTCGACGCGAACGGCCACGAGGTTTGGAAAGTCGACCTGAATGCCAAATACGGCCCCTTCAAGTACAGCTACGGCCTGGCCTCCACGCCCCTGCTCGACGGCGAGCGGCTCTATCTGCAGATGATTCACGGCGAAATGACGCAGCATCCGACCAACGAAGGCTTCGTACTGGCCCTCGACAAGGCCACCGGCAAGCAGATTTGGAAACAATCGCGAATCACCGACGGCTACAGTGAAAACCAACACTCGTACGCGTCGCCCATGCTGTACGACGACGGCAAAACACGCCTCCTGTTGACGCACGGCGATGACTACATCATCGCCCAGCGGCTCGACACGGGCGAAGAGGTGTGGCGCTGCGGAGGTATCAATCCCAAGTCGAAGTACAATCCTTTCCTGCGATTGGTCGCGTCGCCCGTGGTCGAAGGGGAAACCATTATCGTGCCGTCTGCGAAGAGCGGCCCGGTGATTGCCCTGAACGGCGAAGGCAAAGGAAACGTTACCGACTCGAAAGAATTTCAACTCTGGAGACGGCCCAAGGGAACGCCCGACGTGCCGTCGCCGCTGATCCACGATGGACTGGTCTATCTGGAGGGCGAGAAGGGCGTCCTGACCGTCCTCGATGCGAAAAGCGGCGACGAAATCTACCAGAAGCGCACGGTCGACGTGCGGCATCGAGCCTCGCCCGTCTACGCCGACGGCAAGATTTATCTCACATCGCACGAAGGCGACGTCACCGTGGTCCAAGCCGGCCGCGACTTCAAGCTGCTTGAAAAGAACGAGCTCGGGGAATCGATCTCGGCCTCGCCGGCTGTCTCGAATGGGCGGATCTATTTCCGCACGTTCGACGCCCTGTGGGCAGTCGGAAAAAAGTAGGCGCGCGAAGCATTCCGCTGGAACTCGCTCAGCTTAGGATTTCCTAAGGCATCGCTGCTTTTTTGACGACCCTATGACGCGCGCCGCCTCGCCGGGCGGACATTCGCCTTTGCACCTCTTTCGGACGGTGCTACACTCCGCCTCCTCTCCCAAATCTCCGTTAGTACCACTCGTGTTCGTCCGGAGTCGTCTCTCATGCTGGGGACCAGTCTGACGTTGTCTCAATATCTCGCTCGCACCAGCGCGGAATTCGCGGGCATCGAAACGGCCCCCGTCGAGCGGTTGGCCGCTGAAATTCATTCGGCCTATGAAGAAGGGCGATTCGTGTTCCTGTGCGGCAACGGCGGGAGCGGTGCCAACGCGTCGCACATCTGCGAAGACCTCGCGAAGTCGACCCTCGAACGGGCCGACTATTCGGACCCGGCCCGCAAGCGACTGAAGATCGTCAGTCTCACCGACAATGCGGCGGCGATCCTGGCGTGGGGGAACGACGAGGGGTTCGAGACGGTATTCGTCGAGCAGCTCAAGAACCTCGCCTCGGCCGACGACATGCTGATCGCCTTCAGCGGCAGCGGCAACAGCGCCAACGTCTTGAACGCGACCGACTGGGCCAACCACGCGCGGCTGCGGACGTGGGGCATCACCGGTTTCGACGGCGGCAAGCTCCGCGACCTGGCGCAAGAATCGGTGCACGTCGCGCTCAACGACATGGGCCTCGTCGAGTCGATCCACCTCTTGCTCTTCCATTGGATCCTCGACGACGTGCACGCCCGGATCTACGCCAAGGGTCGCTACGGCCAGGGATCGCGCCGGTCGACTGGGACACGCCGCAAGGTCGCCTGAGTCCAACCAGGTGTGGAGCTGAAAATGTTTACACGCACTTGCGGCTTGCTCGTGCTGTGCCTGTGTTTCGC
>DASZIA010000661.1:0-21766 GCA_035949535.1 Planctomycetaceae bacterium | reverse complement strand
GCGCGACCAGATGGCCGACTATCACCGCGAGCACTACCGTGCCGGAAACATTACGGTGGCGGTGGCCGGCAACACCGATTGGAACGAAATTCTCCGCCTGGCCAAAGAATGGTGCGGCAAGTGGCAAGCCGGCAGCTCGCCCCGCACGACCGACGAGGCGCGGGCCAAAGGGGGAGCCGCGGTCACGGCCAAGGAAGCGTTCACGCAGGAGCACGTGATGCAGATGGCTCCGGCCCCGTCGGCCACCAGCCCGCTGCGGATGGCGGCCGAATTGATGTCGGTCGTCGTCGGCGACGATTCGGGCAGCCGGCTCTATTGGGACCTGGTCGACACGGGCCTCGCCGAGTCGGCCGACCTCTCCTACAACGAATACGATGGCACGGGTGCATACCTCACGTACGTTTGCTCGACCCCCGAGTCGGCTCGCGACAACCTCAAGCGGGTCCGCGAGATTTACGACGACGTCAATTCTCGCGGCGTCACCGAAGAGGAATTGGAGCAAGCCCGCAACAAAGCCGCCTCGCGGATCGTGCTCCGCAGCGAGCGGCCGATGGGCCGGCTGTCGTCCCTCGGCTCGAACTGGGTGTATCGGAACGAGTACCGCTCGGTGCAGTCCGACCTCGACGCCTACCGCGCGATCACGACGGACGACGTCAACGCCGTCCTCAAACGGTATCCGCTCGGCCAGCTCTCGACGGCCGCGGTTGGGCCGCTGAAGGCCCTCTAGCGAATACGACGTTGCGCCGAAAGAGGCGAGCCGAGAGATTCGACCCGCTCGAAATCCGTCAATTCATGAGCCGGCGATCTCGCCCGATAGCATGATTTGGGCGCCGTCCCGAACGCTAGCAATTGCTGTCTTGTCTTCGTTTGATACGAGGTCATTTGCCAACGCGAGCGGTATCTGATTCACCAGTGTCTGAAGAAACTCCCCCTGGTAGTCCGGCTTAGTAATCGCGCCTAGCGTTTCGCGATTTAGGGTATGTGTCCGGACCAACGTCGGCACGCCGCCACTAGGTGGTGTTCCTAACCGCGTTTCCCCTGGTGACAGGAGGTGGCAAATCTGCGGAACGATTGTGACGGGGCATTGCTTCAGTGCGTCTACAAGTATCCGCCCCAACCAACCCCAGTCGACGGGCCAATTTCCCTGAAGCTCGCTCTCGTGACCTCCAGTCACGAACTGAGAGAGCGAGTAAGTGTAGTGCCCCAGACTGGCGCACAGTTTCGCCGCGTCCCATTCCTTCTTCGCGATGTCGGCCATTTCAGAATACAGCGCAATTGCGTCCTGGGGGGTCAACATTCGAGACTGCCTAGACGTTCCCCAATAGTAGGCGATATCGAGTGCGAGTCTCAGGCTAACAGGCATGGCCTTACGAACTTCCGCGCTGACCCACTCCCGGTGGCGATCGTCGCCTGCTGATGACACATGACGTCCAATGAATAGTTGCCATATGACGATGGACGCAGTTCCTTCAAGCCGTTCGTGGACTCCCGTCATGCTGGCTTCGGCCCTTTCCTCAGCCATGGCGATGTCAAAGAGAGTCGACGCCAAGGCTCGCAGTTCATGCGTGCCGAGGCGCAAATCGGATCTAAGTCCGAGCCCGGCGTCTTGCAAACGCTCAAAGGTCTCGGCGTAGGCCTTATCGTTTTTCAACTGCTTGGGCAGGGCATTCGGTGTGGTGCCCTCCTTCCAAGAGAGGATGTCTTGTAGAACGCGCTGATCCGGCACCGAAGGCTCAGCACTCTGACGGCTTACGCGCGCCCAATAGGTTGCGATCGAGATTCCTTGTGGAGGTCGAGCTTGGCGCAGATCCATGCCTTTCTCCAAGCCTGGAAAAGCGAAACTTAGCAATGTCCAGAGGTCGGCGCGCAATTCCCCCGATTCGTCTTTCAGCTCCTCGTTCCACGCTGTCTTAAGTGCAGCTGCGTTGGCCTCGGAGTCTTCCGCGGTCGAGCCCCTCCGCGGCTCCTTCGCCTCGGACACGATGCAGAAGTGACGGTAATTGCGCACTAAGAATGAAAAGGCTGTTGTGCTGAGCGAGCGTATTACCTGACAAATGAGTAAATCGTCGAAGTCAACCTCACCATGCAGACGCTGCCAAGCGTCCTGCGTCTGACGCGAGCACACCTTTAGCAACCTCGGCGTTCGCAGCACTCGTGGAAGGGTGAGCATGGCCCGTGATCGGAGATCGGGAAGAGCCTCGACAAGCCGTAAGTAATCTTCGTCGTCCGGTCCGATCGGAATGAGTGTGCCTACCTTCTCTATATTCTTCGGATCGATATCGCCGTGCGCCTCAGATAGGGCCTGAGTCTGGCGTCTGAGCTCTCTCAGGACCCCCCACGCTTGATCGGTTGTTAGATCCGAGAGAATCTCGATTAGGTCGCAAATTCGAGCAAAATCGAAATTCATGTTGTCGTCCCGATGACCACTACGAACCCGATGCTGCCGACATGTTTCAGCCGGTCCAGCATCGCCTCGATCGCTGTTGTGGTTGCGTCGTCCGGCGGATTGCGATCGAGATCTTCAATGAACACAATCAGGCGGGCATTGATTGCGGACAATATGGGAGCAAGGCGCTCGAGTTGCTGAAGGGGATCCAAGCTGGGAACAGGCAGTGGAAGCTTCAAGAAGTCCTTGCTGACGCCCTTGAGCGAATCCATGTACTCGGCCGGTAGATTTCCAATTGAAAGGCAATCCACTCGTTTGCTGAGGGTATCCAAAACTCTTCGGAGGACTACTTGCGGCGGGTCTGAAAACGACCCCCAAGCACTTACTACGCACGGGATGATCAAGGGTGGCCGGCAATTGCGCAGGACAGAGAGTCGACCGACAGTCGAACCGGGACTGATCGCCGCGCTCCAGGTGGAGCTGGCTCGGTCAATAAACTCCTTGTCCCTTGTGACGAGGTGACAAATCATTTCCACGATAGACGACTTACCTGCCCCCCGTGGTCCAACAACTGCCCATGTTCTTAGAGGATTGGCGAAGAACGAAAACGCGATTCGCTCCGCGACTGTGCTCGCGCCGAAGCGGTCGGCCGCGGGATGGCCGATTGGAGCTTCGCTTGAGATCCATGCCCCGAAGTCCTCTGCGGAGGCAGCGTCCCTACCCTGGTTCTTCCGCGAATCCCCTCGATTGCTGGGCGGTTGGTAATCGAGAAGCGCGATCAGCGCCCCTCCGATCGGCGCAGCGATCCAAAGCAGAGACGCCCAACCGAGATCGCCCGATTGTAATGAGGATTCCATCAACCACGGACACCACCGGCGAGAAACCCATAGTTCAGGCAAGACCAGAAGCGCAGCAGTCCAAGTGGGCGGGTAATAAATGAGAGATCGAAAATGCCCAAAGTCAATAACTGCGCAGCGGACCAAGAGGATCGATGCCAGAACAATGGGAATTTCTAAGCCGATGGCGATATGCCAAAAGGGCACCGGTTTTCTCAAGACAAGCTGTCGTACGAGGGGGCCCAGGTATAGCGCAATTGAAAACGCGAATGGCAGCGCAATAACGTGAAGGGCCAGGATTTGCACGTAGCGACGGATAACGTCTCGCCTGCAAAGACGCAGGAGGTACCAGCAGAGCGTGTCGAGCGAATGGGAAAACACCGCCTCCGTCATAGCGATTGACCTTCGATCGCGCGGATGTTGCTTCGATTAGCTGGAGCGAATGTACCGCATTAGGGGGGTTTGTGAAGACTGAGCGCCGCGTCGCAGGCCCGGCTCGCGGAGAGAGTCCTCGGGAAAGCTGGCTCTGGAAATCGGCGTGCTGATCCACAGAATACTGGGCCGGCGCCATCGTGCTGACGACCTCGGTTACAACGAAATCGGCCTAGCATCGGCTCACTAAAAGTGCAAAGATTCCGCCCCTAATTCGGAGGAAAACCGATGGCGCGGATCACGTTGGACAATTATCGGTCGGGCACTGCGGCGAGCGATCAGCACTGCCGCGCGCTGGAGTGCGGCGACATTCTTTATTTTCCCCGCATTCCGTTCGCCTTTCCGATCGGGGACCAGAAGTTCCTGCTCGGGCAGAAGCAAACGGCCGGGACGCTGCACAAAAATGTCAGCTACCGTCCCGCACAGGATCGGCTCACCGGCATCGATCAGCGCGACGGGGCCGAGCGGACGCGCGTGCATGCCGTCATGAAGGCCTTTTCTCAGAGCGCGGTCTCCTTCCTCCGAGCGTTCTTTCCGTCTTACGCTCAGTCGTGGAAGATCGATTTCGCCAGCTACCGGCCGCTCGAGGAACAGGGGCGAGACGTCTCGCAGCGGTCGCGGAACGATCTGATTCACGTCGATAATTTTCCGTCGCGGCCGTCCAACGGCGACCGGTTGCTCCGCGTGTTTGCGAACATCAACCCCGAACGGCCCCGCGTGTGGGTGACGAGCGACTCCTTCGAGGCGTTGGCTCGCCGTTATGCCCGCGAAGCCGGTTTGCCCGAGCGACCGAGAATGATCGATCGGCTGCGGGACGGGGCGATGGCCGCGTTGGCCTCGACCGGACTGCCGGTGGTGAACCGCCCGCCCTACGACCGCTTCATGCTGCGGTTCCACCACTTCCTCAAGGAGAACGCCGAGTTTCAGCGGTTGTGCAAGAAGGACCGCTGGGAGTTTCCGCCCGGGTCGTCGTGGATCGTGTTCACCGACACGACCAGCCACGCATGCATCAGCGGCCAGTATGCGCTCGAGCAGACCGTCATCGTGCGACACGAGAGCCTGGTCTACCCGGAGAAGGCGCCGATCACCGTGTTGGGAGAATTGGCCGGCTTTCCGCTGCGGGCCGGGCTCGTCCGGGCTGCGTAGCCGTAGGGTGGGACGAGGCCCGCTTCGGGCCGATGGCCCACCGTCTTTCTTTGCGAACGCTGAAACGGTGTGCCGGCGCTCGCTGACGCGAGCTGGTCACACCCTACGGGGACGTCACCCCGGCATCTTTTCGATCCGCACGCCGAGCGGAAAGGTAACCGGCTTCATCGCGTACACGTCGGGCCCAAAGCCGCGGATCTGATCGCGCTTGAGTTCCGCGAGCTCGAGCGCCCCGCTCCAGACGAGTGCCTGGCCGGCGTTGTGCACCTGCGACGTGAGCAGAAAGGCCTTCTCGAGGTCGTAGCCGAAAACTTTCTGCAGCACTTCGATCACGTAGTCGAAGGTGTGAAAGTCGTCGTTCTCAACGATGACGGCATAAGGCGGCTGCGTCTTCGGCCGAACTTTCTCACGCTCGGTTTTGCGTTTCTTGACCTGAGGCGGCGCCTCGAGGATGACCGTTGTTTCGGCATCAACTTCGGACATGGCTCATTTTCGCCTGATTTCGTCTCGGCGAGCGGCGGGTGTCAGCCCGCCGGTTCTCGAATTTTTTCGAGCACGCTGATCTCGGGTCGACTCAAATCGGAAGAACCGGCGGGCTGACACCCGCCGCTCGCCGTAATGAAATCGTAACAGAGACCGGATACCGGGCCAGATCAGTTCGGTTCGTAGCCCAGGTTGGGGCCGAGCCAGCGTTCGATCTCCGGGATCGGCATGCCTTTTCGGGCGGCGTAGCTTTCGACCTGGTCGCGGGTGATGCGATCCACCGAGAAATATCGGGCGTCGGGATGGCCGAAATAGAGTCCGCTCACCGCGGCGGCCGGCCACATTGCGAAAGTTTCCGTAAGGCGGATGCCCGTGTGCTGTTCGGCTTCGAGCAGGTCGAAAAGCGTCCGTTTTTCGGTGTGATCCGGACAGGCCGGATAGCCGAACGCCGGGCGAATGCCCCGGTATTGTTCCTCGAGCAGGTCGTGCTGCGACAGTTTTTCCTCGCGGCCGTAACCCCAGTCAATGCGTGCCTGGCGATGGAGCATTTCGGCGAACGCCTCGGCCAGCCTATCGGCCAAGGCCTTGGTCATGATCGCCAGATAATCGTCGTTTTGGGACTCGAACTCGGCGACGAGCGTATCGCAGCCAATGCCCGTTGTCACCGCGAACGCGCCCAAATAATCGAGGCGCCCGCTGTCCAAAGGCGCGATGTAGTCCGCCAGTGATCGGAAGTCAGCCTGCCCCTTGCGCTCCCATTGCTGCCGCAGCATGGGGAAGCGGGCGATCGTCTTGCTGCGTGATGGGTCGGCGTAGACGAGGATGTCGTCGCCGACGGAATTGGCCGGCCAGAACCCGTACACGCCCCGTGCCGTGAGGCGCTTCTCGGCGACGATCCGCTTGAGAAGTCGCTGCGCATCGTCAAACAGCTTCCGGGCTTCCGCCCCGACCTTTGGATCGTCGAAGATTTTCGGATACTTGCCGCGCAGTTCCCATGTTTGAAAGAAGGGCGACCAGTCGATGTAGGGAACCAGCTCCTCGAGCGGCTGCGGGTCGAGAAAGCGCGGCCCGAGGAACGCGGGCTCATCGATCGTCACGCTGCGCCAATCGGTCGCGAACCGACGGGCCAACGCGTCCGCATAGGGGACGAGCGTCTTCTGCTGCCGATCGGCAAACAGCGCGCGGTCCCGCTCCTGCGACTCAATATTCTTGGCGATGAAGTCCGCTCGCTTGTCCAGATCGAGCAGGTGCTCGACGACTGGCACCGAGACCGACGCATCAACCGCGTGCACGACCGGCTGAGCGTAGCCCGGGGCGATGCGCACGGCCGTGTGTTTGGCGCTCGTGGTCGCGCCGCCAATCAAGAGCGGCATCGTCATCCCGCGGCGCTGCATCTCCTTGGCGACGTGGACCATTTCGTCGAGCGAGGGCGTGATCAGGCCGCTCAAGCCGACAAAGTCGGCCTTGTGCTCGACGGCCGCGTCGAGAATTTTATCGGTCGGGACCATCACGCCCAGGTCGATCACCTCGAAGTTATTGCAGCGGAGCACAACGCCGACGATGTTTTTGCCGATGTCGTGCACGTCGCCCTTCACCGTCGCCATGATGATCGTGCCGCGGTGTTGCGGGCCTTCGCCCTGCTCTTTTTCGGCCTCCATGAAGGGCGTGAGGTAGGCGACCGCTTTCTTCATCACGCGGGCACTTTTGACAACTTGCGGGAGGAACATGCGTCCGGAGCCGAACAATTCGCCGACGACGCCCATCCCTTTCATGAGTGGGCCTTGAATGACCTTCAGGGGCCGGCCCAGCGCGACGCGGGCCTCCTCTGTGTCGGCCTCGATGTAGTCGACGATCCCGTTGACGAGTGCGTGGCTCAGCCGGTCTTCGATCGGGGCCTTCCGCCAGGCTTCGTCCTTCTCGACGACTTTGTCCTTGGCGACGACTGTTTCGGCAAAGGTCACTAGCCGCTCGGTCGCGTCGGGCCGACGGTTGAAGAGGACGTCTTCGACGTGTGCGAGCAGCTCCTTGTCGATTTCCTCGTAGACATCGAGCTGGCCGGCGTTGACGATCCCCATGTCGAGACCGGCCTTGATCGCGTGGTACAGAAAGGCCGCGTTCATCGCGCGGCGGACCGGCTCGTTGCCACGGAATGAAAACGAGACGTTGCTCACACCGCCCGAGGTCTTCGCGCCGGGACACTCCCGCTTGATCTGCCGGAGCGCCTCGATGTATTCGACGGCGTAGTTGGCATGCTCCTCGATTCCCGTGCCGACCGTCAGGATGTTGGGATCGAAGATCACGTCTTCGGGCGGAAAGCCAACGTCCCGGGTCAACAGCGCGAAGGCCCGCTTGGCGATCGCCACCTTGCGCTCGACGCTGACGGCTTGTCCCTCTTCGTCAAAGGCCATCACAACGGCGGCCGCGCCGTAGCGACGCACGAGCCGCGCGTGCCGCAGAAACTCGGCTTCGCCCTCTTTGAGGCTGATCGAATTGACGATGCTCTTGCCTTGCACGCATTTGAGGCCAGCTTCGATCACCGACCACTTCGAGCTGTCGATCATCACGGGGACGCGGGCGATATCGGGCTCGGCGGCGATCAGGTTGAGAAAGGTCGCCATCGCCTTCTCGCCGTCCAGCAGGGCCTCATCCATATTGACGTCGAGGACGTTGGCCCCGCTGGCGACCTGTTCGCGGGCCACTTCGAGTGCGGCGTCGTAGTCGCCTGAGCGGACGAGCCGCGCGAACTTTTTCGATCCGGTGACGTTCGTCCGTTCGCCGACAATCACAAAGTTGCTGTCCGGCCGTAGCGTGAGCGGCTCCAACCCGCTGAACCGCGAGTAATGGGCGACGCGTGGCCGCACGCGAGGTGGCAGCTCTTGAACGGCATCCGCGATCACCCGAATATGCGCGGGCGTGGTGCCGCAGCACCCACCCACGATGTTCAGCCAGCCATTCTCGGCAAACTCACACAACAAGCGCCCCATGTGTTCGGGCGTTTCGTCGTAGGCGCCGAATTCGTTCGGGAGCCCTGCGTTGGGATGGCAGCTCAAAAAGCAGGGGGCGATCCGCGACAGCTCTTCGAGGTAGGGCCGCATCCGATCGGCACCGAGCGCACAGTTGAGACCCACGCTGAGGGCGGGAAAGTGGGCCACCGAATTCCAGAAGGCCTCGACGGTCTGCCCCGAGAGGGTTCGGCCGCTGGCGTCGGTGATCGTGGCCGAAATCATCACGGGGAGCGTGATGCCGCGGTCGTCGAAGACCTGCGAGATCGCGAACAGGCACGCCTTGAGGTTCAGCGTATCGAAGGTTGTTTCGGGAAACAGGATGTCGGCCCCGCCGTCGCACAGCGCCTCGATCTGCTCGCGGTAGGAGATCACAAGCTGATCGAAAGTCACCGCGCGAAAGCCCGGATCGTTCACGTCGGGCGAGAGCGAGGCGGCCCGGCTCGTCGGGCCGATGCTGCCGGCGACGAACCGCGGCTTGTCGGGGTTGCGTTCGGTGAATTCGTCCGCGACCCGCCGAGCGATCTGGGCGGCGGCCCGATTGATCGCGGTGACCGCACTCTCGAGCCGATACTCGGCCATCGAGATCGAAGTCGAGTTGAACGTATTGGTCTCGACGATGTCGGCTCCGGCCTCGAAGTATTGCCGGTGGATATCCTCGATGATGTCAGGCCGCGTCAGGCTCAACAGATCGTTGCAGCCGCGCAGCTCTTTCGGGTGGTTCGCGAACTGGGTGCCGCGAAAGTCCCGCTCTTCGAGCTGGTGCGTCTGGATCATCGTCCCCATCGCGCCGTCGAGCACGAGGATGCGAGTGAGCAGCAGCTCCTCGAGGCGGGCGATCGCGGGGGTGGGTGTTGAAACGGACATACCAGAATTCTATGGGACGATTTGCGACCCTGGGACGTCAAGCGCCCCCTCACCCCCAGCCCCTCTCCCGCGAGGGGAGAGGGGAGAAGATTTGAACGCGAGGTCTTCTCGTGCCAGTGATGACATAACGCCTTTTCATGCTCCGCTGCCCGCGAGACACCTTCCCCCCTCGCCCCTTGCGGGAGAGGGGTCGGGGGTGAGGGGTCACTTACGACAAGTTGAATTCGCGCGTCGGTGCCATCCCAAGTTGATCGAGGATCGTTTCACACGCCTTGGAACGATTGAGGACGTAAAAGTGGATACCGGGAACGCCGGCCCGCAATAGATCGTCGCACTGTCGGACCGCGTGGGCGACGCCGATCTCGAACTGCGCTTGGGGATTGTCCTGCGCCGCCTCGAGCCGCGTGCCGAGTTCCGTTGGGATCGTCGCTCCGCACATGCTTGTGATTCGCTTGATCCGTGAAAACTCGGTGATTGGCATGATGCCCGGAATCAGCGGCACCTTGATTCCGAGCCGCTGATAGCGGTCGCGGAAATCGAAAAAAGATTGATTTGAATAGAACAGCTGCGTGAAGACGGCGTCGGCCCCCGCTTCGACCTTGCGTTTGAGATTCGCGAGGTCGGTCTCACAGTCAGGACACTCCTGGTGTTTTTCCGGGTAGCCGGCGACGCCGATTCCGATGTTGGGGTGCCGCCGCCGGATGTGGGCCACCAGCTCGTTTGCGTAGTGGAATCCGCCCGGGGCTGGGCGAAAGACCGTTTCACCGGCCGGCGGGTCGCCGCGAAGGGCCATGATGTTGCGGATGTGATTCTTCGCCGCCAGGTCGAGCCACTCCTCGATTTCTTGGATCGAACCCCCCAAGCACGTGAAGTGAGCGGTCGCAGTCTGGCCAAATCGGGTCTGAATCGTGCTGCACCAGTCGATCGTCCGCGTGCGAGTGGTTCCGCCCGCCCCGTAGGTGCACGAGATGAAAACCGGTGCGTAGGGGGCGAGGCGCTCGAGCGCGCGCAGCAAGCTTTCGTCGCCGTCGGCCGACTTGGGGGGAAAGATCTCGAACGACACGCCGCAGCGGCCGCCTTGATACATCTCACGAATGCGCATCGATCGATCGGACCTCATGCCGGGAGGGCGAGGCTCCCGCCGAGCCGCAATTTAACCAGAGGGCAAAGACCGGCTCAGCAGGAGCTTCACCCTCCCTCTGGCTACAAAAACGGGACGGCCCCAACCGTCCCACGCCGCATCCCTTCAAAGTATAGCCAAAGGCCTGAGGGCAGGACACCGGAAGTCGCGTCCAGGATCGCACTTCAGAGACGACTTCCGATGCACATACGGCGACTTGTCGGCTGTGTAAGGGCCTGTGAAGATACATCCGTCATTTGCCTCAAAACTGGAGATCTCCTTGTTTGCGATCGGACTGCCCGCTGTCGCTCTTACACTCCTTTGTGCGGCCCTGCCGGCCGAGCCGAGTGCGGTCGAGCTTCGCTATCGCGGGACGTTTTCCAAGGCGTCGCGCGACGCGGAACCCGCCGGCGAGCCGGTCAAACGGTTCGATGTGTATTGTCTTTCGACTCCGCGGGCCGATGGCGGACGCGACGTGGCCTTCGCGCTCGACGAGCAGGGGGGTGGGGCTTGGCCCTGGGCGGCCCGGTTTGGAACCGTCGCCACCGATCGCAAGTTGCACCCGGCGAAAAACCGCCTCCGGCTCTTACACGAGCACAACGGAACGCCGTACGTGTTGGTGCTTCCGTTTCCTTATTTCGAGTTCGCCGATCGGCTCGGGGCTGATGCGCGTTGGGAAGCTCCGCGTGTGGCCGAGTTGCCGAATCAAAACGACACGGCCCCCTGGAAGTATCGCGTCTCAGGGCGGCAAAAGGTGGGCGGTCGCGAGTGCTTTCGCGTTGATGTCTCCAACAATTTTGGGCCGCAGGAATCGTTGTGGATCGACTGCAGTCAGCCGCTGTTGGTCAAAGCCGAGCGCCGGATCGTCATCGGCCGGGGCGAAGTCCATCTGTTGAAGATGGAGCTCGATTCGGCTGCTCCGCTGAACGAAGAAGCCCTCGCGCGCGTCCGGCGTCCGCTCGACGCTCTGCTCAAACTGCAGCGGCAGTTGAAGCGGGGCGACGACGATCAATCGGCCGAGCTGAGCGACACCCAGCTCAAGATCGTTGCCGATCAGGTCAAAACGCTCGAGCAGCAGGCGGAGAACACACCCTTCGAGCGCCTCGTGGCAGCGATTGTGCGCGACGTCAATTCGCAGTCGCGTCGCACGGGCGACGTCGAGAGCCTGGCCCGCCGCATGGTCGGCAAGCCGGCCCCGCCGATCCGCTTGAAGTCGCTCGACGGGGAAGCGATCCCGCCCGGCGAGCTGGCCGGCAAGATCGTCTTGCTGCACTTCTGGAACTACAAGGGAGATCCGTTCCCGCCGGAACCATACGGTCAGGTTGGGTTTCTCGATTACCTCTACCACCGGCGGAATAAATTGGGCCTGCGCGTTTACGGCGTGGCGATCGACCCGCGCTTGGCGGACTCGGCTCAGGCGCCTGTTGCCGTCCGTTCGGTCCGCAAGATGCAGAACTTCATGAATCTGACCTACCCGGTGGTCATCGATGACGGCACGCTTGAGCGACTGGGCGACCCGGAGCGCGTTGGCGCGAAGCTTCCCTTGTGGGTACTGATCGATCCCAAGGGTGCGGTCGTGCACTACAAGGCCGGAAACTACCCCATCAAGGCCGACGAAGGCCTTTCAGAGCTCGATCAGGCCATTCGCGCGTTGATCAAACAGCAAAAGGCAGCCAAAGCAGATTGATCGAGTGAGCGCGACTAAGTGTCTGCGAGCCGTTTCGCCAACGCCGGGTAAGGCGGCGGGCGTTTCGATGAGCTAGTTGCGTGCCATAATCGCGCGAGCGATTGCCGGATCACCGATACCCCCGCATCGTCTATTGCCTGCCCATCGCTCACCGGTACACTGGATAGACGGACGTCATGCTCTCTCTTTGATCTGACGGGAAAATGGACTCCGGTTACCTCGCTATTTTATTGCTCATCGTCGGCGTGGCGCTGATCGTCTGCGAGGTGTTTATCCCGTCGGCGGGCCTGATTGCCGCCTTTGCCACGCTGTGCATTGCCGGCTCGATCGCCTCCGCCTGGAGCGCTTGGTTCTACACCAGTCCCACGTACTTCGCACTCTATGTGACGGCGCTTTTGTTTTTGATTCCCTCCGCGATCAGCGGGGCCTTCTATGTGCTTCCACGCACCGCGTTCGGCCGCAAAGTCCTCTTGGAAGGGCCCGACCTCGACGAAGTGACCCCCTACCAGGAAGAGCAGCGGCAACTGATGCGGCTCGTGGGCCACGTCGGAAAGACGCTCACAATGCTCAATCCGGGTGGCCTCGTCGAAGTCGAGGGGACTCGGCAGCACGGCGAGAGTGAAGGCCTGCTGCTCGAAGCCGGCACGCCTGTGGAAATTGTGGCGGTGAAGGGCATTCGCGTGGTCGTGAGGCCTGTCGAGCGTCGGCCCGAGACCGGGGATGAGGACGCGACTCGCGGCAAATCTTCCGGCGACTCTCTCGACTTCGAGCTGCCGCGAGGCTGAATGCCAGGGCAAGCGGTCTTGGGCGTGAGTAACGCTGCCAAACGGGGGCTTCCGCAAGGCGGAGCGCCCCCGCCACCCACGGCTTTGGAGCGACGACAGTGGCGATAGTGTGGCCGGGGCGCTCCGCCTTGCGGAAGCCCCGGAGCATCACTAAGGCTGTGTCGAATCCATCGGTTGAGGAACTGCCGAGGGGCGAATAAAGAAATCGTAGAGGAACGCGCCGAGCACGCCGCCGGCCAATGGCCCCACGATCGGCACCCACCACCAACCCCACCAATTGGGGTCGCCCGCCAGAAACACCGCCTTGCCCCAGCCTGCAACCGCGGTAAACAGCCGCGGACCGAAATCGCGGGCCGGATTGATCGCGTATCCGGCGTTATAGCCGAACGTCATTCCGATCAGCACGACCAGCGCCCCCACGCATAACGGGGCCAGGTACGCCGGCACGCCGATATTCCTTTTATCGGTGATCCCAAAAATGCAGGCGATCAAGAGCGCCGTCCCCACAATCTGGTCAATCAGCCCGCCAGGGACCGTGCTCAAATGGGAGGCCGGATAAGTGGCAAAAATGCCGGCCGTCGCTGAGCCTCCCAAGCCGGGAACCGTGCGCTGACCCAGGTCGAAGGCCGAAAGGGCCTCGATGTAGACCAGGTATGTCACGGCGGCAGCGGCGAAACTGCCGGCCACTTGCATGATCCAATACGGAACGACCTTTCCCCAGGCGAATTTTTTCTGAACAGCCAAAGCCAGGCTGACCGCCGGATTGAGATGGGCCCCCGAGACGCCGGCGGCGACGTACATGCCCATCATTACGCCCAGTCCCCAGCCCAAGTTGATCGACAGGTACTGGCCGTTTTGCTGCTTACTCAGAATGACTTGTGCGTCGACGGCCGTTCCGAATACGACCAGAATGAATGTTCCGAAGAACTCGGCCGCCATTTCCCGCGTCAGGCCCCTCATGCCGCACCCCGGAGAAGTGAAGTTGTGAAGCGAGCGGCGACCTGTGGCTCTCGCAGACAGTCAGCGCAATCGCCGCAGAACGAGCCGTTCTGTCGGGTCCGATTATGGACGCGGGCCGGCGCGAACTGCAAACACAAAATGTTCCGTCCGGACTGATTTTGACTCTCTCGAGAGGGCCGGTTTTCTTACGATTGAGTGAGCAGGCGGTCCGGCTCCCAAACGCGAGCGATTTTGACATTCGACATGGTCTCCAGAAAGCAGCGGCAAAAGTCTCAGCGCTCGCCGCAGCCGCAGAATCCTTCGCCGCCTCAAACGCTCCTCTGGTTTCTGCGCCCGCGTCCCAGGCTGTTCTTGAGCTTGCTCTTGGTCGGACTGACGCTGGCCGTTTACTTGCAGATCTGCCGCTTTGAGATCATCGACTTCGACGACGCGGACTACGTCGGCGACAACCTCTACGTCAACCAGGGGCTGACACGCGGCAGCATCGCTTGGGCCTTTTCCGGGTTTCACTTCGCCAATTGGATCCCGCTCACGTGGCTCTCGTTGATGCTCGATGCGAGTCTTTTTGGGCGGTGGCCGGCCGGCAATCACATCACGAACCTGATTTTGCACACGGCGAACGTGCTCGTCGTGTTCGCCACCTTCGCCAAGGCGACCGGGAACGCGCCGCGCAGCGCGTTCGTCGCCGCCTTGTTCGCCGTCCATCCGCTGCACGCGGAATCGGTCGCGTGGATCAGCGAGCGCAAAGACGTCTTGTCGATGCTGTTCGGTCTGCTGGCCCTGTATTCCTACGTTGCTTACGCGTCGGGGCGGCGGCTGATTCTGCTGCCCGTGGCGTGGCTCCTCATGGCCTGCAGTTTGATGGCCAAACAAACGTTCGTCACCTTGCCTTTCTTGTTCTTGCTGCTCGACTATTGGCCGCTCGGTCGGCTGACCGGCGATACGGCAGCAGAAAGCGCTGGGGTGATTCCGTTCAGCGCGGCGCCGCGATGGCCGACGCGTCGAATCGTGCTGCTCGTTTTGGAGAAAATTCCCTTTCTCGCGCTGACCGCTGTCTTCTGTGCGGTCGCCGTGATGGCCCAAGCCAGCGGCGGAGCGATCCCAAAAGGAATGTCGCTGACCACGCGCCTGCTGAACGCCGTCCTCGTCTACGGGCTCTATCTGTGGCGGGCTCTCGTGCCGGCTCGTCTGGCGCCGTTCTATCCGCTGCCGGCTCGGGGGCCGGACGTCGTGGCGATTGGACTTTCCCTCGCCGCGCTGATTGCCATCACCGGTTTTGCCATCCTGAGCGTTCGCAAGCGTCCCTATGTTCTGGTCGGTTGGCTCTGGTATCTGGGCAGCCTGGTTCCGGTCATCGGCTTCGTGCAAATCGGCCGACAACAAATGGCCGACCGCTATACCTACTTGCCGCTCTTGGGCATCTATCTGGCAGTCGCCTGGCTTGTGCCCTCGCTCATCCCTGAACCGACGACTCGCAGGCGATTCCTGCCGATCGCCGCGCTGGCTGCCGTCGCCGGATATGCGGTGATCGGGTTCGTGCAAGTCGGCTACTGGCACGACGGAGTCACCTTGTTTCGGCATGCCCTGGCGGTGACGGAGGATAATCCGACCACCCGCCGGGCACTCGGGTCCGCCCTGTTTCGAAAGGAGCGATTTCGCGAGGCCCTCCCCCATCTCGAGCAAGCGGTGAAGCAGGACCCGACTGACGCCCACGCCCACTACAGCCTGGGGCGCGGTTGGGAGTCGATTGGACGTCGCCAAGAGGCTTTCGCCGAATATCAAGCAGCGATCCAGCTTGACGAAGCCTATCCCGATGCGCAAAACGACGTCGGCCTGTCGCTGGTCGCGCAGGGAAAGTTCGCAGACGCCGAGCGGCACTTCAAGCGGGCGATCGAAATCGATCCCGCTTACGCCAGCGGCTACGGCAACCTCGGAATGCTTCACGCGAGGATGGGGCAGTCGGCAAAGGCGATCGCGTTATGCGAGAAGGCGCTGCAGCTTGATCCCGGCCTGCTTCAGTGCCATCAAACGATCGCGATCGTCCTGGCCGCAGACGGACACTTCGACGAAGCCATCGCTCGACTGCAATACATTCTGAGCGTCGAACCGGGCAATCGCGATGCGCAAGGCGAGTTGGACCGCATTACCGCGCTGAAGGCGCGTGCTCGCGGCTGAGAAGAACCGGCGGGCTGACACCCGCCGCTCGCCGGGCACTCTGGAAGAATCGCTCGGGCGCCACTAGCATCCGCAGAAGAGGCCTCCGACGGCCCCGATTTCCTCCAAAACTCAAGCACGTATGCCAGCACCGCGAGTTTGCGTTCTGCGAGCGCCCGGCACGAATTGCGACGTAGAGACTGCGTTCGCGTTCGAGACGGCCGGCGGCGTGTCCGAGCGCGTGCACCTCTTCCGCCTGCTCGAGCGGCCCGAGCGGCTCGACGACTTTCAAATCGTGTGCGTGCCCGGCGGCTTCAGTTACGGCGACGATATCGGGGCCGGCGTGATCTTTTCGCGGCAGCTCAGCGGCCGGCTCGGCGAGGCGCTCGCCAGGTTTCTCGCTGCCGACAAGTTGATGCTCGGCATCTGCAACGGTTTTCAGGTGCTGCTCAAGGCGGGCATCCTGCCAGGCGGAGACGGGACATGGCCGCCTCCGGCCGAACGACCTCCCGACGCCACGCTGACGTGGAACCTCAACGGCAAATACACAGCCGTGTGGGTGCGCTTGGAAGTCGAATCGTCCAAGAACGTGTTTTTGCGTGGCATCGAGACCATCGAGCTTCCCGTCGCACATGCCGAAGGGCGAATCGTGGTGCGGTCGCCAGACGTCATTCAGAACTGGCGCGAGAAAGGGCAGATTGCTCTTCGCTACCGACCCAACCCTTCCGACGTCGAGACCGAGCGTGTTTCAGGTTCGGACGGCGATGCCCTGCTGCCGTTTCCGGATAATCCAAACGGCTCGACGGCGAACATCGCTGCCTTGGGCGACCCGAGTGGCCGCATTTTGGGTCTCATGCCGCACCCCGAGCGGTTCCTGCACTCCACGCAGCACCCGCAGTGGACCCGCCGCCCGCACCGTTCCGGACCGGGTCAGGGTCTAAAACTCTTCCAAAACGCTGTCGCGTATTTCGGTTGACGTTCCGCCAGGCGTCACGAGCGTTGGAACTTCCGGGCAATTTGCAACTTAGGACAAGTTGTCACTCAACGCTCCACCCATCGGTCCGTCGAATTTCGGATCAGGTGGTCTATAATTGTCCCAGCGGTTGAATCCCCCCTGCGTATTTGAGGGTGGATGACGACTGTTTGGAGATGACAATGTTTTTTCACTTCGATCCGATGTATTTTCTCTTTCTCGCGCCCGCCCTGCTGCTCATGATCGTTGCGCAGTTCTGGGTCAAGCACGCTTACGCGAAGGGCATGCAAATTCCCGCTCGGCTCTCGGGCGCGGCGGCCGCACGATACATCCTGGATGAGGCGGGATGCCAAGACGTTGCGATTGAAGAAGTGCCCGGAGTGATGTCGGATCATTACGACCCGCGCAGTAGGGTTCTCAGGCTGAGCAGCGACGTCTACCGCGGCCGCACCGCGACATGCGTCGGCATCGCCGCGCATGAGTCGGGCCACGCCCTGCAGCACGCGCACAACTGGTTGCCCCTCGTCGTTCGCAATGCGGCGGTTCCGGCGGCCACGTTCGGAAGCGGTGCCTTCACCGTACTGGTTATCGTCGGGTTCATCCTCGCGATGATGCGGATGCCCGCCCTCGGCGTCAATTTGATTCTCCTTGGCGTCGCCTTGTACGGCCTGGTCCTGATTTTTCAGATCATCAATCTGCCCGTCGAGTTTGACGCGAGCGCTCGAGCCAAACGAATTCTGAGCCACTACCAGATCGTCGATGGGGACGGAGCAGTCGCCGTGAACCGCGTGCTCAACGCGGCGGCCCTGACTTATGTGGCCGCCACCCTGGCGACGCTGATGACAATCCTCTACTACCTCTACCGCATCTTCGGCAGCAGCCGGAATTAGGACGCGTCGTTTGCAAGCAAATCCTGAGGTTCACTCGCCCCTTGGTGAGGAACGAATCATTTGCTGGCGACCACATCCCAATCTCGAATGATCAGCTGCCCCGAGGAAATCTCGCCGTCGCAGACGATCTGGCGGCCAACCAGCTCTTCGAGTTTGGGATCGTGAAACGGGTTACCGCCCACCCGGCGCAGCTTCAACGGTCCTTTTGCCGTTAACAACACGACCGCATCGTGTTCGCTTTTGCTTTCGGTCGCAAACGGCTGGCGGGCAACGGTGCCTTTGAACTTCATGCTTTGCTCCTCAACTCCAGCCGCGGCCCGCCACAACGGGCTCTGACGCGCAATTGAGGCTACCGGCTCTCAAAGAGCCTTGCGTCGATCCCATCGGTGTATTCTATCCCCTCCACTCCGCGAACCAAGACGAGATGCGGGATTTCCTTCGGCGGTTCGACCCGCTCGAGCACTGCGTGCACGGCCTTGGGCCCTGGGCCCGAGACCTCGGCGAGTGCGGTAAATCCTTTCACCCTTGCCGATTGGGGCGGAGCCCCGATCGCATACGAAATGATCACGTCCGGTTTGATTCCGTGTTGCGCCGCGAGTTGACGCAACTTTCCGAGAGCGGTCCCCTTTCCTGACGAGGCTGGAGTGTATTCCCGCAGCCGGTAGGTGCGAACAGCCTCGGCCCGCGAGACTAACCCCGCTCGACGATTCGAGCGCGAGTGCCTCGCGACGGCGGCAGAAGCTTCGCTGGGCTTGGCTTTTTGGGTCGCAAGAACTTCGCGAGGTGGCAAAGCTACCGGCGTCAGCGAAGGATCGGCCATGAGAGTGAACTGGCCGAGCGTCTTCAAATCAGTAGGTGTGAGCACACTCCCTTTTGCCAAGACATAGTTGAGCCGTGCCTGCAGACAGGCGCGGCCGCAGGAAGCACCGCTCCCAAGATTGATCGCGAAATACTGGCACATCAAGTCCGCTTGGTCGTTGGCGGCCGTCGGGCCGTATGCAATGTTCGTGCTGCCGAAAAACGCGAACGCCTTGTTTCCCAGATACGTGTTGCACATCGGCATCTGGCCGGCGGCGGTGAGAACGGCCGGATCGTAGAGCTCGGCACCGTAACAGCATTTCTGCCGCGAGCACCGTCCCAGGGACGACTTTCGACGCCATCCATGACGCTTCATGGGCGACGGGATAGGAAGCGCCCTTCTGGCCGTAGTAATTTGGGTCACCCGCTGCGCCGTGGCAGTTGATGAAATGCGCCAGAGGCTTTGCCTCCGCGGCCGTCCACTTGGGGCCGTCCGGCGGCGAGATCTTCATCTTCGTATGCGAACCGAAGATGGCGTCCAGTGACAATTCTGTCGACTTGGTCCAGACCTCTGCCGAGATTCCCAGATAGGGAAGGTAATCCTGCACCGGCTGAGCTTTGTAAGTCGTGGCGGTCTGGAGCAGGCCGATCAGGTACGCGGGATTGGTGTCGTTGGTGACGTTCGGCAGTCGTCCGACCACTCTAGTCGGAGCGATGAAGTCTTGAACGTCCTGGCTGTAAGGCTTGTCAGACGCGTAAGGAAGATCGCTGGGCAGATCCGCATCGCCATCTCCAGCAGCCGGGTTGGCGAGCGACACGTACGGAATTACATCCTTCGATCCGAGCAGCATTAGATACGCGGGCCGAATCTCGCCGTGTTTGTAGATGGCGTCGATCGCCTGCTTGTTGCGCTTGTCGTTCGTAGCATCCTTCGCCAAAAGCGGCTTGATACTGTACTTCGCCATCGTTGCCGCATCGCTCAAATCAACGAGCTTCGAACCGATGCCGCGTGCGGCGTCGGCCTTGATCAGCTTCGTCACAGCGGCATGTACCTGCTTCGCACCCGCGGAGCCATACTTTTGCTTGAGCTTATCGATGTTTGAAACGATAAGTTTGTCGGTATGCATCTTGGCCATAGGAAAGCTCCGTCGTTAGTGGGAAGTCTTGGCTGGACCTGCACTCTTGTAACGCTATTCCACTTGCCGATGCAAATAAATTCTCGGCGACACTCGTCGAGTCCTATTACGGCCGATATCTAGTAGGTATATGTTCCTAGCCAGTTGCAGAGCCGAGAGAGGCGCCAACCACCTTCGCAGCATCGAAGGCAGCGGGACAGCGGCTGCACAGGCTCGGAGTCGTACACTGAATGTGGTACACGTCCCCCGCCGATCAGGCCCTTGAGGATCGCCCTGCTCAGAGCGATCCCGCGTTGCTTGACGCCTTATCCCGCGCCCATTCAGTCAGCCCGAGCGTCGCCGCTCCGAGCTGCCTTCCGCTCGACCTCTCGGTTGGTGCTTTTACAGCATCAGAGACCATTGATTACACTGCCTTTGGCCTGATGTTTTGCGCGTCGGCCTGGCCTTCAGCCCACCTCGAAAGGAGCCCGCCCGGTGAGTAGTTGCCACCTCGAATCTCCATCGAATTCCTGCAACTCGAGTATTTCGCGGGCAACGCGACGCGAGTTTCTCAAAACGTCCTCCACCGCAGCTGCCACCGCTCCCTTCTGGTTCGCGACCAGCGAAAACCCGGCCAAGGCCTTTCAGGGTCCGAACAATCGGCACGTGCTGGGCTGCATCGGCACGGGCAGCCGTTGGGAGGGGGATGACGGGCCGCGGGCGATGAAGTTTGCCGATTGCGTGGCCGTCTGCGACGTCGACGCCGGTCATGCCGAAAAAGGCCGCCAGATCGTCGAAAAAATCCAGTCCAAGAAAGGACGTAGCGCGAAGCCCGACGTCTACGGCGACTATCGCCGCGTGCTCGATCGCAAGGACATCGACGTCGTGACGATCGTCACACCCGACCATTGGCACACGAAGCTGGCGATCGAGGCGATGCAGGCCGGCAAAGACATCTACTGCGAAAAGCCGCTGACCCTCACCATCGACGAGGGGAAGCAGATCATCAAGGTGCTCGACGAGACCAAGCGCGTCTTCCAGGTCGGCACGCAGCAGCGCAGTGAGATGCACAGCAACTTCTTGCGAGCCGTCGCGATGGTCCGCGATGGACGCATCGGCAAAGTCAAGCGGGCCATCTGCGATATCGGCGGCGCTCCCACGAGCCAAACGCTGCCTCGCGTGCCGGCTCCCAAGGGACTCAACTGGGACATGTGGCTCGGACAAGCGCCCAAGGTCGAGTACATGGAGAAAAAGACCGGCAAAGATCTCGAGACGCGTTGCCACTACGAGTTTCGCTGGTGGTACGACTACTCGGGCGGAAAGTTGACCGACTGGGGCGCTCACCACGTCGACATCGCCCAGTGGGCCATCACGGGAGACGAGATGGCCCACACCGGGCCTCACACGATCGAACCGGTCCACGTCGTGCATCCGGTTCCGTTCAAAAACGGATATCCGACCGTCAACAACCGCTACAACACGGCGACCCACTTCACGGTTCGCTGCGAGTTTGCCGGCGGCATCGAGATCGTGATCAAGGACTCGATTCCGGAGGGGAACGGCATCGTGTTCGAGGGGACCAAAGGTCGCTTCCACGTCGGCCGCGGCCGCGACTCCCTGTTCGGCGAACCGGTCAACGAGCTCAAGAGCAATCCGCTGCCGCAGCAGCTGTTGAGCGAGCTTTACAAGGGGAAGCGGCCGGGCGACCACATGCGGAACTTCTTCGAGTGCGTGAGAACCCGCGAGCAGCCCGTCTCAGACGTCTACACGCACCACCGGGCGCTCACGACCTGCCACCTGGCCAACATCGCCATGCGACTGGGCCGCACCATCAAGTGGGATGCAAAGAGCGAGCAAATCGTCGGCGACGCCGAAGCCCGGAAGTGGCAGTCCCGCGAGCAGCGCAAGGGATACGAGATCCGGGTTTAGCAAACGCGAGCCGTAGTCGTCCGTCTACGACAAAAATGTGGCTTCAGGGTGGCACTGGCGGCTTGTCCGCCAGTGGGCTCGTTTGGACGCGCGATCAAGACACTGGCGGACAAGCCGCCAGTGCCACCCTGAATCCACTTTTTTTCGTTAGACCGACCAGTAGGGTGAGCCGCCGACCCAGTCCCGGTGTCCCGTTCCCGATG
>DASZIA010000660.1:0-5305 GCA_035949535.1 Planctomycetaceae bacterium | reverse complement strand
AAGCTTGATCACCAGTCCGCGTTCGGAGTAGTCGAAGCCGGCAGCCAGCACGTCTTCGAGCGCCGGGTCGATCGTCACCACGTGCAGCACGCGGTTCTTGTCGCGCAACCGCTGGCAAATCGTTCGCGCGAGCGAATGCCGAACATATTCGGTGAGGATGCCCAGGTCCTTGGTCTTGTCGGCGTAATGTCCGAGCGTTTCGAGGATCGTCTCCAGATCGCGGATCGGGACCTGCTCGCGAAGCAAATTGTTGAGCACCTGGTGCACCTGCGCAATCTTGAGCAGATCGGGAATCAGCTCTTCGATCGCTTTGGGCGCGGTCTGCTTGAGGTTGTCGAGCAGCTGATGCACCTGCTGACGAGTGAGCAGCTCGTAGCTATGCATCCGGACGACCTCGGTGAGATGCGTGATGACCACGGCCGACGGCTCGACGACGTTGTACCCCAACAGCTCGGCCCGTTCCTTTTGCGACTGCTCGATCCAGCGGGCCGGACGTCCGAACGCCGGCTCTTGCGTGGCGATGCCCGGGATTTCGCCGCTGGTGGCGCCGGTGTCGATCGCCAAGAGCGCGTCGCCATAGACCTCGCCCCAGGCGATCGGAACGTCGCGGATCTTGATTTGGTACTGGCGTTGTTCGAGGCGGATGTTATCGCGGATTCGCACCTTGGGCAGGATGATGCCGAGCTCTTGCGCGATGCGATGCCGGACCCGCGTGACTCGTTCCAGCAGGTCTCCCCCCGAGGCGGGATCGGCCAGTCGAATCAGCCCGACGCCCAGTTCCAGCTCGAGCGGGTCGACCGTTAGATTGTCTTCGGGTCGCGGCTCGGGCCGCTTCTGCGTCTTTTGGGTCTCTTCCTGCTGTTTCTGATTCGCGGCCGTCTTTTGACCGCGATTGAGAGTGAACGCCATCAGGCCGCAAGCCCCGCTCATGGTCAAGAGCGGAATGGTCGGCAGGCCGCTGAAGGCCATCGCAAACAGAAAGACCGAGGCGAGGCCCAGCGCCTGCGGGTACCGCAGCATTTGCGAAACGATTTCGTTCGGAAGATTGCTGCTGGTCGACGTGCGGGTCACGATGAGTCCGGCGGCGAGCGAAATCAGGAAGGCCGGGACCTGGCTCACGAGGCCGTCGCCGATGGTGAGCGTGGTGTAGACTTCCATTGCGCGGCCGAGAGTCATGCCGTGCTTAAACACGCCGATGCCAAAGCCCGCGAGGATGTTGACTAGCGTAATGACAATGCCGGCGATGGCATCGCCGCGGACGAACTTGCTGGCACCGTCCATCGAGCCGTAAAAGTCGGCTTGCTCGGTCACTTCCGCCCGCCGCTTTCGCGCGACCTCCTGGGTGACGAGTCCCGCATTCAGATCGGCGTCGATCGCCATTTGCTTGCCGGGCATGCCGTCGAGGGCAAACCGGGCGGCAACTTCGCTGATCCGCGTCGCGCCCTTGGTGATCACCAGGAATTGGATCGCGATCAGAATGGCGAAGATCGTCATCCCGATAAAGAGTTGCCCGCCGGCGACGAATTCGCCGAAGGCTTGAATGACGTGTCCGGCAGCCGCCGTTCCGTCCTCGGCCCCGCGAGTCAAAATCAGCCGCACCGACGCGACGTTGAGCACCAGTCGGGCCATCGTCGTCCCCAACAGCACTGAGGGGAAGACGCTGAAGTCGAGCGGGCGCGAGACGTAGACCGTGGTCAAGAGGATCACGACTGAGATCGTGATATTGCACGAGAGCAGCAAATCCATCAGCACGGGGGGCATCGGCGCAATGAGGACCAGGACCGATGCCACGATCAGCACCGGAAAGATCAGCGCCTGCGAGCGCGCAACCGCGCCGCGCAGGCCGGGCTCAACCTGGGAGGCCATAGGGCTTCTGTCGGGAGGGGAGTCGGAGTGAGGAGGAACGGAGGCGAAGCGATAGCGATCGGGCACATCGCGCGAAAGGGCCGAAGTCGTCAGACGACCTCAGTCTCCGAATATTCCACGCCTCAAGGTGAGAGCAGTTCAGGCGTTAGAAGTCGGACTCGCGGCTTGTGGACCGGTCAGAACCGATTCGGCAAGTCGATTGGAGGTGAATTTTCTGAGAGAGGTGTGGCTGGGAGTGGGACCAGAAGTGAGGCGGGGTTTTAGTCAAACGGGTCGGCAGTGTCCAGACGGAAACACGCCGCAGGATGGCCGAAATCTCGCCGGTCTCCACTGGCATTGTCGACAAAAACCTCGCCTGCAACAGGGATTTCGCTCGACTGGTGCGGCGGCCTTTTTGTGAGCGGCCTCTTTGTGGCTGAGAACCAGGACCTATATCCTGGAGGCGCTATTGCCCGGCTCACGGCACGAGTCAGTTTCATTCGGGACCAAAGAGCGCCGATGAATCGATCGCAGAAACTGCAGAGAGTCAAGTCGCTTCCTGCTCCTCCGGACCGGCCGGAAGATGCGAACAAGGGGACCTTTGGGCGCGTGCTGATCGTGGCCGGCAGCCGCGGGATGAGCGGTGCCGCTTGCCTGGCCGGCTTGGGGGCGCTGAGAGGCGGTGCGGGGCTGGTGACAGTCGCGGCACCCGCCGGGATCCTGCCGATTGTCGCTGGAGTCGAGCCGTCCTATCTCACGGTGCCTCTGCCCGAGGACACGACGGGCAAAATCAGTCAGGCCGCGCGCGCCGTGCTCGAAGCGGCGCTTCCGTCGCAGACGACAATCGCGGTTGGGCCGGGCCTGGGACAATCGCCAGATCTGGCTGGTCTCGTCCGCTGGCTTTTCGACGCTGTCGATCGGCCGGGTGTCTTCGATGCCGACGCGCTCAATCTGCTCGCAACACACCCGGCGGCTCTGAAGTCTCGAGCTCGGCGAAGCGATGCGCCCCCGCCTCGCGTTTTAACACCCCACCCGGGAGAATTTGCCCGCTTGATCGCGAGCGAAATCGCAACCGTCGAAAAGAACCGCGAAACGCTGGCGGCACAATTCGCCGCCGAACACAAGCTGGTGCTCGTCCTCAAGGGGCACCGAACGCTCATTACCGACGGCCGCCGCCTCGCGGTGAATTCCACGGGCAACAGCGGCATGGCGACCGGAGGTTGCGGTGACGTGCTCACCGGATTAATAGCCGCCCTCTTGGCGCAGAAAACGGCCCCCTTCGAGGCGGCCCAACTCGGCGTCTACTTGCACGGCCTGGCGGGGGACCTGGCTGCTAAGGCACTTTCCGAACCCGCGCTGATTGCTTCGGATCTGACGCGCTGGTTGGGGGCAGCCTGGCTGACGCTCACCAGATCGACGCGACGCCGCCGGAAATAGGTGCGAAACGCGGCCACTCGTGGTCCCTTCAAGTCGGACTAAAGGCTCCCTCGCTCACGCGTCGGGTTGGTAGAGGAACGCCACTAACCCGACGCGTAAGCGAGGGAGGCCGAATTCTCCGACTCGCTCGGGCAGGCGAGCAGCACGACCCACCGGTCATTTGTCGAGCGGCCGCGGATTTGTGGAGCCTGGCGCGCCTCCCTTGCCTCGCGGCGATTCTTCCAACAAGGCCTCGAAGTAGCGGCGCACCAACTCGTCGTAGGCGGGCAGCACCGTCTCGCTGAAGTTGACGGGCACGCGTTCCCGCACGGCCGGGGGCAGATGTCCCCAGACCTCGCGCACGAGGGAACCGTGGCCGGTAATCGCGACTCTTGCCTGCCCCACTCGGGGCGTTCTCGCGCCGCCGTGTCGACCAGGCGCGGCGCCGCCGGTCGTGGCCGAAGCCCCGTCTGCTCCACTCCGCGGCGCCGCCTGCGACTGCTGCGGCGACCCGTTCTCAGATTCCTTCGGCGACTTGCCGGGCGGCGATTTTTGGGAGCTGCGGCTGGAATCCGACTGTCGCGAGGCGGCGTCGATCAGTTTCTCGAGGTCCTGGACCACCTGCTCCTGAATCCCGCGTGTATCGGGACCTGTGTCCCCGTCCTTGAGCCGAGTTTGTGCGGCCTTCATCCGTTTGACGATCGGCTCGACCGGATTGGGTGCCGTTGCACCAAGACCTCTCGTCGGCGGAGTCGACGAGGCCCAAGCCGTCGCTCGATCGGTCTGAAAAGCGAACGAGCCGATCAGAAACCAAATCAGGGCGAACGCAACGGCTGTTCCACGCATCACTGGGCCTTCCGGGGAGGGGCCGGCGCGATCTGGTGCTCGCCATCCCGCGCCTCAAAGAATTGGGCCGCCAGCCGCTCGATCAGTCCGGCGAGTTCGCCCTGCTCGCGCGTCAGACGTTGAAGCTCGTCGGTCGATTCGCTCGTCGGGTTCTGGGGCGTTTCCTTGCGCTGACGATCGAGATCGCCGGTGCGACGCAGCAAATCTTGCTGCACGATCTTCAAGAGTTGAAGCTGAGCCACGGTGGGCACCGGGGGTTCGGCATTCTGCCCCCGGTCGCGACCGGCCGCGGCCTCGGGCTTGGGCTCCTGCTGAGACGCCCGCGACTTCGCTTCGGCCTTGAGAGCCTGAACCACATTCCGCAGGCGGGACCACGCCTCGCTTTCGAGAGAGACGGTCTTGGCATCGGTCAACCGCTGGCCGAGGCGGTCGGCAGCCGCTTGGATTTCCTCGGCTCCGCGCCGCAGCACGAAGGCATAAGCCTCCGCCGGCATGAGCCGCTCGGCAATGCGTCCGGTTTCCTCCTGAAGTTGTCGTTCCAGCTGTGCGATGGTTTGCACCGAACGGAGTTGGCCCCGAGTCCAATTCGATTGCTGGGTCCGCTCGGCCTCGAGTCGTTTTGTCTCGTCGAGGACATTCTTTTGACGCGCCACGAGGCCGGCAATTTCGTCGGCGATGCGGACCGCCGATTGCTGGGCGAGTTGCGAAGCGGCCTCGCGCTTGGCCTGGCGGAGCGCGGCCTGCGCCCGATTCAGCTGCTCGACTGCCTGCCCCTGTTCGCCCTGCGTCTCAGACGTCTGGCGCTGCTCGAGCTGCTGCTCGGCCTGCGCCATGTGCGCGGCGGCCTCGCTGGCCGAAGTGCTGGGTTCGTCGGTCCCCAAGCGTCGCAGCTCCCGGGCCAGGTCTTCGGCCCCTTCACGCAGACGGCTTTGTTCTTTTCTCAGCTTCTCGAGGGCGGGAGCGGTCTGCTGCGATTTATCCGCGGACATTTTCTGCGTTTGCTTGCGCAGCGTCTCCTGATCCTTGCGGAGCGCGTCGATCTGCTGTTCGGCTGTGTTCATTTTCTCGACGACCGACTTCAAGTCGCCTTCCGGGCGCTGCGACAGTCGATGGTCGAGCTTTTTCAACTCCTCGAGCAAACGTTGCTGTTTGGCCATTGCCTGGCCGACGTTGTTCTCGCCCAGCGCGCCGCCGATTT
>DASZIA010000659.1:0-6999 GCA_035949535.1 Planctomycetaceae bacterium | reverse complement strand
AGGCGTGGAGGCGTTGGCCGACATGGCCTACCACGTCAACCAGACCAGTCAAAACATCGGCGCCCGACGCCTCTATACGTTACTCGAGCGGCTGCTCGAGGACGTGAGCTTTGCCGCTCCCGACGCGGCGAAGAAGACCATTACGATCGACGGCGATTACGTTCGCGACAAGCTGGAAGCGATCACGGCGAACGAAGACCTGACCAAGTTCATTCTCTGAGAACGCGGGCCTACTGCGTCTTAAGAGCCGCGCACGAAGTAAGCGGTGGATCGACCTTCTCGCACGCTGATTTAGGAGTTCCGGTCGTGAGCGACGCGGACCAAACGCCTGATCCGGCTCCTTCGGCAAATGAGCCCAGCCCACACGCCCGGCCGAGCGCGAGCACGACGGCGCGCATCATCCGCGAAATGGACATGATGCGTGCCGGTTACGATGCCGTTTTGCGGGGAGTCTCCACGAGCCAACTCATTCTGGAAGGGCCGCCCGGACTGAATCCGCAGGACCAGATCAAGATTAAGCTGCGCCACGTCGTGCAGCGGTTCGAAAAAGAGGTCCGCGGGCTCGTTCGGACGATCGAACCGATCGACGCTCAACTCGAGCGAATCACCGTCGAGCTGTTTACCCGGCTGACCCCGATCGAGGTGTCGGTCCTGAAAATGGGGATCGACGCGTCGAGCGGCAAGACCGAGAAGCGTTGGTATTAAACTCGCGCCGGCACAAACGCGCTTGCTTGGAAATCGTCGATGGCCGACAACTCTGCCAAGCCCGATCCCCAAAACATCCTGGCCCTCCTGATTGCGTTTCGCCAGTCGAAGACCATGTTCGATGCCGTCTCGCTCGGCGTCTTCGACGCTGTGGCCGAGGGGCCGCAGTCCGCGTCCGCTCTGGCCGAAAGATTGGGAGTAAACGCCGACGCGCTGGAACGGCTGCTCGACGCGTGCGTGAGTCTGAAATTGTTGGCCAAGAAAGGGACCGAATATGCGAATACCTCCGAAGCGTCGGCCTATTTGTGCAGCCGGAGTCCCGATCGACTGACGGGCTATGTGAACTATTCCAACGACGTCATGTGGAGTATGTGGGCCAACCTGAAAGACGCTGTTCGCGAAGGAACCAACCGCTGGAAACAGACGTACGGACTCGATGGCCCGCTGTTTTCGGCCTTTTACCGCACCGAGGAGTCGCTGCGCGAGTTTCTGATGGGCATGCACGGCTTCGGTCAAATCAGCTCGCCGCAGGTGGCGGCGGCCTTCGACCTGAAACCGTTCAAGCACCTGGTTGACCTGGGCGGGGGGACGGGCCATCTGGCGATTGCCGCGTGCCGACAATATCCTGGTCTAACGGCGACCATTTACGACCTGCCCGAAGCCCTGCCGCTCGCCCGGGAAATCGTGGGCGCGTCGCCCGTCGCCGACCGCATCCGATTTGAAGGCGGCGACTTTTTTCAGGATCCGCTGCCCGCGGCCGACCTGTTCAGCCTGGGACGCATCCTGCACGACTGGACCGAAGCCAAGATTCTGCGACTTCTCTCTCGCGTCTTCGAGCGGCTGCCGAGCGGCGGCGGCTTGCTCGTCGCGGAGAAGCTGCTCGACGACGACAAATCGGGACCGAGCTGGGCCCAGATGCAATCGCTCAACATGCTCGTCTGCACGGAAGGCAAGGAACGAACTCTCTCGGAGTACGCCGAACTGCTTCATAAAGTCGGTTTCCGCGGCGTGAGCGGCAGCCGAAATCCGTCCCCGCTCGATGCCGTCCTGGCGATCAAACCTTAACGTTGGAGTCCCGGCTTTTAGCCGGTCCGTTTAGAATCGCCGAAAAGACCGGCTAAAGCCGGGACTCCAACTTAGCGCGAAACGCTCCCCTATGCTGTTTCAGTTCGAAAGCGTGACGAAGACCTACGGCTCGGTCGTCGCGCTCGACAATTTGTCGGTCACCGCGCCGGCAGGGGCCATCGGGCTCTTGGGGCCGAACGGCTCGGGCAAGACGACCATGATCCGTGCGCTGTTGGGCCTCACCCGCGTCGATCGGGGCTCGGGCCAGGTTTTGGGAATGGATTTTCGCCACCGCCAGCTCGACATCCGGCGGGCGGTCGGTTTTGTCCCCGAGGACGAATGCCTGTTTCCCCACGTGGTGGGGGTCGAGTTCGTCACCTACGCGGGCGAGCTGGTCGGCATGTCGACCAAAGACGCGATGCAGCGCTCGCACGAAGTTCTCGACTATGTCGGACTGGGCGAGGCACGCTACCGAAAGGTCGAAACCTACTCGACGGGAATGAAGCAGCGGCTCAAGTTGGCCTCCGCTATCGTCCACGATCCGCAACTCTTGATCCTCGACGAGCCGACTAACGGCATGGATCCCCGCGGCCGTGAAGACTTGCTCGAGCTGGCGCAGGACCTGGTGCGTAACAAGGGGATGAGCCTGCTGTTCTCCAGCCACCTGTTGCCGGACGTTGAATCGGTCTGTGATGAAATCATCGTCCTCGGGAAGGGCAAGCTGCTGACGGAAGGCAACATTCAGCAGCTCAAACAGCTGCACAACCGAAGCTTCGAGGTGCGACTCAAGGCCGACGCTCGTCCGTTTGCCGAACGTCTCTCGGCTCTCGGGTGCGGCGCCGAAATGCGGGACGACTCGCTGCTGGTGCAAATTCCCGACGGTCGCACGCAGCAATTGCTGTGGGAGGTTGCCGCCCAAGAGCGCGTGCAGATTCGCAACCTGCGGCCACAGCGCAGCACGCTCGAAGAAGTCTTCTTGAAAGCGCTGGAGCAGGCCTGATGCCGATCTTCGATCAAGGCTATCAGCATTGGAAGGGCCACCTGTCGGGTCACGCCTGGCGCTGGCTGGCGATTACCCGTCACGGAGTGCGGATCGGCATGCAGGGCCGCGTCTTCCGGGCCGTGCTTCTGGTCTCCCTGTTGCCCGCCGTCTGTCTGGCGACGGCGTTGTGCCTGTGGGGACTGGCGGAGCGCAAGTCGGACCTCGTGACGACCATCGTCCAATTTCTCGTCACGGCCCAGATCCTGAGTCCGGGCGTCGTGGACGATCCGCGGCACTACCGTGTCGAGATCTGGACCCTGTGTTACAACTTCTTTCTCTCCGTCGAGCTGACCCTGTCGATGATTTTGATTGTTCTGGTCGGGCCCAACTTGATCAGCCAGGATCTGCGCTTCAACGCGCTCCCCTTGTATTTGTCCCGGCCCCTGCGGCGCATTGATTATCTCGCAGGCAAGCTCGGAGTGATCGCCGCGTTTCTGGGGCTGGCAATCATCGTGCCCTGCCTGCTCACGTACGGACTCGGCCTGTTGTTTACCCTCGATATCACCATCGTCAGAGACACCTATCGACTGCTCTTGGCTAGCGTCGCGTACGGCGTGGTGATCATCTTGTCCGCGGGGATGTTGATCCTGGCCCTGTCGTCGCTCTCGCGAAACTCGCGCTACGTGGCGCTCTTCTGGCTCAGCATTTGGATCGTGAGCAACATTGTGTCGGGCGTGCTTGAGACGACCCAGGTGGTCCAGCATCGAAATGCCCATTTTCGTCAGGTTCACCTCTCGCAACAGGCGCAGGCGGGCCTGAGCCGCGAGGAGCGCCGCCGACGGATGCAAGAGCTGCGGGCCGAGCAAGAAGCGCAGATGGCGGAATTCGAAACGCAGCAACTGGACGCATCCAAGAGCGACTGGAGGCCACTCGTCTCGTACACCGCCAACCTGTCACGCGTCGGCCGACAGCTATTGGGGACCGACGCCTGCTGGGAGAAGCTCAGCGAGGTGCAGCCCCCGCCTTTGCGAAAACGGTTTGTCGCTCAGTGGAGCGGGCCGCAGTATCCGTGGTATTGGTCGGCCGGCGTGCTGGCGGGACTCTTCGGACTTTCCGCGTGCATCCTGAGCCTTTCCGTCCGCTCGCTGGATCGCCTGAGATGACCCCGGCCCCTGATACGTTGCCGATCGTTGAGTTCCACCAGGTTTCCAAGTGGTACGGCAACGTCATCGGCATCAACAAGCTGACCCTGCGGGTTCCGGCCGGAGTCACCGGCCTGCTCGGCCCCAACGGAGCAGGCAAGTCGACATTTTTGCAGCTCGCCACCGGCCAGCTTTATGCCAGCCAAGGCCGCGTTCGCGTATTGGGCCAGCGCGTCTGGAACAATTCGTCGATCAATCGGCAGATCGGCCTGTGCCCGGAACAGGACGCCTTTTATGAATGGATGACCGGCTGGGATTTCGTCTACACCTCCGCCCGGCTCGCCGGATTGAGCCGTGCCACGGCCCGCGATGCCACCGAGCGGACCATCGAGTCGGTCGGCATGACGCAGTACCAGGGGCGGGCCGTCCGCGGCTACTCGAAAGGCATGCGGCAGCGTACGAAGCTCGCGCAGGCCCTCGTGCACGATCCGCGCGTCCTGTTCCTCGACGAGCCGCTCACGGGAACCGACCCGGTCGCGCGGCACGACCTGATGACCATCATCCAGCGGTTGGGGAACGAGGGGAAAAGCGTGGTGGTCTCGAGTCACGTGTTGCACGAGGTGCAGTCGCTCACGCCGAACATCATTCTGCTCAATCACGGCCGGCTGGTGGCCGAGGGGAACGTACGGGACATTCGCGATCTGATCGACAAGCATCCCCACCACATCGTGCTGATCTGTGACGAATACCGCAAACTGGCGGGACGCATCCTCGAGTGGGACGACGTCGAAGGCGTGCGCGTGCTGGCGCGGGAGAAGGGATTGATGGTCGAAACGCACAAGCCCGACGCGTTCTACGGCCGCTTGCCGGCGCTGTCGCTGGAAGACGGGATGGCCATCAAGGAGGTCTACTCCGACGACGACTCCCTCGAAAGCGTCTTCAAGTACCTGGTGAATAAATGAAACCCGCAGCGGTCGTCGATTCGCCTCCTCAAAGTTTTGACGTCGCGTCCGATCGCGGTTCGTTTGGTTCGTCGCGATTTGTTTCGCTCTGGACGGCCTACGCTTTAACGTTGCGGCAGCATCTGCACGGCAAGCGCTGGATGGTCATCGCCGGCATGTGCGCGTTGTGCGCCGGACTGGTCATCCTGGTGCGGGCCACCGCCCCCGACGTCCCCTCGATCATGCTCGAATTCATCTTCGCCTTTATGTTCATTCCCCAGGCGATTCTCCCTTTGGTGGCCCTCATTTACGCGTCGGGAATCGTGCGAGACGAGCAAGAAGAGCAGACGATGACGTATCTGCTCATCCGGCCGATTCCGAAGTGGGCCCTCTACGGCATGAAGCTGTTCGCCACCTTGACGACCACCGTGATTCTCGTCGTGGCGCTGACGTTTCTGACTTATGCGGCCGTCTATCTGGGGAGTGACACAAGTCTCAAAGACGCCGCGTCTCGGGCATTGCAGGCGGCGGGGATTCACTCTTTGGCCGTCGTGGCTTATTGCTGCCTGTTCGGGTTGATCAGCTTGCTGACAAAGCGGGCGCTGGTCGTCGGCATTCTCTACGCGGCCCTTTTCGAGGGCGCCATTGCGAACCTGCCCTTCAGCATCCGCCTCGCGACCGTGATCTACTACACCCGGCTGATTGCCTACCGCAGCATGCAATTCCTGACCCCGCTGCCGAACAATCCGTCCCGCACGACCGACCTTGCGGCCGAGGCCTGGCAATTCGACGTCCAGGCCGATCCCGGGCTTCTTGCTCATCCGCAAGTCCGAACGTGCCTGATCGTGCTGCTGGCAGCCAGTGCGGCCAGCGCTCTGATCGCGGCGATTCTGTTTTCAGTCCGCGAATTCCACCTCAAGACGCCGGAAAAGGCCTGACGGTCGTCGCCGCCCGGGGGGCGAACTATCGGCGCGATTCACCTGTCCGTACGATAGTGGAAACGCGGGTGCCCCTGGGGAGAACGATTATGCGGCGACGAACATTTGCGGTTCTGCTCCTCGTAGGTCTATTTGCCCCATGCGCTCTGGCGCACGCCCATTTTCTATTCATTCGCGTGAACGAACCGGCCGAAGCCGGACGCACGGTCGAGGTCTTCTTCAGCGAGAAGGCTGACGCGGGCGATCCGCGTTTCATCGGCAATGTGGCCGGCGCGACGCTCACGGTTCAATCGGCTCCCGGCAAGTTTCAACCGCTGACTGTGCGCCAGGGCGCCGACCGCTTACGCGCCTCGCTGCCGTCTTCCGGTCCCGTCAGCGTGACGGGCTTCCTCGAATACGGCGTGCTCAAACGCGAAGTGCCGTTCCTCTTGCGCTATTACCCCAAGGCCGTCGCGGGCGATCCCGCCGCCGTCGCCGCGTTGCGTCCACGCCCAGGCACGCCGCTGGAAATCGACGCAACCTTCCAGGGCGACCATGTCACCCTTTCGTTGCTTCGCGACGGCAAGCCGGTCCCCAATGCGGCTTTTACGACCGTCGACGATGATCTCGTCAACGAGGAAGTCAAAGCCGACTCGGCCGGGAAAGCGGTCTGGAAGCCGCCGTCGCCCGGCTTCTACTGCGTCTACGCGAAGTCGGTCTTGAAGACGCCGGGCGAGTGGAAAGGTGCGGCCTATTCCGAGATCCGTGAGTTCGCGACGATCGGCTTCCGCTGGCCGCTCACGCGAACGGGCGCCGATCCCGAAGCCGTCGCAATGTTCGAGCGGGCCCTCGCGGCGCGGGCCTCGTGGGAAAACTTCCCCGGATTTTCGGCCGAAATCGCCGGCAGCGTCGACGGCCGCGCGTTCACAGGCAAGACGAAGGTCGCGGCAACCGGTGACCTATCGCTCGAAGTGGACGACAACGTGGTCAAGCCCTGGGTCGAGGAACAACTCCAGTCGCTCGTGACTCACCGAATCGCGCCTCCAAAACACGAGGGGAGTCCGCCGGTGCTGCGGTTTGCTGATCGCGACACGTCGCACCCACTCGGGCGGCTCTTGATCTTCGACGGCGGGCAATTCGCCTCGAGTTACCGCGTGCTCGACGATCGGATTACGGTGGTCAATCGCAATCTCGGCCGCCGCAACATGACGATCACTGTTCTCGATGACGTGCGCAATGCGGAAGGG
>DASZIA010000658.1:0-4765 GCA_035949535.1 Planctomycetaceae bacterium | reverse complement strand
TGCCGATCGCCGCGACGTCAATCAGCGTACGTTTGAGTCGACTTCAGGCATGGGCCGCTGCCAAGCCCGTCCTCCTGCTGACAGCCAGCCTCACCTGGTTGAGTCTGGTTCTGCTGGCAGTCGCTCTCGTCGCCCTGATGACTCGACATCGAATCACTCCGCCCGGAATCGAAATCATCGGATGGACGAATCGGTTCTTGGTGGCGGCTTATTGCGCATGGGTCGTGACGGTCGCCTGGCAGGCGCTCAAACTTCGACGGAGCGCGTCACCGTAATGGGTGACTTGCACTCTCCGAAGACCGTGAGGCGTCAGGACTAAGCGGCGTTCATCGTCAACAGGTCGTAGGCCGCGACCGTTTCCCCCGCACCGTTGGTTACCACGACATCCCAGCGGACTTCTCCCTGGTCAGGCTTGCGCAGGGTCTTTTCCTTCACCGTCAGGGCGACTTGGATCGATTCGCCCGGCTTCACAGGTTTGACGAAACGCAGGTTGTCGAGCCCGTAATTGGCCAGCACCGGGCCGGGAGCGGGGTCGACGAACAGGCCGGCTGCGAAGGAGAGAATCAGATAGCCGTGCGCGACGCGGCCGCCAAAGAGCGGGTTGGCGCGAGCCGCCTCCTCGTCGAGGTGCGCGTAGAACGTGTCGCCGGTAAAGCGGGCGAAGTGCTCGATATCGTCCATCGTGATTTCGCGCGGCTTGGTTTTTAGTTGATAGCCGATGGGCAATTGGTGGAACTTGAGGCGGAACGGGTGCTGGTCGGCCGGTTGAACCGGCGCGTTGGTGATGTAGCGCTCGGTGATCGCGCTCAGCACGCGCGGGCTGCCTTGCAGGGCCGTCCGCTGCATGTAATGCGTGACGCCGCGAATGCCCCCCAGTTCCTCGCCGCCGCCGGCGCGGCCCGGTCCGCCGTGCACCATGTGCGGCATGGGGGAGCCGTGACCGGTCGATTCCTTGGCGCTGTCGCGGTCAATGACGGCGATCCGCCCGTGGAAAGCGCCCGAGCCCAGCACGACCTCGCGGGCAAAAGCGGTGTCGTAGGTGAAGACGCTCATCACGAGCGACCCTTTGCCTCGATTGGCCAGCGCGATCGCGTCCGCGCCGTCCTGATAGGGCATCAGCGTCGAAACAGGGCCGAAGGCTTCGACGTCGTGCACAGCCCGCCCCTCCCACGGGTGTTCGCAACGCAAGAGGATCGGCGAGATAAAGGCGCCTTTCTGAGCGTCGGCGCCGCTGACTTTGACTTGCTCGGGATCGCCGTAAACGATCGAGGCTTCGCTGGCAAGTTCTTTAATCTTCGCGCGGACTGCGTCCCGCTGCGCGAGGCTGACCAGCGCGCCCATTCGCGTCGCTTCATCGCGCGGATTGCCGACAGTGATCTTGTCGAGCCGGGATTTCAGTGCGTCTTGGGCCGCATCGAGCAGGGCAGCGGGGACGAGGGCGCGGCGGATGGCCGTGCACTTTTGGCCTGCCTTCACGCTCATTTCCTTCGCGACCTCTTTGATAAAGAGATCGAACTCGGGCGAGTCGGGTTTGGCGTCGGGACCTAGCACCGAGGCATTGAGCGAATCCCGCTCGGCGATGAACCGCACGCTCTCGCGGGCGATCACGGGATGACATTGCAGCTTCTGCGCTGTTTCGGCTGAGCCGGTGAAAGAGACGACGTCCTGGCAAGTGAGATGCTCGAACAGATCGCCGAGCGAACCGGCCACAAGCTGCAGCGCACCCTTCGGCAGCACGTTGGCCTCGATCATGATCCGCACGGCGGCTTCGGCGAGCCAGGCCGTGGCACTGGCCGGCTTAACGATCGCGGGGAGGCCAGCGAGAAGCGTCGGCGCGAGCTTTTCCAGCATTCCCCAGACTGGGAAGTTGAAGGCGTTGATGTGGACGGCCACGCCCTGCAGCGATGTGAAGACGTGCAAGCCCTGGAACGTGCCGCCCTTCGACAGGCCTTCGACGTTGCCGTCGATCAGGATGCGATTATTGGGCAGCTCACGACGGCCCTTGGATTGATAGACGGCGAACGTGCCGATGCCGCCGTCGATGTCGATCCACGTGTCGCCTTTGGTCGCTCCCGTGTCGTAGCTAAGTTCATAGAGTTCCTGCTTGCGCGCGGTGAGCGCTTCCGCAAGGGCCTTGAGCATGCCGGCCCGCTGGTGGAACGTGAGCGCCCGGAGCGCCGGCCCACCTTGCTCGCGGGCGAAGCGGGCCATTCCCGCGAAATCGAGCCCGCGTGACGACGTGATCGCGACCACGTCGCCAGTCACGGCGGAGCGAAGTTCAGCAAGTTCGCCCGATCCTGCGACCCATCGGTCTTCCGCATAGTTTTTCAGAGTGATCGTCGTCATTGCTCGCCCTCCCTAAATCGACGAATCGGGTGGCACTGGCGGCTTGTCCGCCAGTTTTGTTTTCTTTTCGCCTCAGCAGCCTTGTTATGCGCACGAATTCCACTGGCGGACAAGCCGGACAAGCCGCCAGTGCCACCCAGCCGATCCTCAATTCCGCTTCGATTACCAAGCCGCGCCGGGCGCGATTCTTGAAACCTGTTGGAGTTCGGCGATGAGTGACTCCATGGTCTCGGCGTCGGCGGATTGTCGCATCGCGGGCACGACTGCGTTGTCCGGCACAGAAAGCGAGCACGACTCGAGAAACGGTACGACCGTGTCACTCCACTCAACGTGAACCAACCGCAGGTCCGGGATGATCCTCGCATCGATGAGTAGCGATTCGTCGGGTTCCTTAGCGAAGAGTTGATGAAACGGCGTCCAGAGTTGGTCGAGCGCGATCTGCATCCGGCGGTGGCTCTCGTCAGTTCCGAGCCCGAGTCGCTGTACCCAAGCCTTCGTGTGATAGAGGTGATAGACCTCTTCTTGTTTGATCTTTGCAGCCACCTCGGCAGCGGGCTGGTAAAGGCTCGCCCCGAGAGCCGGGACGTGGATCGATTCGTAGACGTCGAACAGGAACTGGCGCAGCATGCTGAATGCCCAGTCGGTATGCGGCAGCGCGACGACGTCCGCATTCTGGAACTCGCGCGCCGTTCGCTGGTAGACCAACTTGTCTGGATAGGTTTCGGGGACCTCGTCGCGGAGGCTCGCCAAGGTGCGATACCAGAGGATCCCGTGCCCGAGCTCGTCGAGCGCGAGGTTCGCGAAGGCGATGTCTTCTTCCAGGATCGGTCCATGACCCGTCCACTCGGAATTGCGGTGGCCAAGAAGGAACTCGTCGTCCCCCAGGCGGAGGAGCTTGGAGTCGAGCGCCGCGCGCTGCCCGGCATCAAGCATCGTCAGTCTCCTCCGCGTGTTCTCGTGCGTCGCGAAGCAGGGCGCCGACGGGGAACGACTTGTGATCGCGAAACCACTTGTATTGTTGGGCGAACGAGCATTCCCCCCGAGTCGATTCGCTGGAAGTGACGGCCGCGACCGGAAAGACCCAGCAGGCCTGCCAGTCTTCGCCATTGAACTGTGCGACGGCCCGGTCCAGAGCCTGCTCCGCGGTCGCGGCCACAATCGCATCTGCCTCTTCGTAGATGATCTTGGCGGTGGACCTGCGGAAGACGCAGTAGGTCTGTTCAGAAGAGCGCTCACCCTGCCCTCTCCCATCGGAATGGGAGAGGGTCTCGAGACCGCCCCTACTCAGCTCCTCCCTAGACCTCATCAGCACGATGCTACGCGGGACGACCCACAGGGCGACGGCCGTCGGGCGGCGACCATAGACGGCCCACGCATTCTGCAGGGCCATTTCAGCGTCGGCGGCGTGAACGGAGCCGGCGGCCCGCATGGGACGGCCAATAGCCGGCCGCTCGAAGACCTGGTAGACGGGCCATTGCGTGTCGGTCATGCGTGCGCTTCGCTCAATTCGCGTTTGTGCTTTTGCTTGCTGTTGTACGCGAGCAGGGCCTCGCGCACCCAGGTTCCGTCTTCGTGTGCTTTGATCCGTGCTCCCAGGCGAGCTTTGTTGCACGGCCCGTCCCCGTTCACGACCCGCTTCAGCTCGTCATAGTCGATGGGACCATGCACCCAGCGTCCGGTCGCTTCATCGAATCTCAGCTCTGGATCGGGCGGCTCCAAGCCCAAGAGCCGCAGCTCGGGAACGATCTCCCGGATAAATTGCTCGCGCAGCTCGTCATTGGTTTTCGTTTTCACGCCCCAGCGCTTGAGCGTCGCCGTGTGCGGCGATTCCGCGTCGGGATAGCCGAACTGCATCAGCGTCGGCCACCACCAGCGATTGAGGGCCTCTTGCGCCATGGCGTGTTGCTCGGGAGTGCCGCGAGCCAGCATGATCACCAGCTCCTGCCCCTGCTTTTTGTGGAAGGTCTCCTCGCTGCAGATCCGGAGCATCGCGCGGGCATAAGGGCCATAGGAGCATTTGGCGAGCATCGATTGATTGAGGATCGCGGCCTGATCGACGAGCCAACCGATCATGCCGACGTCCGCCCACGACGGGACCGGGTAGTTGAACACGTTTGCGTATTTCGCCCGCCCCGAGTGGAGCGCCTCGATCATTTCTTCGCGAGAGGCTCCCAGCGATTCGGCCGCATCGTAGAGGTACTGTCCGTGTCCTCCTTCGTCCTGCACTTTGGCCAACAGCACGAGCTTGCGCTTGAGAGACGGAGCCCGGGTGATCCACTCCCCCTCCGGCAGCATGCCCACGATTTCGCTGTGCGCATGCTGCGACATCATCCGCAGGAGCTGGCGCCGGTACTCGTTGGGCATCCAGTCGCCGGGCTCGATCGTTTCGCCTCGGGCAATTCGCGCTTCGAATGCGGCC
>DASZIA010000657.1:0-13487 GCA_035949535.1 Planctomycetaceae bacterium | reverse complement strand
GCACGTCACGACCGTGTTGTCGGATAAGTACATGTCCATGGTCGGCGAGCCGGGCGGCAAGGATTGGGGCGTCAACGAAGCCGGCATGAAGCAGATGGACGACAACATCGGCTACGTCCTCAAAAAACTGGAAGACATGGGCGAACTCGACAACACAATCGTCGTCTTCACCACCGACAACGGTGCCGAGGCGATCTCCTATCCCGATGGCGGTGTGACGCCCTTCAAGGGCCAAAAAGGCGAGGCCTGGGAAGGCGGCTACCGCGCACCATGCGTAGTCCGCTGGCCGGGTCACATTAAGCCAGGCACGGTCAAGAATCAGCTGTTCGCGGCACTCGACTGGCTGCCCACGTTGGTGGAAATCGCCGGCGGGCCGAAGGCCAACGATCTAAAGAAGCAGATCGAGGAGGGCAAGTACCCCGGCATCGTCAAGACCACGCTCGACGGCGTCAATCAGCTTGACTATCTCGAAGGCAAGTCCGAAAAGTCGGCGCGCGATTACTTCTTCTATTTCTCGGGCTCAACGCCATCTGCGGTGCGCTACAAGAACTGGAAGATGTATTACACGATGTCGCAGCCGGGTCCGGCTGGTTGGATTATGCCGCTCGTCCCGTTTCACTTTACTCTGGTCGACAACATCAAGCGCGATCCATTCGAGCAGGCCGTCGGCCTCGACCAGAAGAGTGCGATGAGCTTGGGTGGCGCACTTGGCGGTCCGGTGACCGCGTTCCAATACGACTGGAACATGCTGCCGATCGGACAGCAGCTCTGGTACAAGCACCTGATGTCTTACAAGGAGTTTCCGCCGCTGCAGGCCCCCGAGACCTACAACCTCTCCGGGATTTTGAAGCAAGTGGAAGCGGCCAATCACGCGAGCGATTGACGCCGTGAGGCGAACGTCATGTGACGGGCGGGCGGTCCACAAGGGCCGCTCGCCTCTTCGTTCACAGAACGACAACCCGCCTCGGCCATGCGCCGTCAGATCCACCGCCGCACTCTGGCGCGGTAGTCGTGGTACTCTTGCCCGAAGCGCTCTTCGAGCATCGACTCTTCGACCGGAATCACGTTGCGGGCGATCAACCAGATGAAGACGGGCAAGACGAACCACGCCGCGAAGCCCCCGAGCAGCAGCGCGACTCCGGCCAGCACGAGCACCATGCCCACGTAGATGGGGTTGCGGGTAAAACGATACGGCCCGTCGATCATCAAGCGGTTGGAGACCTGGCCGGGCTTGATCGTCGTTTGGTGCTTGCGGAAACGGCTCGCGGCCAGACCCCCGAACAGAAGCCCGCCGATCAAGGGAGACAGGCCCAACCATCTCCCAGGCGTCGGCAGCGCAGCGCCAACGGGCAAAAGCCAGTCGAGCGCGGCCATCGCCACGATTGCCGCCAGCAGGTAGACAGGTGGCATCACACGCACGCGGGGCGCGGGCTTATCGGACATGGACTTCTTCTAACACGTCTCCGGACCGGCGACCACGACCGGCCCTCACGGTCCATCCTCCTAGACCGTCCACTCCAGATTTGTGGGTGCCACTGGCGGGCGCTCTGACCCGCCAGTGTCTTCGCCCCGAGCTCCGCTCCGCTAAAGAGCACTGGCGGCCCAAAGCTGCCGCCAGTGGCACCCGCGCGCCTCGCCGTGGCTGCCAGGCCTTCGACCAAAATAAGGTGGCAGGAGCTGCCACCTTTTGAACCAAGACTTGCGGCAGGAAATTTTCCGAGTTGTTTACACGGCCATAGAAACACGGGCTCCGCGCGCCGGGGATTTGCTGGTAGGCTGAGAGAAGGACGTGCTGCGCGCGGCCAGGGAGGCGGTGCACGGGCCAGGAACCGGTGCGCGCTGATGCGGATTTGTCTCGCCCCGATGGGGCTTTGGACGAGGCGGATGGGGGGTCGCTGAGATCCCAGGCCTGCGCTGCGCTTCCGACCTGGGCTTTAGAATCTCGCCCCGTTGGGGCTGGGACGGGACACGAGGGACATGAGGCCATGGGACGGGGCGAGACGGTGGTACGCGACACGGGGCGACACACGGGACTGACCGGGGACGGGACACGTTCGCACAGGGGTGGGACAACTTCGCGGAACGACAACTTGTCCCAATTTAATGCCCGTTGTCAAAACGACTTAGGAGAAGCAAACGGTGGGACGGGACACTTCCGCGAAATGGCAGTCCCCAACCGGCCCCGTCTCATGTAGGGCGAATGGTGGGACGGGACACGAACCCGTTTCCTGCGCGCGTTTGGGTGCCATGGCTGAGCGGCTGCCGCTCAGCCGTGCTCTTCCCGGTAGGTGATGTTCGTTGCAATTGAGCAAGCGTAATAACTGTGGTGAAGAGCATGGCTGAGCCGAAACGTCTCAGCCATGGCACCCAATCGAATTCCCGGAGTCCCCCCGCGACGGGACACACTCGAAGGGTGGGACAACTTCATAAATTGCAACTTGTCCCAATGTAATGCCGGTTTGCGAAACGACTTAGGAGAACAAACCCGTGGGACTGGACTCTTTCGCTGAATAGGAGACCCGCCATTCGGTCCCAGCGGTTTGGGCCGGACGATCGACTCGATGGATGAAGAACCGCTTACTGCGTGCGCGGCTCTTTGCGGAGTATCGTCGCCGCGGCAAGCAGCGTCTCAGTCGGATGTCGGGCGAACCGCACCGGGTGCAGGGGCGTGCCCCTGCCGTTCGTCCTTGGGGGGACGCAACATCAGAGAGGTTGTGGCTTCGGCGGGGGACTTTTCCTCGAAGAGGACGGCGTAGACTTCGGCCGCGATCGGCATTTCGATGCCGCGTTGGCAGGCCAGTTCGGCGATGCTCCGCGTGGTGGTGATGCCTTCGGCGATGCCGCTCATTTCGGCGACGATTTGGTCGAGGGGCTGGCCCTTGCCGAGGCATTCGCCGACGTGACGGTTGCGGCTATGGCGGGAGAAACAGGTCGTAACGAGATCGCCCAGGCCGGCGAGACCGTTGAAGGTTTCCGCCTCGGCTCCCAGTGCCGTGCCGAAGCGGATCATCTCGACCAGGCCGCGTGTGACGAGGCCGCTCTTGGCGTTGTCGCCGAAGCCCAGGCCGTCGCAGATGCCGGCCGCGATGGCGATCACGTTCTTGATCGCGCCGGCCAGTTCGACGCCGACGATGTCGGCATTCGTATAGACGCGGAACCGATCGGTGTTGAACAGGTCTTGGACCCACTCGGCCAGTGGGCGGTTGGACGAGGCGGCCACGACTCCGGCCGGCATGCGGCGCGCGATCTCCTCGGCGTGGCTGGGGCCGCCGAGTGCGGCCACTTCGCGGAGGCCGAGCACGTCGACGATGATCTGGCTCGGCCGCATCAGGGTGCCGATCTCCAAACCTTTGGCGACGCTGACCACCGGCAGTCCTGCTGGGATCTGTCCGGCAAGGGGCGTCAGCGTGTCGCGAAGGAAGCGAGTTGGAATGGCGGCGACGATCAATTCGGCTTTGTCCACGACTTCGGAGATGTCGCCCGAGATCTGCACGCCGGCGGGAATTGGCACTCCCGGGAGCAGCTTGCGATTTTCTTTATCGCGAAGCAGCTCGAACGCTCGTTCGGGGGACCGCGTCCAGATGCGCACCTCGCAGCGCGAACGCTCGGAAAGCAGCACGCTACAAGCCGTTGCCATGCCGCCGCTGCCAAGAATAGCGATTCGCTGGGTCATGTTTCTAAATCCGATCCTGCGCTCATTCCACTAGAAACCCACGGGATCGGGTGGCACTGGCGGCTTGTCCGCCAGTGGTCTTCTCGCAGGCTTCCCCAAGGCACACTGGCGGGCAAGCCGCCAGTGCCACCCACTCGTCTGAGTCGACACTGACAGGCAGGCGATTCCGCACAATCGGGTTTTTGATGCAAAACGGAACTCGCAATTTGTGTGCGGCGATTCCCGGCTGAAAAGAGTTTGCCCGTACGCCATTTCGGGTCTAAATTTTGACGGCTGCGTGCCGACAGATGCTATTGGCGCTCGCCGGGCGACCGGATTGTTGATGTGCCTCGAGCACGTCGGACGTTGAGCTTAGAGGTATCGTAAATGGAACAGGGACTCGAACAAAAGCCGGCTCCGTTTGTCGATCGCCGCGACATTCCCGCGAGTCCGTGGACGAACGGCCTGGAACGCCGCCAGTTTTCCAACGCGTATGACTCCTCCCGTCAGGAAGTCAACGAGCTGGCAATGGCGATCGATCAGTACAAGCTGCGGCACCGCCGCCGGTTCATCACGTTTGAAGAGCTGTACGACGTGATCGCCGGCCTCGGCTACCACAAATCATAGTCCGCTGCGACGAGCGTTCGGTCTCGAGCGCGTGTCGCCGACGCTCGTCCTAGTCGACCGTTCCGACTCCTCGCCCCGAGTGAGGCCAGCCTTCGCGAGTGGCCGAGTTTTGCCACGTTGCTCGATTTCGCGCGGCCGCGTCACCGGCCAGGAATGCGCGGCTCCCCCGCTGATTCTTGAAGGAAAGTGTCCGCCCACAGCTCTTTTTGCGTAGTCAGCAGGGCTTGGCGAGAAATTCGGCGGATTTTGCCTCTTCAGCGGCTCATTCGGGCCGAGTTGAGGTTGACGGCTGGGCGGTCATCGGCGAGATTTCGCCCCTCATTTCTCAATTCGAAGTCGCCCCTTCCGGCGCATTTCAATCACGCAATCCGTAGGCGGGCCGCCGACTCGGAATTTCGCGAATTGAAGCAATTTCAAGCCCATCACACGATCGTCAACCCCGTTCCCGCAAAACAGGTCACGACGTGAAATTACACCTCATCGTCTGCGTGCTCATCGTCTCGGCCGGCCCCCTGCTGGCCGACGATAATCCCGCGATGCCCGGCAGTCCGGCTCCGTATGTCGGTTCGCCGCTGGAACAATCGGTCGACGGAGTGATGACCGTTTCCGCACTCGCCCCGGGTCAGGAAGCGATGGCTCCGCCGGTCGTGCTGGGCCCCGACGGAATGCCAGCCGCATCTCAATATCAGCCGCCGCTTTTGGCGCAGCCGGGCCCCGGCGCGCCGGGCTGCAGCTCATGCGGACAGACTCCGACTTACGCGGCGCCGGGTTATCCTGCGCCGATCATGGGATCGCCGTATGGCGCCCCGCCGGGGGGAGTTGTTGCTCCGTTTGCCGGCGGTCCCTTCTCCTATCCGTCGCTGACGCCCGACGTGACGATGGTGCCGACGACTCCGAACGGACCGTTGCCGAACCGTCCCGGTTGGGTGCAGCAATACCAAATCGGCGGCATGCCCTTTTCGTCTACTAAGGATGGTTGGGGGCATTTCGCCGAAGCCACATTCGACCTCGATTGGAAGTACGTCGCGCCGCTCTACCCGGCTCCGCTGATTTTTTCATTCATCCAACAGTACGATTTGAGACTGCTCGAGGGCCCGTCGAGCCCGCCCGGCATTCCGAACACGAATCTTCCCGGCTCGTTGCATCGCATCGGCTGGGATTTCGAGCTGAAGACCGCGATTCCCGGACAATGGAATGGGGTGATCGGATTCAATCCGTCGATCGACAGCGACTTTCAGAAGAGCCTGACCAAGAACGCATTCAACTGGGACGCTCGGGCCGCCTTCCTCTACACGCCGCAGCCCGACCTGACGTTCGTGATCGGATTCATGGAATGGGATCGGCTCAGTACGCGTTTCCTTCCCTGGGCCGGCATGATCTATCGCCCGAATCCGTACTGGCAGTTCGATCTCGTCTTCCCGCAATTCCGCGTGGCTACGTTCCTGTGGGATGAGTGGGGCTTCAAGACGATGCTTTACGGCCGCGTCGAATATCATTCGGAAGCCTACGAAATCTACAACCCCTTGGTCGGCGAGCGCGACCAGGTGGCCTTCACCGACTGGCGGGCGCTCTTGGGTGTCAACAAGGATCGCGGCAACTTCGACTACTTCTTCGAAGGCGGGTGGATCTTCCATCGCGACGTCGACTTCCGCGTGGCTCCGCAAGGATTTGAAGTAACTAGCGGCGTCATCGTCCAAGGCGGACTACGGTTCTAGGAATCTCGGCGGCGAAGCGATGTAGGGTGGGCCGAGTTCGCTGAAAGCGACGAAGGCCCACCGTCTCTTGCGAGAGGTCGCCACGCTCGCCGGAAGAGATCAGAACTACGAATCATGCCGCGCGGTTGGCGTCGATCTGCGGCGGCTGTTCCAGCGGTGCCTGCTGGCCGAGCTGGATCAAGAGTCCGCGAATAATTCGTTCGACCTCGATCTTCTCGCCGATCCACTGTTCGCGCATCGAGTGCAGCTGCTCCTCGCGGGTTCGCAAGCCTGCTGAGTTGTCCGAGAGAACACGGCTTTGGCGTTCGAGCTCTTCACGGCGCTCCTTGGCAGCGATGGCGGCGTCCTGACTCTCCTTCGCCAGCTCGTGCCGCAGTGACTGCACGGACGCTTGCAGCAGAACGAGTTCCTTTCGGTCCCGCTCGATCGTGTCGCGGGCTTGCTGGGTGTCGTCCTGCAGGCGGCGTTGGGTTTCGGCGAGCCGTCGCTTGGCCGTCTCGACTCCCGCCGTCTCGGAGAGTTGTGCCCAGACCTCTTCGATGGCCATCCGCATTTCGAGCGTGGCTCGATGCGTCTCCTCGAGTTCCGAGCGCAGCCCCTCGAGTCGCTCACGACGCTTTTCCAGCCGGTCGCTTTCGGCGGCCACGAGGGTTTCGCGCCGCTCGAGTTCCGCTTCCCGGTCCTGTCGCGATTCTATCCAGGCGTCGCGTTCGCGAACGAATTCCTGTTCGCGGCTTTTCAGCTCGGCTTCGCGAGTCTGGCGCTGGTCGGTTTCGAGCGATTGCTCGCGGGCCAGCGACTGTTCGCGTTCTTCGACGAGGGCCCGGACGTGCGTCAACTGCTCGTAACGCAGTCGCCAGGCGGCCTCCCGCTCCTCGAGATCGGTGCGGTCGGCCTGATGCTGCCGGCGCAGCTCGTTCTGAGCGGCCTCGACTTCCTGCCGCGCCTTCTGCAGATGTTCCTGCTGAAAGCGGACTCGATTCTCGAGCAGGTTCCGCTCTTGTTCGAGCCGGCTCAACTGTTCGCGGTGCTGGTCTTCGAGCTTCTTCTGTTCGTCGCGGAGGCTCAGCTCGCGGGCCTCGACCCGTTGCTTGAGGTCTTCTTCGATGCGGGTGCGGACGGCGTCCAGCTCCCGCCGCGAGCTATCGATCTCTTCCCGCACGCAGGCCCGTTCGCGATCGATCTCCTCGATCTGAATCCGCTTGAGCTCGGCCAGTTCTTCCGAGAACCGCCGCCGATCGGCGTCGAGTTTTTCGCGTTCGGCCGCCAGCGATTGGCGTGCCGCCAGATCTTGTGCCTCGAACGCCTGACGTTCGCGGCGCAACTCGTCGAACTCGCGCCGCCGGACCGCGTGGAGTTCTTCCTGAGCGCGCTCGGACGCCGATTGGGCAACGTCGCGGCGCTTCGAGAGTTCTTCTTCCTCAAGCGCCCGTTGGCGGTTCCAAGCGGCGCGCTCTGCTTCGAGGGCGGCTCGCTCGGCCGCAAGTTGTGCGTCGATTTGACCCCGCAGCGCGGCACGCTCGTTCTGAAGCTGTCCCTGCAGCGAACGGACCATTTCCTCGCGTTCGCGGCGGCGTTTTTCGATTTCCTCCGCCAGAGCGCGGCGCTCTTCTTGAAGAGCCTCCTGCGTCTGTTGGATGGCGATCCGCTCGATCTCGAGGTCGCGCTCGACGACCGTTCGCAGCCCGGCTCGTTCGGACGACATCTGATCCCGCAGCCCGAGTACCAGCCGTTCTTGCTCTTCGAGGTCGCTGACCAGCGATTCGCAGGCGTTGATCTTTTCGTTGAGGGCCGCCTCGCGCGCCTTGCACTCGGCCTGGCGCTTGAGCATGTCTTCTTCGAATTCCTGCACCCAGAGGCGAGCGTTGCGCCATTCCTGGTCCAAGAGCGCATGTTGCTCGTGCAGCGCCGATTCCCGACGCTCGATTTCCTCGCGTTCGGTGCGGAGATGGGCGGCGATCTGGCCCGTCTGGCGCAGGACCTCTTCTTCACGCCGCGAAAAAGGCGGGGACTGTAGAGCGCTTTGGCTACCCTGCGGCCGCTCTGTGGTGGGCGTTAATCCAGGGCTCGCGGCCGGAGCTCGGGCGGGATCCGCGCCGCTCCGCGGAGGCGTGGGAGTGTGGGCGCGGTCGATGCGCCGCTGCGTGATCTCGGATTCGGCGTCGTCAGCGGCCGGCTCGGCCGCCTGCTTCGCGTCGAGGAGTTGGCCGGCGAGGCGGCGCAAGAAAGAGGTGGTGGGGCCCGTCGGCAGGGGAGGCGAAGTCCGGTCGCGTTGACTGCGAACAGGATCGCTCATTTGGGAATCCTTTCCCCTCGGCGAGCTAAGGCGAGCCAGTTTGACCAGCGAGTTTAGGGCCAAACTGAATCGGCGAGATCAACGCGAGCCGATCCATCGGCTCGGTCCGACCGCGGACTTAGGAGTGATTGTTCAAAAGCGAGACGAGCTTGTCCTTGGGCACCAGTCCGACCTGTCGATCGACGGCCTTGCCCCCTTTGAACAAGATCACCGTCGGAATGCCCTGGATGTTGTATTGGGTCGGCGTGACGTTGTTTTCGTCGGTGTTCATCTTGCCGATGCGCACCTTGCCCGCGAACTCGCCGGCCAGCTCTTCGATCGTCGGCGCCAGACGCAGACAGGGTCCGCACCACGGAGCCCAAAAGTCGACAAGCACCGGCTGACTGGAATCGAGCACCTCGGCCTTAAAGTTGGCATCTGTAAATTCCTGAAGTCCTTGAGCCATTGGGAATCCCTATTTGCAAATCTGCGGGGCTCGAACGCACGGCTCAACATTGAACCGGAACCGCTTGGCGCTTGTGCAGCCAATCGGCCCTCGCGACCTTCGAACAACCGCTTGAGTTTTCGTGGTTTGCTTGCCGGGGGATTATAGGGAAATCGCATAGTGTGTCAACTTTTACCTGCAGCAGGCAATCGTCGTAAAGGTTTTGCGCTTCGAAGGATTCGGCTGCCGACGCCCTCGTCGCACACGGTCCTGGTTGCCTCCCCGACCCTCAGCGATTAGCTTCGATCGAGTCGGTCGGCGAAGGCGGAATGGCAAGCCTTTATCAGGACGGGTTCTTTGATCGAAAACCATGAGATTCGCCCCTTGTCTGAGCCGCTGCAACGGCCGATTCGACTCGGAGTGCTGATCTCGGGCGGAGGCTCAAGCCTCGCGAATCTCCTCAAATGCCGCGACGACGGCCTCCTCCAGGCCGAGTTTCCGATGGTGATCGCGAGCCGTCCCGACTGCGGCGGGTTGCAGATCGCCCGGAACTCCGAACTCCGCGCGGAAACCGTTTCGCGAAAGAGCTTTAAGACCACCGAGGAATTCAGCGAGCGGCTCTTTTCGCTGCTCCGCGAGGCCGAGGTGGATCTCGTGATTCTGGCCGGTTTTTTGTGCCTGGTCCGCGTGCCGCCCGATTTCGAGAATCGGGTGATGAACATTCACCCGGCTCTAATCCCTTCATTTTGCGGGAAAGGGCTATACGGGATCAAGGTGCACGAGGCGGTGCTCGCCCGGGGATGCAAGGTGAGCGGTTGCACGGTGCACTTCGCCGACAATCTCTACGATCACGGCCCGATCATCGTTCAAAAGTCGGTCCCGGTGCTCGAGAATGACACCGCTCAAACCCTGGCCGCCCGTGTTTTCCAGGCCGAATGCCAGGCGTATCCCGAGGCCATCCGGCTCTTTGCCGACGCGCGGCTGGTCGTGAGCGAAAGCCGAGTGCGAATCCTCGACGAGGCGTCCTCCCGCGGCTGACGGATCTCTAGCAGCCGAAAACAAACCGCTACCCAGAGTCCAAGACCCCCGTTGTGGCTTGTTATGATTGATTACGACGTAATCTGATTGATATTGCGCGATTTTTGGAGTATCCTATCACGGGACCCATCGTGAAAATGGAGGTCGGCGCAGGATGCTCGTCGATCAAAGGCGGCTACAAATCCTCGAAATCACCGAAAAAAGTGGGTTTGTCGCCCTCTCCGAGCTTGTCGAACGCGTGGGCGCGAGCGAATCGACGGTGCGACGGGATTTGGATTATCTTGACGGAATTGGACAGATTCGCCGCACCCGAGGCGGAGCCGCTTATGTCGGCGACTCGATCACCCCGTTTGAAGTTCGCGGGACTCGTGCCAAAGAACAAAAGGAGCACATCGCGGCTGTAGCGGCCGCTCTCGTCGAGCCGGGGGAAACGGTCCTGCTCGACGGCGGGACAACGACCCTCGAAGTCGCCAAGCATCTCGTCGGTAAGCCGCTACAGGTCGTCACAAACTCCCTGCCCATCGTCAACATCCTGGTGAATTCTCCCCAGACTGAGTTGATCGTGATTGGCGGATTTTTGTACCCGAAAACGGGGGTCAACCTGGGACCGATCGCGGTGGCGGCGCTCAAGAGCATTCACGCCCGGCGGCTGTTCGTGAGCGCCGGCGGGATCACCGCCGCGGGACTATTTAACAGCAACGCCCTTCTGGTGGAGACCGAAAGGCAGATGATCGACTCGGCGGAAGAACTCATCGTCGTGTCCGACAGCTCGAAGCTTGGCCATTCGGCCCTCGCGCACCTCTGCCCGCTCGACGTCGTCGACCGGCTCGTCGTCGACGAGGGAATCACCGACGAGTGGAGGGAAATTGTGCGGCGGGCGGGGATCCAGCTAACCGTGGCGGGAAAGTAGCGCATGGCGACCGTAATGGCCAACACGCAGTCAGGTCGCGCGACGATCAATCGCGCCGACATCGAACGGATTGTGCGCGACGTCGTCTCGCGGCAATTCGGCGCACGGGACGGCCACGCGAAACCCAATCCGCTCGTCGTCAATATCTCCGCGCGGCACGTGCATCTGACCGATGAGCATGTTCGAATTCTGTTTGGCAAGGCCGAGCTTGAGCCCATCAAGCCGCTTTACCAAGACGGCTTCTATGCCGCGAAGGAGATGGTCGCCGTCGTGGGACCGCGAATGCGGATGATTCCCAACGTGCGCGTGCTCGGTCCCTGCCGCGGAGACTCTCAGGTCGAGCTGGCATTCACCGACGGAATCTCGCTGGGAATCGAGCTGCCCGTGCGGATCAGCGGCGATCTGGCCGACACGCCCGGCTGCGTTCTCGTCGGGCCGGCCGGGGTGGTCGAGCTGAAGCAAGGCGTGATCCGGGCGATGCGACACGTGCATATGGGTCCGGCCGACCTGGCGCACTACGGCGTGAAGAACGGCGACTCGATGAATCTGCGGATCGTTTCGCAAGGCTGCACATCGGTGCTCGAGGATTTGGTGATTCGCGCCGGAGACAAAATCAAGCTCGAGGTGCATTTGGATACGGACGAAGGGAACGCCGTCAACCTGGAGGGCGCGACCGCAGTGGAGTTGGTCAAGCCGCATGGATGCCAGTGTCAGCATTGAGCGGCAACTCACAACAGAAGCGCGTTCAAGACACTTTTTCAATTGGTCCTTAAGAACGGTGTGCCCGCGTCCGCCTGCCGCGGACTTGTCACACCCTACGGGAGATTGGTTATGGCGAAAGTGATGGAAGCCCTGGGGATGATCGAGACCAAGGGGCTCGTGGCGTTGATTGAGGCCGCCGACTCGATGCTGAAGGCGGCCAACGTGCAGATGGTCGGCTGGGAAAAGGTCGGCAGCGGCCTGGTCACGGCCTTCGTCGTCGGCGACGTGGCCGCGGTGAAAGCGGCCGTCGATGCGGGCGCGAGCGCCGCGGGAAAGATCGGCGAGGTCGTCAGCGTGCAGGTCATTCCGCGTCCGCACGAGGAGTTGGCCGGCGTGCTTCCCAAGAAGGCGAGCGCCTGATTCGAAGCAAAGACAGGAGATTTGAGCCGACGTGCTTTGGGAGCCGCGCGCGTCAGCAAGCGGGTTATAGGACCGACGGTTGATACCCCGCTCCCTCACGGTCGCGGCTCTGAGAATCCAGATATTCGCACCTCCGTGCGACGGAGCCTTTTGGAGAACCCATGAACGAAGCCATTGGATTGATCGAAACGAAGGGGCTCGTCGCCCAGATCGAAGCGGCCGACACCATGCTCAAGGCGGCCAACGTGAAACTGGTGAAACAGATTCAGATCGGCGGAGCCTACGTGACAACCGTCATTCGGGGCGACGTCGGCTCGGTGCGGGCTGCGGTGGACGCGGGCGCCGCGGCGGCCACGGCGTCCGGTGAGTTGGTGAGCGCGCACCTCATTCCGCGTCCCGAGCCGGGGCTGATGGAGAAGTTTATCTAGTCGAAGTAGGGCAGGCTGTGCCTGCCGAAAATGGATTCGCATGATCCTGAAGCCGCGGCAGGCACAGCCTGCCCTACAGCTTCGCGCGGATGCGTACATGAAAATCCTCGTCGCCAACTTGGGCTCGACCAGCTTCAAGTACCGGCTGTTCGATCTGCCCGGCGAGACACAGCTCGCGCGGGGCGGCATCGATCGGATCGGCAAGTCGGCAGGGAACTGCTTTGTGCAAATCGGCGACAAGCGGGACGAAACGACGCGGCGCTGCGCCGATCATGCGGAAGCCGTGCGGATCTGCCTCGACCAGTTGACGAATTCCGAATCGGGCTGCGTGGCATCGGTGAGCGAAGTGGCCGCGATCGGTTTCAAAGCGGTTTTTGCTGGACGACTCAGCGGGGTGCGAGTGGTCGACGACGAGCTTTTGGCGGCGATGGAATCGCTGGCCACCGTCGCGCCCGCGCACAATCCGCCGTACGCGCGGGCGATGCGCGAGCTGCGAAAGGCCTTTCCGGAAATCCCGCTGGTCGCGGCTCTCGAAACGGGCTTCCACGAAACGATCCCCGAGGCCGAACGGATCTACGCGGTCCCGTACGAGTGGAAGACCGAGCACGACGTGCAGCGTTGGGGCTTTCACGGAGCCAGCCACCGCTACATTGCCGGCCGGATCGGTGAAATTCTCGAGCGTCACGATCTCCGCGTGATTTCGTGTCACTTGGGAGGGAGCAACTCGCTGTGTGCGATCCGTGCCGGCAAGTCGCTTGCGACCAGCATGGGGATGAGCCCGCAAACCGGCCTGCCGCACAACAACCGCGTCGGCGACTTCGATCCTTTCGCGCTGCCCGTCTTGATGCAGGCAACCGGCAAGAGTCTCGAGACTCTGCTCGCGGAACTGGCCGAGCGGAGTGGGCTCTTGGGCATCAGCGGGCTCAGCGGCGATGTTCGCGACCTGGAAGAGGCTGCGGCCAAGGGGCACGCGCGAGCCGAACTCGCGCTCAACGCCATTGTCGCGTCGATCCGCCATTACGTCGGTGCCTATTTGGTCGTGTTGGGCGGGGCTGACGCCGTCGTGTTCACCGGAGGGATCGGCGAAAACAGCCAGCGCGTCCGCACCGGGGTGTGCCGCGATCTGGAATGGGCCGGCCTGCGGCTCGACGCAACTCGCAACGCGTCGGTCAAAGGCGAGACAAGAATCTCCGGCGCCGACAGCCGCGTGGAGGTTTGGGTGGTGCCGACAAACGAAGAGTTGGTGGTGGCCCGTCAGGCCGCCGAATTGATCGC
>DASZIA010000656.1:0-8327 GCA_035949535.1 Planctomycetaceae bacterium | reverse complement strand
CTCACGTGCCGTGGAGCGCCCGCCGTACGGAGTTGATCTCGTCGTCCCTCAGTTCTTGGATGTCTCCAACAACGGCCAGCTCGCGGCGTCTTGTGGCAAGCGGGCCGCCGAAGTCGTTCGAATCCCCAGCTGTGATCCGATACTCCGAATTCCTCACAATGAGATGGCGGTGACCGGAATCACATTTTCGCCCGACAGCCGCCTCTTGGCGCTGGCGAATCGTGAAAGAAAGGAAGTGCTCTTCTACCAAATCCCGAAATGAAATCGTTTGCACGGCGAACAGGCCGTGCTCCCACGCGCGAGGGATCCGCCTCAGGTTTGCATGTAAGGCGTGAGCCAGGCGAACAGCATTCCGGTCGCGATCACCGGAATCCAGGCGGACAGTTCCGGCGGCAATACGCCCGACTGTCCGCAGAAGGCGATTCCTTCAGAAAGCCCCAGCATCGCCCCTAACACTCCCGAGGCGATTGCCATGTTGGCGATCAAGCCGCGGCTTTCCTTGCGCAGAATCAGCGGGATCGAGACGAGCATCGCCAGCAAATTGGCGAGCGGTCGCACCAGCCGGGCGTGAAGGGTTTGGGAGAGGCGTGCCGTCGACTGGTCGAACGCCGGGCTGCGCAGCCGATAGATCAGCTCCGAGGTCGAGAGCAGTTTCGAGCTGCCCAGCCGATTGAACAGCTGGTCGAACGGAAGGTCGCTGACGATGAAGATCTCCTTCGGCTTGTCCTCTAAGCCACGCACTCGCTGGCTGCCTTCCGTCGAGAGCGACAGCTTCGCGAACGGTCGATCGACGTTTTTCAAGAGCCATCCCGCCTCGTGATTGGCGGTGGCGTGCACGTAGAGGGCTTCGCTGGCCTTAATGCACGTCGGCGACAGGGCAATTTCGGGTGACGGGAGCACAAACTCCGCGTCCCTGATAAGCTGCGGATTAAGCGACAGCTCGTGGCCGTCGATGTAGATGCCGGTCGAGGGATCGGTCAAGGGCTCGATCTGGATGATTCCCTTGAAAAGATCGTCGCGACCGGGTGCCAGAACGTTGGCGAGTCGAGGGATGATCAATTCCTGATTGACGCACATCACGCCGTTGACCAGCGCCGTGCTGATGATGATGGGCACCAACAGTCGCCAGGCGGGCACGCCGGCGGCAAGAATCGGATGCAGCTCTGACTGCCGCATGAGCAGCGCAAAGACCACCATCGCGTCGACGACGGTCAGAATCGGACCGCACATATCCAGGAACAGAGTCGATTGATTCGCGTAGTAGGTGCCCATCAGCGCGAGCAGGCCGAAGGCGCTTTTTGCGTGGTCCTGAAATTCGTCGAGATTCGAGAATCCGTCGATGACGACGAAGAGCCCGAACATGCTGACGTACAAGATCACGAAGATCTGGAGATAGCGGACGATCAAATAGCGGTCGAATGTGGTGGTCACAGGGCTAGCGAACTCCTGCCGTCGAGCCGCGTTTGGCCAGGTGCGGACCGCGGAGCGACTCGCTTCCCGGCACATCGGTTTCCGCAGGCGGGAGAGTCGGCCGTCGTCCCTCACGGAAGAAGAGGCGGTGAATCAGGTACACCGAAAAGAGGACGGCGAGACAGGGCGTCATCCAGATGTGCTCGCCTTCCGGAACGAAGAGCCGCACGAGCGCGTCGCCGACCGCCATCAGAGTCACCAACGTAGACAGAAAGAGCACTGCGGCTCGACTGGGCGGTTTCAATACGAGGGCCGCGACGAGCGAGAGTCCGATCACGGGCCCCAGCATGGCATAGGTGTTGTTTTCGGTGCGCGGATTGAACAGCAGAATGTAGAGCACCGAGATCGCGAGCAGGTACTCGACGGCGCGCGTCGACCTCGTTCGCGACCGTGCGGCCAGACAGAGCCCGATTGCACCGCCTGCCGCGATGAGACGAATTGCCGTTTGGGTCGATTCGGAGACATTGATTCCGAGCAGCCCCAGCACGCTAAAGGGCTGCGCCCAAAGCTCGATCATTCCGCAATGTGAAGAGGCCCGAAACATCTGGGCACACTTCACGTATTGGTCGATCACAAAAGCCGGCTGCTGGGTCACGAAGGGCAAGCACAGAATGGCCACGAACCCCAGGGCCGCGCGCCAGGCGAGGCGTCGATCGATGAACGGCGCCAACAAGAGCAGCACGACCGCCAGTGGTTTGAGCGCGACCGCGAGCGTCGCACAGAGCACGGCCCTGCCTCTGCGCCCTTCCGCCAGATCGACACAGGCCGACATCATCAAGCCGGCCATGATGAGCGTCGATTGTCCATTTCGCGCGCAAGCCAGCGCAGGAGGAAGCGCAGCCAGCGTCAGCAGGGCGAATGTCGAATCGGACTGTCCCCCCTCGGCGAGCTTTCCAAGCCGCCGAACACCGATCGCGAAACCGCCGATCACCATCAGCCGCCAGGCGATCTCACAAGCCGCTGGCGGCAGCCAGGCGAACGGTGCGAAGAGAATCGCCGCAGCGGGCAGATAGAGAAAGCCGTGCCCGGTGTCGGTATAGATGTTGCGGCCCGCAAACCATTGAATGGTCGCGTCGCGATACGTTGAGACAACGCTGTGGTCGCTCCCCGCCAGGATCAAGATGCTGATCGTCGCGAACAGGGCGGCCCAGGCCATCCACGCGGCCCGGTCTGCCCAAACGTGACGGCTCAACGTGTTGCGGGGGAAGAGTAACGTGTCGCGAGCCAATGCTGTGCCTCGAAGTCCAGTTTGAAATCGCCTCTCGCTTCCACCCCGCGCTCTTGGCAGTCGACGAACGCGTCACGAGATCCCCGTGACGTCGCCGAATCGGCAAGATTACGCCGCCCTGCGTTTGAGCGCTTCGTCCGTGCGGCTTGGTGGGGTGTACGTCGCGACTTCGTACTCGCCCCTCAGAGCCCGCACGCGGATTTGCACAACCTCGCGGAGCATCGGAAGCGTATGCCTCCAGACCGAGAGGCTGGATGACTCTTCATTGATCAAGACGACGGGGATCCGTCGATAGTCGAAATTCAGGTGGTGTGTCAGGAACACGACCTCGGCGTCGAAGGCGAATCCATCGATCACCGTGCGCGAAAAGATCTCGCGGCTGGCGTCGGCGCTAAAGAGCTTGAGTCCGGCCTGAGTGTCGGTCACGTCGCGCGAGATCAGGAATCGAACGATCTGCCGGAACACGGCCGAGGCGGCACGCCTCAGCGTGCGACGCTTGACGATCTCACGTGATCCCTCAAAGTCGCGCGCTCCAAAGGCGACTTCACAATGGCCGCTGCGAATCAGGTCGTAACCGGCTCGCAGGCTGTCCAAGGAGTAAGGCAAGTCGGCGTCCGTAAAGGCCGCCACGTGCCCGGTGGCGCTCAGCATGGCGGACCGCACTGCGGCCCCCTTACCGCGGTTGACCGGCAACGAAATGACGCTGAATCGCGGGCCAAACCCTTCTGCCGTCGCGGCCGTGCCGTCTCGGCTGCCGTCGTCGGCAACGATCACGCGATAGTCGATGCCCCAGTGATCCAAATAGGCGCTGACCTGGCTCAAGGTCCGCGGCAATCGCTTTTCTTCGTTGTATCCCGGAATGATCAGCGTCAGGTCGTGATCGGGCCCCCGGGAGGGAAGCTTGAGAATGTCGGGAGAGGGATGCATGCGTGGCGACTGACCCGCTGGAACTGAAGGACTCGATTGAGTTGTGGGCACGATTTGAGCGTCCGTCCAAGCGGACAGCGGGCACTCTTTAGCTTTGTTTCCCGAATGCGTCAATTGGTCTTCTCGCCTTCGCGCAGTCGCGGATTTGCACTAATTTGCCCCGCTTTGCGGACTGACGGGGCCTCGAGAGCGCCCGGTAAATGCGACTGAATTTTCCCTTTGTGTGCCACGTCTGAGACGTTTCGGCTCAGCAGTGGCACACAAAACCAAGAATTTCCGGACGGTCTCACTGGTGGGGCTTCAGGCGAACCGCGAGCAAGGGGTCGGGGGGATCAATGGCTTCGGCGTGCGAGGCGTCCCGAGGCGTTCCACTGCCGGAGGCAGGCGCCGCAGCCCGCGCGCGACCCTGGTGGCTGGAATGGCAATTCTGTCTGCTGTTGGTCCTGACTGGCTGCTTCTTCGCAATTCGAGTCTCCGATTTGTCCGTTCGCGGCGAGGAATCCCGCAGAGGACGCATCGCCTGGGAGATGTGGCACAACGGCGATTGGATCGTTCCGCGAATCCAAGGCGAGCCCGTCTTTTTCCGCCCGCCGCTGCAGAACTGGCTGATCGCGCTCGTCGGCATGCTCCACGGCGAGGTTGACTCGTTCGCCCTGCGAATTCCCAGCGTGGTCGCGATTCTGCTCGCGGTCGGCGTGACCTACGGCTACGCGAGAAGCTTTCTCTCGCGGTTCGGCGCTTTCACCTGCGGTCTCGCGCTCGCCAGCCTGGGACAGGTGCTCGAACTGGGCCGTTTGGGTGAGACCGACGCGCTGTTCATGCTCTTCCTTTCCGGTTCGTTGTTTGTCTGGAAGTGGTGCGAGAACAAGGGTGTGTCGCCGTATGCCGGCTGGTGCCTGAGCTATGCGCTGGCCGCACTTGCAACGCTGACGAAAGGTCCGCAGGCTCCGCTCTACTTTGTTGGTTCCGTGTCGATCTATTGCCTGTTGACCGGTCGACGCCGCCAGCTCTTTTCAGTTCCCCACCTGAGCGGCATTCTCACGGCGCTCCTGGTTGTCGGAGTCTGGCAGGTTCCCTACACAGTGCGGATGGGACTGGGCGACTCGATTAAGCTCTATTTTCACGACGTCGGACCGCGTTTCTACGAGATGTCGATCAAGTCCGTGGTCCTGCACATGGTCACCTACCCGGCACAGCTGCTGGGCGGCTCGTTACTCCCCTGGTCGATCTGGTTCGTGTTGCTCTTGAGCCGGCGCGTTCGGAAGCACTTGCGGGCCTACCGCGACGACGCCCTCTACCTGGGGATTTGCCTGGCTGTGACGTTTCCATCCGTCTGGCTGGCGCCGCTGGCCAGCCTGCGCTATTACATGCCGCTCTTTCCGTGCGTTGCCTGTCTGGTGGGGATTGTGGCGGAGGCCTTCGTCAACGCTCAGGAACGAGGCGGTTGGGCTGCGCTGATCTGCTGGTACCAGCGTCTGCTGGCGGTCGCGATGGTGGCGGCCGGACTGGGAATCGCCGGGATCTCGTGGCTCGACCCCACCTCGGCGCTGGCGCAATCGATCGAGTTCGCGGCGGTCTATCTATTCCTTTGTGGAGCGGCGGCCGCGGTCGTCTGGCGATTTTCGGCGCGGATGACCCCGGCGGGGCTCACCACGACGTTCACAGTGGTGGCCTGCTTCCTGGGGCTGAGCCAATCGTCGGTCGTGGTCAACATTCGGCAACAATCGAGCGAGGACGCGCGGCAAGCCGTTCATGCCGTCAGGGACAAAATCCCAACGGGCGAAGCGCTGGTCAGTCTGGGACCCGCGCATCATTTGTTCTTGCTTCATCTCGCGCAAAACGTCCGCATGCTGCCGCTCGATGCGCAGGAACCCGACCTTTGGGGCAACGGAGGCTACTTTTGCATGTGGGTGAAGGGGACCGATGTCGTGCGCCTGTGCTTCCCCTGGAAACTGATCGCGACAATTTCCTGCGATCGAAACAAGAGCTCCGAACCGACCGAGATCATGATTGTCGGCCGCCGGGACGAGACGGTTGCCGCGCGCGGCACGGTACCCGAACCGCTTCGTTTCTAAGCGAAGATCAATCGACTTGAGATTGACCTAAGCGAAGGATTGGCCTACTTTTCCCGACCCGAAGAGCCGGCCGGCCCGGCATGCGACGACCTGCCGGCTGCGCGATCGGGCTTGATGCGGGACAGAGAACACCGGGAGCGGCCGCCTCGATTTCGCCCGCGCAAGGTTGTGCCGGGCGAGATGGATTGGCGCTGAAATGCGGCGGAGCCGCAAGCCGTCGGGCTTGCTCAGGCGACCGCGGGGAGCAAACAGATGGCACGACCGGACATGGACAGTCGGGGTGCGGGTGATTCTCCCGACGAACCAACGTTGTGCGCCCGCGGGCGTCTGACGCGCGGCGATGTTGGCATCTTGATCGCTTATTCCGCGATCGTGTGCGGGATCGCGGTTGTCAGTGGCCGGCCGCTGTCACTCCATGAAGCCGTGTTGCCGCAGACCGCCCGATCGATGTTCGCCGACCATGATTTTGTCGTCCCCAAGATCGACGCCAAGCGCCCGGGCACGGCTGAGGTGACGATGCCGCCGGCTCCGTGGCTCGAAAATCCACCGCTACCCCAGTGGTGCACCGTCGCGGTTGCTTCGCTGTTCGGACGCTGCGACACCGAGGCGATTGTCCGCCTCGGGCCGACGCTCGTGTCGATCGGTGCCGTGCTGTCGGTGGCTTGGATCGGCGCTCTCTGGTTTGGACGCGGAATCGGCGTTTTGTGCGGACTGGCCATGGCCACGACGCTCGAGTTCACTCGCTACTCGTGGAGCTCGGAAGACGAGATCTACCTCTGTGGCGTGATGGCCGCCGTCATGGCGCTCTTCGTCAAGAACGAGTTCGCGCTGGCCAACGAAGGGTGGACCAAACAATCGGCGACGCCGCAGGCGCGGCTCGGTCTGGGACGGGTGCTGTTCGGCAAGCGATCGTGGTGGCTGTTGGCGTTCTTCGTCGCGCTGGGCGTCACGAACCTCGTCAAAGGACTCTTGTTCGGAGCCGTGATGGCCGGCGCGCCGATCGCGGTCTTTTTGTTGGGGACCCGCGACTTCCGCCGGATTGCCAAGTATTTCTGGGTTTGGGGCGTCTTGGCCTACACGGTCGTGATGTTCGCCTGGCCGATTGCCATCTATGCCCGCTATCCCGATGTGACCGACCTTTGGTTCTTCGACCTGGGCGGGCGCGTGAACGGCAATTACACAGTCACGAACGCGCCGCTCTGGTATTACCCGGTGAACCTGCTCTGGATGTGCGCCCCCTGGACGGTCCTGGTCCCATTCGGTCTCAAGGCGACTTGGAAGCGGTGTTGGAACGAGTCGGCCTCGCCCGAGAGATTTCTCTGGTGTTGGGCGTTTGTCGTGCCGATCGTCTTTTCAATTCCCGGGGGCAAGCATCATCACTATTTGCTGCACGCCCTTTCGCCCTGGGCGATTTTCGGAATTCTGGGGGCCGTTGAGCTGCGTCGGATCTTTGCGAACTTGCCGCGACTCTTGAGCCGACCGAGCCTGAGCCTGTTGACCGTCGGCTTGCCCGCGGTAATTGTGCTTTTGATCTTTCACACGAAGATTCCGGGCCCGTCATGGTTTCCTTATGCGCTGATGGTCGCCGCCCCGGTGGCCGCCTATCTCGCCACGTGGGGGACCCTCGATTCGAATGCGCGCCGGGGCTCGGCGGTTGTCTTCGCTTTGTTGGCGATCGCCTATTGCGGCAGCCACCTCTACAGCGCCGAGTACCTCGACCGGTACCGCGACGACGTCACCTTTCTGAAGGCGGTTCGCGTTCGGGCGGATCGCGAGCAGTTGCCCGTGTTTGTCGACATGGGAACGCATCCGTTTCATGGACATCTGGGGCTGTTTTATCAGCGCGACTCGGCAACGCTGCTGCACGATTTGTCGTTCTTGGACGCCGCCGAGATTCACGCTCCCGAAATCTTGTTGGTCAGCCTGTCGTTCGAGCAGGAACACCTCAAGCATTGGGGGAAGGTCGAGCAGCTCGATCAAAGTCCCACGAGCGACCGGGGTGTTCCCCAAGGTGGAAAACTCACGCTTTATCGCCTCAAGTTCCGTAAGGACATCCAGCGGGTCGCCGTCCACGATTTGCGCATCTCGCCGCTGCAAGCCATGCATCGCCGGCCCGGACCGAAGGTCCCCTACGAGGACCAGGTGATTCTCGGCGAGCCGGGACCGATCCCAAATTCGCGAGTGACGCCTGTCAGTTACCGCGACGGCGACGAAAGGAGTCTCCAATGACGGTCCCCGCGAAGGACGGCATCGCTGCATCGACGTGGTCCCGCCTGACGAATCGCAGATTGCTGATTGCCGGCGCGGTGGTCGCCGTCGCGACGGGCCTCGTCGCCGACGGAGCGATACAAAGGCCCGCCGACCCAGTCGAACCGCTCGTTCTGCACGAGACGGACCGCCTGACCCCGCTCGCACCCTGGGAGCCACTCAGAATCGCCACGTTCAACACTCACGCGGGCGTGGGACGAGACGGCGTTCGCGATTTGGGGCGCACCGCCGAGGCCTTGAAGGATCTCGATCTCGCCGCCTTGCAGGAGGTTCGCAGCCCGCTGTTTGGCTTGGGCGGGCCGCAAGTTTCCGACGTGGCCGAGCGACTGAAGATGGGCTGGCTGTTCGTGCCCGCCGAG
>DASZIA010000655.1:0-16398 GCA_035949535.1 Planctomycetaceae bacterium | reverse complement strand
CGGGCAGCAGCGGCTGCTTGGGGAGCATTCCAAGTTCTTCTTCTTCGACCGTGCGTCCTTCGTCTTTTCCGAACGGCTTGCTGCGGACAAAGACCGATTTTTCAAACCGCCGGACGAGTTCGACGCGGCGCATCGTGTAATACTGCTTCGGAGCTTCGGTTTCGACGAAGACAATGCTCTGCTGACCGTCATCGCCGACGGCCGACGGCGGCACCTCGACGACGTCTGGCGGCGGCGGCAGCTCGACCTTGGCCGAGATCATTTTTCCGGCCAACAGCCGCCCTTCCTTGTTGTCGATGTGGCCCTTGACCTTCGCGGTGTGATCGTTGGGATCGATGATGTAACTGATGTCGTCAATGTAACCCTCCAAGGGCGCACTGCCGACGGTTGAGATCGTCCAGCGGCGAGCCCGCTCGGGTAGTGCCTGCAGCGCCGGAAGATCGTCCTCGGGGCAGTTGGCGACAACGAACAGACGTGGGCCTCCGCCGTCTTCGTCGAGCTTGGCGATCTGAAACAGGTTGATTGTGTTGTCGGACACCACCGTGTGCGTGATGTTGCGCTCGACGATGACGCCGTCGTCCGGGGCTTTAATTTCTACGCGAGCCCAGCGATCGAAGTTGGATTTGTCACGCTGCTTGAGCCGCTTTTCGGCGTCCTCGGGCTTGACGCGCTCGGCCTCGTCCCGGACGGCCTGGATGTCTTCCTCGGGAATGCCCCAGGTCCGCAGCGTGCTGACGGCCCGACTGAGGGTGTTGATGTCCCCCTGGACCGCTTTCTTCTGCTGCCAAAGCATCACGTCTGGAACGACAGACACTTTAGCTTCCCACCGTTGGAGAATCTGGCTGTCGAGCTTGAGCTGATAGATGGCGTCGATCAAATCGTTCTTCTTATTGCCGACGTCGACGCTGTAAAAAGCGGCCAGCAGATTGCCCTTGGTCACCTTGTCGCCGGAGCGAAGCTCGCGGCGGACGGTGGTCGTCGAGCCGGTTTTCAGCCGATCCTCTTCGATCGTGCCGATCTCGACGACTTGCGCCGACGACGGCGAGGGGGCAAACAGTGCTCGAACCGGGATGAGCCGCGTGGGGTCGAGCATCGTGGTGCCGGGCATCGGCAGCGGGCGGGTTCGCGTCGGGCGGACGGCCGTCACGATCTGATCGACATTGTCCTTGCGGATGCCGAGGGCCGTGCGCACGTTCTCGGGAACCAAGAGCGTATGGGGTCGGCCCTTCACGAGCTCGACGCCCAAACCCGGCTTTTCGGCAACAGCGGCCTCTGAGCTTGTCTCGCGCTCGGCGGCAAGTTGCTGCAGACCGACCGCGCCGCAAGTGACGAGCAGGGCGACGAGTATGATCCCGCTTGTCTTTACAAACTTCATTTCAAGGACCCGCATGCAAGTTCCTCACTGGCGTGGCAGCTGTGGCTGCGTCCGAAGCTCTGTCGATTGGACGAGAGGGATCGTTACCCGAACTTCGCTCTCAGTTCGCCCTCGGAATGGTCGCACTCGAGCAGCGCAGTCTCGACCGTGCGTCGCAGCTCTGGTAGATCGATCGACTTGGTGATGAGTCGTGCTCCTCGGCTGGGTAAGTCCGATTTTTCGAGGTGGTGAGTCGTCAGCAAGATGACTGGGAGGGAGGGATCCTCCGCCCGGATCGCGTCGGCCAGTTTCAGCGCTGTCCCATCTCGCAATCCCGCATCGACAACGATGAGGTGGGGACGACCTCCCTGCACGCGGCGCAGAGCGTCGCCAGCCGTTCGCACATGCACAGCGAGTTGTCCCTCGGAGGTGAGGACTTTCGCCAGCACCTGGCCGAGGACTTCATCGTCCTCCACGATCAAAATGGTCGGGGGGCACAGCTGGGTCGCCATTTTGGGGGCGTCTTGGACAAACGAGTTGAGGATTCGGAACAGAAAGCTCGGTGCTCAGCACTTCGGATGCCGACCGCGGGAGCTAACAACGACTTCATGAAACGCGGGCGGCGTGACGGACTTTCCGAGAGAATTCCCTGCATTGCCTCAATGGGGCCGTATCACCTTTTGGCCAAGTCGGCCAAAGTCTGCTTTCAGAATCTGCCCAGAAAGGCCAGAAACTGCCCAAGGAGACAGGGATCGCTCTTTTTCGATAGCCGTTCTCTACAGGCCCTTTTCGGCCAGCAGATAGGCGAGCGTCGTCATGGCCGCGGCTCCGCCTTGCAGTTCCTCGATATTGACCGCGTCGATTCGATCGCGGGAGGAATGGTGGAAATCGAAGTAGTGCGTTGAGACGGGTCTGTAGCCAATCGTGATTGCGCCCTGCGGACGGAGGGGCGCGATATCGGTGCCGCCACCCCCCTTCTCGATCGAGTCGGCGTGGAACAGACCAAGATACGGGGCGAAGCGCTTGACCGCCGCGACCTGCTGGTCGGTGCCCGACACGCCAAAGCCGATGGGTGCGAAGCCGCCGCTATCTGATTCGATTGCGGCAAAGTGTTTCTCGCCTTTTGCCTTGGCTTGACGGGCGTATTCCTCCGCGCCCATCCCACCGAATTCCTCGGCCATGAACAGCACCACGCGGACGGTGCGCCGCGGGCGCAGTCCGAGTGCCTTCAACGCACGCACGACTTCGATCGATTGCACGACCCCCGTGCCGTCGTCGTGTGCGCCGGTCCCCAGATCCCACGAATCGAGATGACCGCCCACCAACACAAATTCGTGCGGAAGGTCACGGCCCGTCAGCTCACCGATGACATTGAACGAAGAGACTTCGGGATGCTGGGCACAGCTGAGCTTCAGATTCACTTTGATCTTGGGATCGGACTTGAGCAGCGTGGAAAGCTCATTCGCGCTGTGGGTGCTCAGGGCGGCGGCCGGAATCATGGCGACGCCCGTTTCGTACTTGAGCATTCCGGTATGCGGATGATCGTCGTCGGGCAAGCTGGTCATCGAGCGGACTAACACGGCGACCGCTCCCTGCCTGGCGGCGACCGCGGCCCCGCGGTAGCGCTGATCGACCGTTCTGCCGTAGGACCCGTACGAACTCCTGCCTCCCGCGGTCATCGGCCGGTTGTAGAAAACGATCTTGCCGGCGACCGCTTTGCCGAGCTTCTCGACCTCGTCGAGTCCGTGCACTTCCACGACACCCGCCTCTACTCCCTCCTTCGGCGTGCCAACGCTGGGGCCGAGCGCGGTGACTTTGAGAGCAACGGCAGGGGATTTTGAAGTCACCGTCGCCCGTTCGACGTCGCCGCGAGTCCAATGCGGAACCATCGCGGGCTGCAGAACCACGCGATCGCATCCGCAAGATTCCAACTTGTGCTTGCCCCACTCGACGGCTTTCGTGGCCCCTTCGGAACCGCTGAGCCGCGGCCCGATCGTCGTCAGCTCGCGCAGGTTGGCATACGCCTTTCCATTCGTGGTGGTCTCTGCGGCGATTTTCCGCGTTACATCCACCAGCGGATCGTCCGCGCTCGCGCGTGTGGCAAGCAGCGTTAGAACAAGGAAACTTCCGGACCAGACAACGAGGGACAGGCGTGTTGGATTCATGCTTTCTTGATAGCGTCTGCAGGCGATTTTCGCGAGCGATGGGGGGAAAGACACGGGCGGCTCCGACGCGATCGGGCTTGGTACACTTTCTGCCGCTCGCATCGGATCGCGACACTTCGCTGAGCCCGTATTGGACTTGCGCGGACCGGACTCTATGCTGAATTAGCCGACGTGAAGTTACGCGGCCCGCCAATTCGAAGAATTCTGCGGCCTGCGTTGCCGACGCTTCACGACTGGCGGGCAGTTTCGAGTTCACGTCGCACAGAGCGATGCCATGGCGAGCTCACCGCCGATCGACGAAATCTTCCTGGCCGCTTTGGAACAGCCAATCTCTGAGCGCCAGGCGTTTCTCGATGCGGCCTGCGGTGGCGACGCAGAATTGCGCGGCCGGGTCGAGCGGCTCTTGGCCGCTCATTCCCAACCCAGAGAGAACCCGCCAACAGTGCTGCAGGGAACGTCCCTCTTCTGGGACGAGCGACCGTCCCCTCCGCAGAAGATGGCCGGAATGCTCATTGGCGGACGCTACAAACTGTTGGAAGAGATTGCCTCCGGCGGAATGGGAACTGTGTGGGTTGCGGAGCAGACGCAGCCCGTTCGTCGGCGCGTGGCGATCAAGCTCATCAAGCCCGGGATGGACAGCCGGCAAGTTCTGTCGCGTTTTGAGGCTGAGCGGCAGGCGCTTGCCCTGATGGATCATCCGAACATCGCCAAAGTGCTTGATGGCGGGGTGACTGACCTTGGGCACCCGTTCTTTGTCATGGAGTACGTCAAAGGTGTGCCCATTACCGACTACTGTGATCAAGCGAAGGTCACTCTCGAGGGACGCCTCAAGCTGTTCCTCAAAGTCTGCCAGGCGGTGCAACACGCGCATCAAAAGGGAATCATCCACCGCGATTTGAAACCATCAAATATTTTGGTCTGCCTGTACGACGGTCATGCGGTCCCGAAGGTGATCGACTTTGGGCTGGCCAAAGCGATGCACCAACCGCTGACCGAGCACACGCTCTATACCGCCCACGGGTTCATGATGGGGACGCCCTTGTACATGAGCCCCGAGCAGGCCGAGTTCAATAACCTCGACATCGACACCCGCAGCGATATCTATTCGCTCGGCGTGATCCTGTACGAGCTGTTGACGGGAACGACGCCGCTCGATCGGCAGCGAATCAAAAACGCCGCTTGGCCAGAGGCCGTGCGACTGATCAAGGAAGAAGAGCCGAGCAAGCCGAGCACCAAGCTCGGCACCAGCGGCACGTTGCCGTCCATTGCTGCCCAGCGGAGCCTCGAACCGGCGCAGCTGAGCCGCGCGGTGCGCGGCGATCTCGACTGGATCGTGATGAAGGCGCTCGACAAGGAACGATCGCGAAGGTACGAGACGGCCAACGGCCTGGCCCGCGACATCGAGCGCTACTTGGCCGACGATGTCGTGGAAGCGCGGCCGCCGTCTGCGAGCTACCGGCTGCGAAAGTTGGTCCGCCGCAACCAGGGTCTGGTCGTGGCGGTAAGTCTGATCGCGCTGGTGCTGGTCGGCGGCATTACCGGAACGACGTGGGGAATGATCGAGGCCGTGCAAGCCCAGCGCGCCGAAGCCGCGCGGGCCGAAGGGGAGCGGCTCGCCAAACTCGAGGCCGAGGCGCAGGAATCAAAAGCCGAAGCCGCCAACCAGCAGGCGCAAAAGCGGCTCACGCAGATCCAAAAGGGCAACGAGATCATTACGTCGATCTTCACCGATCTCGATATCCGTGAAGCGAAAAAGGGGACCGGGCCGCTCGAGGCCGTGCTGGCCGAGCGACTCGTCAAAGCGGCCGGCCAACTGGAAGGAGAAGCGGTCGGAGACCCCCTGGTGGTGGCAGGTTTGCAGGATCGACTCGGACTCTCGCTGCTCAACCTGGGCCATCCGAAAGAGGCCATTCCGCTCTTCGCGAAGGCTGCGGAAACGCGCCGCACCCACCTGGGGGACGACCACCCCGACACACTCGCGAGCAGCCACAACCTCGCGGAAGGCTATCTGGCTGCCGGAAAGCTCGACATGGCCCTGCCCCTCTTAGAGAAAACCGTGAAGCTCAGAAAGGCCAGGCTCGGCACCGATCACTCCGACACGCTGGAAAGCATGAACGACCTGGCGTTGTGCTATGAGTCCACCGGCAAGCTGAACTTGGCTCTGCCGCTTTTTGAGGAGACCCTCAACCTCTGCAGAACGAAGCTGGGTGGCGAGCACTCCACGACGCTCGCCTGCATCAACAACCTGGCGTCGGCCTACGGGAGCGCTGGGAAACTGGACCTCGCCCTGCCGCTGTACGAGGAAGCTGTCAAGGTCGCGAAGGCCAAGCTGGGCGTCGAGCACCCCGACACGCTCACGTGCATGAACAACCTCGCCTTGGGCTACAAGTCCGCCGGGAAGGTGAACCTGGCCCTTCCGTTGCTCGAGCAAACCTTCAAGCTCATGAAGGCCAACCTGGGTGCCGACCACCCCAACACGCTTGCGAGCATGAACAACCTGGCGTCGGCCTACGGAGACGCGGGAAAGCGCGATCTGGCTCTGCCGCTGTACGAGGAAACCGTGAAGCTCAAAAAGGCCAAGCTGGGCGCCGACCATCCCGATACGCTCATTAGCATGAATAACCTGGCATCGAGCTATCAGGCCGCCGGAAAGCTCTACCTGGCAATTCCCCTCTTTGAGGAGACTCTCAATCTCAGGAAGGGCAAGCTGGGCGTGAACCACCCCGACACGCTCGCGAGTTTGCAGAACCTCGCCGAGGCGCACTTGACCGCAGCAGCTCGCGAGGCTTGGTTCGGGCGAGACAAAGAGTATGCCGAGACTTGCCGTCGGGCGCTCGAACTCGGGAAGAGCTCAAACGATCCCGTCACGCTCGATCGAGTGGCCAGGGCCTGCACCCTGCGTTCCACTGGGGACGCAGTGCAAGTTGGCGATTCCCTCACTCTGGCCCGCAAGGCAGTCGAACTCGGCAAGGGCCACCGGGCTTCGCCCTATTTCCAGCTGACCCTCGGAATGTGCGAATTTCGCAAAGGTCACTGGACGGAAGCCGACGTCGCCCTGAGCTCTGCGATGAAGGCTGGTACGCAAAATTCCTCCGTCTGGTCGACGTCCGCCTTCTACCGCGCCATGACCCTGCTTCGGCAGGGCAAACCCGACGAAGCCCGCAAACTCGCCAGCGAGGCCGCGTCGAAAATGAAGCCCCTTCCCCAGGAGCGAGAGAACCATTTCCGGAACGACGACTTGATCGTGTGGCTGGCGTACAAGGAGGCCAAGGAGCTGTGCAATTCGGAATCCACCTCGGCTGTCTCAAAACAGCCCAGTGCTAAATAACCCGTTTGGAGTCCATTCGTGAATCACCCGGTCACGAGCGTTGTCCGGGCCTGTCGATGTCGCCTTACTGCGGCTTGGTACAAGCGGCCGATGACCCGGGCGGGCCCCAGGTTGGCTTGCCAGTCCGTCACTCGCGGGGATAACGTACCGCGAAGGCCCAAACCGCAAGGAGCGACCCATGCTGACGCGAGGTCTCTCACCTGCAGCCGTGCTGTCGAAGACACTTGCCGCCGCGATTCTGTTGGTCGGCCTGTGTGGCCCGCTCGTCGCACAAGAGGGTCCAGAGAGTCAGTCCGGTGCCAGGTCGCCCGCGCTCGCTCGAGTCTTTGACGCGTGGAAGGCGCGGCAGGATCGCATCAAGTCGTTCTACTTTGTGTGGAATCTACGCGTCGTTTTGCCCAAGGGTTATGAGTTTCCGAATGCACGGGTGCTTGCCGGCGTGCGCAAAGGGGATGTGACGCTGGATAAAGACAAGGACGTTGATTTCACCGTCGCGCAGTCGGAGTGGTCGGGCGAGGGGCTGGACCGGTTGCGAAGCGATTTCAGCGAGTGTGTTTACAGCGTCGCCGCCGGTTGGAAAGAGACCGGACGATTCCGTGTCACACAGGACGGCATCCTGAATTCCCGCTTGCATGTTCCCACGCGTTCGGGCGAAGCGCCGACGATCGCGATTTGGCGCAAGGTCGCAATCAAGCATCCCTCAAATGCGGGCAGCTCAGGGGATTACCTGTTAGAGGATCTCGAGATCGACTTGACTCCGTTGCGTCTCGCACTGCGCCCCTCGAGTCCGGCCTCCGACTGGTCGCCAGAGAACTGCCGGGTCGTCAGCGAGGATGCGCTCGTCGGCAACCTGCGCTGCATCAAACTCCAGATGCGAAAAGTGGATCATTCCGAGCAGTGCTGGGTCGACCCGAAGCGCGATTACAGCGTTGTTCGGTGGGAGCGACGACAAAACGAATTGGCGCCCCTCGATTTCGCCATCGACGCGCAACAGGGTCCTGACCACGAATGGCTCCCAGAGCGGTGGTCGTGGCGACTTTCGGCCGGCCCCGCCAGTCGGGCGGCATCATTCGAGGCGACAGTGACCCGCCGCATGGTCAACAAAAAACTGCCGGACGCAACTTTCGCTGCGGACTATCCGTCGGGGACGCAGGTTTACGACGCGAGCGTCGATCTGCCGATTTACGACAGCGACGACCGGTTTGTGGACCGTGACAACCAGCCCGGAATGCTTCCGACCGACGAGGCGCGGGCCACCCTCAACGCGATCGCCGACGCCTGGCTCAAAAGACAAGCCACGGTGAAGCGCTTGAAATACACCTGGCACGCAGAACACCTGCGCGACAGGATCAACACGCTCTGCATCGACGGCGAGAAGGTCATGAAGGAATTGAAAACACCGGCCGGAGCAGTGCCGTCTCCACAATCTCTCGAGTTTGATCGCGTACCTGACCCGAGAAGAGGATGGCCCATCCATCAAATGAAAACCGTCTTCGACGGCGTCACCACGCGCAGCCTGTCCTTCAGCGACGACCCGCAATCGCCCGGAGGAGTACTGGACATCATGGCTGGGTCCCTCTTGCTCCACGGCGGTTTTCCGATTGACCATCTGATCCTCGTGTTCCGTCCGTTCGACGCGAGGTTCAAAGACGACAGCAAAGTTGCCGAACTGCGCGATCCCGCCAGGTTCCGCGTGCGCAAGCAGAAGGGCCGCATTGGCAACGTCGCGTGCGTGGTGATCGAAACCGAACCGGGTCGCGGAACGCTGTTGTCCTATTGGCTCGATCCGGCCCGCGACTATCTCCCGCTGCGCGAGCACCGCATGGAAGACGGCGAAGATCGTGAACGCGTGGACTTTTCCTACAGGGCCGATCCCACGTGCGGCTGGGCCTTGGCCGGTTGGACGCATGCCAACGCCGGCGATAGCGGGAGCCTGTGGGTTCCGTGGACGGACACGATCATCGAGTTCACGGTCAACCAACCGATCCCAGCGTCCGATTTTCAAATCGATCCGCCTCCGAATGTGAAGGTGCAGGACCGGCGAATCAATCGCCGCGCGGCACGCCAGAAAGCCCGCGAGGCGGCTTCGAACGCTCACAATGCAGAATAGCAGGCGCTCGTCGCGTCGAGAGAAACGAAGGAAAAACGCACCCGCAGCCAAGGCCCAAACCGGTTTATAATCCCTTTGCCGATGCGACGGCCGATCTCGCAGCGGCGTTCAAGCTCGCGCGGGAAACGAACAAGCGGGTGCTGATCGAGTTTGGGGCCAACTGGTGCGCCGGCTGTCGCGTTCTGGGAATCGTGTTGAAGGAGAACGCGGAGGTCTCGGCGGCATTAAAGAAAAACTTCGTGTTGGTGCTCGTCGACACCGACACGGAGAGCGGCCGCAAACTTCGAGAAAAGTATGTGCCGAAGCGGCAACAAAACGGCATTCCCCACCTGGCAGTCCTTGATCCGGCCGGCAAGGTGCTGAAGAACGACGATACCACGGCCCTCGAAGTCGATGACGATTACTCGGTTCCGAAGCTGAAAGCATTCCTGGCGCAATGGTCGCCGCCGAAGTAGTTCCTCGCGATCGACGACCGCACGTCGCAGCACGCAGGTTCCATTCATGAAGCTCAGAACCGCAGTCGTTTTCGCCGCGAGCGTCGTCCTCAGCATCTCGATGTCGCGCGGTCCCCGCTTAGCGAGCGCTGCCGACTATCCGGCTCCCCAAGCCGGCGACTTCGTCCTTCGCGATTTTCATTTCGCCTCGGGCGAAACGCTGCCCGTGCTGCGGATGCACTATCGCACTCTCGGGACTCCGCGGTGTGATGACAAGGGCGTCGTTCGCAACGCGGTCCTGATCATGCACGGAACCACCGGCGAAGGGGGTAACTTTCTGCGGCCGGAATTTGCCGGGCAGCTGTTCGGCAAGGGGCAGCTGCTCGATGCCTCGCGCTACTATCTCGTTCTTCCCGATGCGATCGGTCACGGGCGTTCGAGCCGGCCGAGTGATGGGTTGCACGCTCGTTTCCCGCACTACGGCTACCGTGACATGGTCGCCGCCGACCATCGACTGCTCACCGAGGGGCTCAAAGTCAATCACCTCAGGCTCGTGACGGGCACGTCGATGGGGGGCATGCACACCTGGCTGTGGGGCGAGCTTTACCCCGATTTCATGGACGCCCTGCTGCCGCTGGCGAGCTTGCCCACCCAGATTTCCGGACGCAATCGAATCTGGCGGCGGGCGATTATCGATTCCATCCGGAACGACCCGGAGTGGAAAAATGGCGAGTACACGACTCAGCCACCCGGCTTGCGGACAGGCGCGTTTATGCTGATGTTCATGAGCAGCAACCCGGTCCAGCGTCAGAAGGAAATGCCCACCCGCGAAAAAGCCGACGCGGCCATCGATCAATTCATCGCGCGCACGCTGCAGACCATGGACGCCAACAACACGCTTTATGCCCTCGACGCTTCCAGCGACTACGACCCCGGTCCCGACCTGGAGAAGATCAAAGCTCCGCTGTTCGCCATCAACACAGCCGACGACCTGATCAATCCGGGAGAGCTGGGCATCCTCGAGCGCGAGATCGTTCGCGTAAAGCGTGGCAAGGCCGTGGTGATCCCCCTCAGCGATCAAACCCGCGGCCACGGCACCCACACGCTGGCCGCGGTCTGGAAGAAGTATCTCGAAGAGTTACTGCGGCAATCAGAATAGGCTGCCGTCGGGCTAAATCACCGGTGGCAGATTCGACTCAGCCCCCCTGAGCGCGCCCTGAATCTTCTCGAAGAAATCTCGACTCGACCCCAACCTCTGACGCTTCAGCTCTGCTAGCAGACTGCGGGGCTTAACGACAAGATCGAGTCGCTCTTCACCGATCCGGTAGCTGAGAAGAACGTTCTTTAGGTTCCGGTGCAGCGAAAGGTCCACGACATCCTGGCTGTGAACGACGTACTCATAACTGAGGCCGTCGATCTTGACGTAGTCAGCCTCCGGGTGCATGTAAATCAGCCCGACGTCCTCCGCCAAAATCTTAAGCGACCTTTCCGTTGCTGCATTCTCCACCGAAATGTGGATCCCCGCGGGATCGAAGCCAGCACCAAAGTCATCACGTCGACACAAGTTGGTACGCACAAGGTGTCGCTCGACGAATACCGGAAGAAACATCAACATCGTGCCGCCGACCCAACAGCACAGTGCGATGGCGAGCAGGCTCGGAGTTTCGGCAGCGATCGAAACGAGGCAGGTCACCCCGCCGAGCACCAACCCTGAGAGACCGAGAACTGCACAAACGAGGGCCGTTGCCTTGATCGGCGTCCGGAGATGGGAGTAGCTGGGCTCCTTGACCAGGCAGTAGGAGATGCCACTCTTCTCGGGTGACAGACCGGTCGGCAAGCTGCGCAGCATTGCTTTACTTTCGGCGACGGCTCGCGCCCGGAAATCCGATTCGTCGTTGTCGGCCGAACTCATCGTAACCCACCCTTGAGGCCAGGCGGAGATAAAGGGGACTCGTGTTTAGAACTTAAAACCGTGTTCAGAACTTAAAACAGTGCCCCCGAGGCGGTTCGATAGGCCCACCGTCCGGCGACCGCGCACCAGATCATATCGTAGAACGTGAACGCCTTCAGTGCGTCTTCGCCGAACAGCAACCGGTCCATGAGCAGGCAGGCCACGACGTACTTGCAGACCAGAATCACGGCAAAGGCCGCGAAGACAGCGATCTCTCCGGGGCCATGCGCGTCTTGGCCGTTGTTGCCGGTTTGGACGCCGATTCCCGTCAGCAGTCCGACGAGGATCGCCACGGCCCCTACGTGGACTCTGAGGTGGTACGCAAGGGCGATCCACACGATGCCGCCGATCGATCCGCCGACGAATCCAAAGAACGCCATCTTCGGACCGGAGGGCTGAGGCACGTCGGGCGATTTCTTGCGCTTCTTCTTTTTGCGGGGTTTCTGTTCCGCCGTCGGCGGCCCCGCGGGCGCGTCGGTCGATTGATCAGGCTTGGTTCGGGGATCGCCGTACGGATTCGGTCTGACGTGCTCGTGGAAGACTTTCACGCTCTGGTCGCGCCTGTGCCGGTTGGAGCGGGGCAGCGGACTGGGCGTCCTCACCTTCGTTGGAGCATTGCCAGTTGCGACAAATGGTTCCGAACAACTGGGACAGCGGATCGTTTTCCCCGCGACATGCGAACTCGTGAGCCGCATCCGCGCGTCACAATGGGGACAAGCAACCTGCAGTTTGTCGGCCATCGTCCGGACCCGCAAAACCTCGCTTACAAACCTTCGATCCGATCCTAACTGTGTCGTAGGGCGAAAGAAATACGCCGATTGTAAGATTGGCCACTCGCCAACGAGCTTGAGAATAAAGTGCTTTTAGGCTCAGCCCTGGCCGCGGCATGGGCAACCCGACGTCACGCCGCGGAGGGACCACTCGCTCTAGCAAACTCCGCCACAATGACGGTGACGTTATCCTTTCCGCCGCGGTCGAGGGCAAGCTGAACCAGCGCGTCGCACGCCCTTTGAGGCGATGAGGGCCGGCCGAGCCAGTCGGCCATTTCGCTATCGGTCACCTGGTCGGTGAGCCCGTCGGTACACAGCAATAAACGATCGCCATCCTGCAAGGCCAGATGACCGATACTAGGGCTAGCCACCTTTTCGCTTCCCCCCAGACAGTTCGTCAGGATGTGACGGACCCTGGTCGTATCCTCCGGAGGCACGCCGCTGTCGATCAAAGCTTGGGCCAGGGTCTGGTCGCGCGTGAGCTGTTTCAAGCCACCCTTCCGCGACAAATAGGCGCGCGAGTCGCCGATTTGAACGATGATTGCGTTGGAACCGACAACATAAATCGAGGTCCAGGTGGTCCCCATTCCGGCCAGGTCTGGGTCGGCCTCTCCCATTGCGTGCAGCGTGCGATCCATTTCAGTGACGTAGGCGTCGATCCGTTCCTGCATCTGCTGCCCGGCCAGACTGCGCAGCCGCATCACCCAGCTACTGGCTTGATCGGCCAGATCAAACGCCTTCTGAATCGCCACTCGACTGGCGGTTTCGCCGGCGGCCGTTCCCCCCATTCCGTCGGCGACAACGAAGCCGTAGGCCTCGTCTGCGGTTGATGAGGTTGGGTCCTCCCCGAGATTCGCCAGCAGGACCTCTTGCGTGCGAACTCGGCGAAAGACGGCAAAGTGGTCCTCGTTGTTGCTCCGAACAAGGCCCACGTGTGAAGCCGCCCCGAACTCGACGTGGAGGGGCAATGAGACTGGCACAAAAAAATGGGCCGCGAAACTATGCTCCAAGCCAGAATCGGTCGAATCTTGTGTGTCGGGTCGCATCGGTGACTCCCTCCTAAATTGCGCCAGTCATTGCCGGATTACACCCAGCATGATGCGTGCCACCGATTCTCGCGCGCCTGACCGACGGAAGCCAGATCTTTTGCTTGCTGCAGCGCCGCGCGGCACTGGCGGCCGGTTTGGTCTGCCGGTATGTTCGAGCGTCCGGAGTCTGGCGCGGCAGTCCGGGAACCGCATTCCACCATCCCACCTACGGTATAGACGCTTGGACTCCTCCTCCGCGGCCCGTCCGACCAACGTTCGGTTTCTGACGTTGGGCCTGTGCATCGCGATGGCGATGCTCTTGTATCTCGACCGGTATGCGCTCAGCCCGGTGACCAGCACGCTCTTGGGCGAGCTGCACGTGACCAAGGAGCAACTGGGCCGCACGGTCTTCTTCGCGTTCTTCTTCGCTTATGCCCTTTTGCAAGTTCCCGCGGGCTGGTTGAGCGACACGTTTGGCGCGCGGCGGATGCTGGCCCTGTACGTCGCAGTCTGGTCGCTGGCGACGATCAGCATGGGGTTCGTCAACGGCTTGGCGGCGATCTTCTTCGTGCGGTTTCTGCTGGGCATCTCGCAGGCCGGAGCCTATCCGACGGCCGCGAGCGTGATCAAACGCTGGTTTCCCTACACTTCGCGCGGCCGGGCCAGCAGTGCCGTCTCAATGGGCGGACGCGCGGGGGGCTTGCTGGCCTTTGCAATCACCCCCTCGCTCTTGCTCCTGGTCGGAACCTTGATCGGATGGGAGACGGGCCGCTGGCGGGTGGTGTTCGCGTTCTATGGGGCGTTGGGGCTCGTTTGGGTGATCGTTTTTGCCTGGCTTTACCGCGATTCGCCGAGCGAACATCCCTGGTGCAACGCCGAAGAGATCGAGCTGATCGCCCCCGCCGTTCGGGTGACCGGCGTGCCTTTGCGGCGCGTGTTACCACCGCTGACGATCTTGACGAGCAAAGAAGTCCTCTTGATGTGCGTCATCGGCTTCTGCGTGGACGTGGGGTGGGTATTTCTCGTCTCCTGGCTGCCGCAGTACCTGATCGAAACGCACGGCGAGTACATCAAGACCTATGTCGGCGATGAGCAAGTCGTCGCGGGCCGCATGACGGCCGTGACCGGATTGGCCGGAATGATTGGTACGCTGTTAGGCGGGCTGGCGACCGATCGGCTGGTCGTGCGTTTTGGCCCGATCTGGGGTCGCCGCCTGCCCGGAGTGATTGCGGGCGTTGTGGTTGCCGGACTCTATCTCGTGGCGCCGCTTTTGCCGAACGTGTGGTTGTTTGTGGGAGCGATGGCCGCCATTTCGCTGTCGATCGATTTTTGCCTGGGCGCGATGTGGGCCACCTATCAGGACATCGGGGGTCGGCACGTCGCCTCGGTGCTGGGCGTGGGCAACATGTCCGCCAGCTTCGGCGCCGCAGCCTTCACCTGGTACGCCGGAAGCCTTGCCGACCATAAGCAATGGAACACTGTCTTCCTGCTGGCGGCTGCGGCGATGGTCCTTGCCAGCATCAGTTGGCTCTTGATTGATCCCACGCACTCGGTCGAGCCGCACGAAAACGCTTAGACGGGCCGGCCGACCTTAAACGACTGAGGCTCCTTAGGCGCGATCGAGACGTCTCGCTGCGAAGGGACAGCAAGGCGCCCGCCGCTTCGGATGAGAGAGGGCCGAGGTCGGGGCCGCTTTTCGTGTCCCGTCCTGTTGGTGTCCCGCCTGATGCGGTCGAGCGGGACAAGTCCGCCGGAGGCGGGCGCCGGCCCCCCACTCTTGCGCGGAAGAAGTGGTGTGCCTGTCCGCCGCAGGTCGACAAGGCGACCTGGTCGACACCCTACAAAGATGTGTCCCGTCCCGTGCTGAGTCCCGTCCCGTGCTGAGTCCCGTCCCGTTGGGGCCGTAGGGCTCCGGATGGGGTCGGGTCACCAATTTGGTGGGTCAGCTCCCTATCAAAAATTCGTGACCCGACCCGACCCCCCCCTGTGAAAGTGTCCCCGTCCCACCCTTTCACCCTCGCCCCGGCACTCCGCAAGAGGGCTGTGCGATGAAGAGATATGGGTGGTTAGGGTGGTCCGATAATAAGGTGGCAGGAGTCGCCACCTTTTCGCGGCGAGGTCCAATGCTCCTCAACCCGCGTTCCGGCCATCCTGCCGGGGATCCTTTCTCCCCTTAGTGAAAATGGATCCCCATCACCGGCGGGGATCCTTTTTTCGTTCCCGGCGGGGATCTTTTCCCGGCGCGCTGCGGCCATATGCACTCTGGGCCTCTCCCGTCGCGGACCGGGTCACCAATTTCGTGGGTCAGCTACCTATCAAGAATTCGTGACCCGACCCGACCCCCTGTGTTTCTCCCTAGCCCCCGCTTCGCGTCCGGACCCGATTTTCGATGCGCGGATTGTTTCACCACAAGGGCACCAAGACACAAAGGTTGGCGAGATTCTTAGTGCCTTTGTGAACTTCGTGGTGAGATCCGGTCTTCTCCGGTCCTGTCCCGTCCCGTGAAAGAATGCGTCCGGACCGGCTTTGTCGTTGCTTCAGGCACCGTTGGACCTCGAGCTTTCGCGCCCTGTGGTCACCAATTTCCGTGGTCATCTACCTATTGAAAATACGTGACCACACCACACCCCCTCGAGATGACGTTTCGTTAACCAACCTTCGGTCGGGCAGCAGCAGCCTGCGCGTGCTCCGACGCTCGCGCGCACTTTGGACGTTGGACGAGCAAAAGTCCCTATCTCCATTCAGCCATAAAAATTCAGATCTGCCAAGATCAGTTCTTGGAATCCGGGAGTGACGTCGAGGGTCGGCAGCGAGTGAACTGCGGCATCGATTCCGAATTTGAGCCCCGGCAAGGGGCGTCAGAGAATAGCCCCCCCGCCTGTTCAACCAGTGTTCGACCCTGGGTGACGCGGGCCGTCCTGCAAAAGATCTCCGAAGCCCCGGCAGGGGCGACACTCCTCTAGCCACGCGGCGTAAGCCCGTGGATGTCAGTCTCGCGTGGGTGACAGAAGCCCCCGAACGGGGGCGACACTCCGTCGATCCAAGAAGTGCCGCCCCCATTCGGGGGCTCAAGCGCGAAGAAGGAGTTCGCATCCCACCCGCTCACGCGGGTGGCATGCTACGCCGTTCACGACTGGCCGTCGATTTTCGGCGCAAGAGATTGATATTTGAGATGTTCGAGCTTCCGCTACGATTTTGATTTGCCGTCGAAACCGCTAGCAAGGAAGCTCGAACAATGCAGGGATCGTATCGAAGTTC
>DASZIA010000654.1:0-10803 GCA_035949535.1 Planctomycetaceae bacterium | reverse complement strand
GCGTTACTGGCAGGCGACCGAAGCGCGGGCGCGGGGCGCCGTCTTCGAGCCAAGCTCGCGGCGACGAATCGGCACGCCGGCCGGCGCCTTGATGCCGATCTGCACGCGGTTGCCGCGCAAACGCACGACAGACACGCAGATCTCGTCGTTGATGATGATTTCCTCGCCGATTTTCCGAGTGAGGACCAGCATGCCTCGGTCTCCTTTGCGATTCGTTCGCGTTTGTTTCGGGCCGCGCGAGTTTAGTCGCCGTCGGGCCGTCGGGCGTTCCGCCGCAACGGGCGACCCCGACGAAATCTAGTCGCCGTCGGGCCCGTTCTCAGATTTGAACGCTGGGCCCGTAACGGGCGACCCCGACGAAATTTAGTCGCCGTCGGGCGTTCCGCCCGTAACGGGCGACTCCGACGAAAACTGCGATCGCCAACGCTGAGCCGCCTTGCTGTGCTTGCTCCTCCCTGCTTGCCGACTCGTGCGGCTGCAGAGTGACGCGCATCGCCTAATAAAGCGGGTAGATTCTGTGAAATTCGGTGCGGCCAGGGGTGTCATATAAACGTCCGGACAGTAATATACAAATGTTTAAATCGAGGGCAAGAGGAACCGGCCAACTTTGCCGAAACTTTTTCAACCGAGGACGGACTCGTGGCCGCGAGCCCCTTGGCGAATCTGGCGTTCGGACGAGCGAATCACTTCGTGGCTCTCGGTCGCGACCCCTTGGATCAAGTCCGTAAAACGGCAACGAAATCAGGACAGTCGAAATCCTTTGCGCGGACTGCGGCCGGGTCCCCCTCACCCCCAGCCCCTCTCCCGCAAGGGGCGAGGGGAGAAGATTCGCGCTCTACGTCTTCTCGTGCAAGCAGTGCCGATGCGGATGCTCTTCCCCCTCTCCCCTTGCGGGAGAGGGGCTGGGGGTGAGGGGGTCTGACAACCGTCCGTACAGGGAAGCACTTCGAGATGACGCGTGTGGCTTCAATGCGAGCAAGATTTTGTTGGGCGTGCGCCCGTCCAAAACGCCTGGCCACGCACCCAGAGTTCCCTTCCAGATGGTCGCCCGCTGTGATATCCTCCGCGCGCCTTCCTGATTGGCAGGGAATCGCCCGCTTTCAAGACGACAAGCGCAGGAACGAGACGGCAAGGAGGCCTTTGTGAGCCAGAAAAAACTTTCCGCACAAGAACTGAAAATCCAGATCCGCTGGCTCATCCGGCGCGACATGCACGATGTGCTCACCATCGAGCGCGCCTCCTTCGATCACCCCTGGACCGAAGAAGATTTTCTCTGCTGCCTGCGGCAGCGCAACTGCATCGGCATGGTGGCCGAGCACGATCACCGCATCATCGGCTTCATGATCTACGAGCTGCACAAGGCGAAGCTGCGCGTGCTCAACTTCGCGACCATACCCGACATGCGCCGGCAAGGCGTCGGTGCTCAAATGATCCGACGGCTCGTGGATAAACTCTCGCAGCAACGCCGCAGCGAGATCATGATCGAAGTCCGCGAGACAAACCTCGACGCACAATTCTTTTTCCGCAACCAGGGTTTTCGCGCGGTGTGCGTCCTCCGCAGCCATTACGACGACACTTATGAAGACGCCTACGTGATGCAGTACCGCCTCAGCGGCGTCCAAGACGAATGGCTGCTGCCCTTCTCGCCGTCGAACCGAATCTCGGAATTCGACGCGGCCTGAGAGCCGAGCGAGAATCAATCGTTCTCACGCTGGTCGCGCAAGGTTTGCGCGCCAACGAACCGCGCTCGGTGACGACGCTCCAGCACCTCAAGCCCCGGCGAGCGTGGGGCGTAAGCCGGGCGTAAGCCCCATGGTGCTTCTGTCTCTGAGCTCCCAACGGCGCTCGATGTCGGAAGATCCTCCGATCCCCTGAAAGATTTGCCCCCCTCCATCGTGTATAGATGAAGAGGGAGGCAAAATGCCGGGCGTTCCCGATACTCGTGCCAGCCTGATTCTGCGTCTGCCGCGGACCGAAGATGCCGAGGCGTGGCGCGAGTTTGTCGCGATCTACGAGCCGTTCGTCCACCGCTTCGCGAGGCGGCACGGCTTTCAAGAGGCCGACGCACGCGACCTCGTGCAAAACGTGCTGCTGTCGGTGGTTAACGCCGTCGGACGCTGGCAGGCCGACCCCAAGCGAGCCCGCTTTCGGACATGGCTCTTCACGATCGCTCGCAACCAATTTCTCGACCAGATGGCCAAGAAGCGGCGACGACAACCCGCTCGCAGCGGGTCGAGCAGCGTTGTCGACTGGCTGCTCCAACACCCGGCTCCCGATGACCTGGCGGAGCAATTGGCCCTCGAACATCGACAAACCCTGTTTCGGTTCGCCGCGGCCCGGGTCCGGCGGTCGTTCAAGCCCACGACCTGGCGGGCTTTCTGGATGACGAGCGTTGAACAGTGCCCGGTCGAGGAGGCGGCGGAGTCGTTGGGGCTGACGACCGGGGCTGTTTACATCGCCCGCGCGAGGGTTCTCGCTCGGCTGCGCGATGAAGTCCGGCAGTTGGAGGGCGATCATGCGCTGTGACGACGTTCGACTCGAGCGAGTGCTCCTCAATGCCGACGAAGCGAGTGCCGACTTTGCCGAAACGGCCCGTCACCTCGAAACGTGCCCGCGCTGTCGCGAACGGCTCACCGAACTCTCAGGGGCCGACGAGCTTGTGAAAGAAGCTTGCGATACGTTGCGCGACGGAGGCGAGCCGACTCTCGAGCGCAAAGACGGACCGGCGTCCATCGTGGTCTCGGTTGAGCCCTTGCTCGGTGACGATATTCCGATCGATTGCGAGACCCTGTCGCTCGATTTTCTCGAGCCGGCCAGCCATCCGGAAATGCTGGGGCGAATCGGCCGCTATGAAGTCGAGCGGCTGATCGGCGCCGGCGGCATGGGCGTCGTGCTCAAGGCCTACGACACCGAGCTGCATCGCGTCGTGGCGATCAAGGTTCTCTTGCCGCACCTGGCGACCAGCTCGGCCGCTCGGCGGCGATTCGCCCGCGAAGCGAAGGCAGCGGCGGCGGTTGTCCATGAGCACGTCATTCCGATTTACAACGTCGAGTCGGAGGGGCCGATCCCTTATCTCGTGATGCAGTTCGTGCCGGGCCATTCGCTGCAGGCGCGCGTCGACGAGCAGGGGCCGCTCGAAATCAAAGAAGTCTTGCGGATTGCGCGGCAAGCGGCGGCCGGACTGGCGGCCGCCCACGCGCAGGGCGTCGTGCATCGCGATGTGAAGCCGGCCAACATTCTGTTGGAGGACTCGATCGATCGTGTCCTCTTATCGGATTTCGGCCTGGCCCGAACCGTCGACGATGCGACCCTCACCCGGTCGGGCGTGCTCGCCGGCACGCCGCACTACATGTCGCCCGAGCAGGCCAGCGGCCAAAGTGTGGACCAGCGCTCCGATTTGTTCAGTCTGGGGAGCGTGATTTACTTCATGTGTACGGGCCGTCCGCCGTACCGGTCTGAATCGCCGATGGCCGTGCTCAATCGCATCTGTCACGAGCCGCACCGGCCGGTCGACGATGTGAATCCCGACGTGCCGATCGAGCTGGCCGAACTGGTCGATCGACTGTTGGCAAAGAACCCGAGCGAGCGGTTCGCGACAGCAGAAGAGGTCGAAACGCATCTCGCCAGCCTGTTGTCCCATATGCAGCAGGGACACCGCCTGCGGCGCCGCAGTTGGTGGCGGCAACTGCGGCAGCGGTATCTTCGGCCGGGAGGTCCGCTTCTCAAACGGTTGCCGATCGGCCTGGCGGCCGCGGCGGTGTGCATGCTGATTGGTGCGGCGGTCACGCAATACTTCGTGTCGCGAACAACGATCGAGTTGGCGGGACGATTCGCTCAGGGACCCGCGACTGCGGAGTCATTGTCGCCCGAATCTGGCCCGCAAGTGGAAGTAAACAAGGTCGTGCCGGGCCCGCCGCAGGACACCTTTGATCGCGACGTCGCCGAGGTCAAGCGAACACTCGAGTCGATCGAATCGCAGGAGCTGAGTGGCCCGACCCTAGTCAGCCCCGGCGACAACGGGCAGTGGCAGACCGATGTCTCCGAATTGCAGTCGGAGGTTTCGCAGATCGAAGATTCTTTGGGGAAGCGGCCGCCCACCCCGGCGACCGAGACTCCTCACCCAGCGTCTGAAAGGAAGGAATGATGAATCAACTGCTTCAGCGGGCGTTGTTGCTGATCGTGCTGGGTGGCGGATATCTGCTGTCGAGGGCTTGGGCCCAGGCGCCGGAAACGGCCCAGACGTCGAAGAGCAAGCCAACACCAGAGGCGAACGCCGATGATGGTGGAATTCCGCCTGCCGCCACTCCTGCTCCCCTCGCTTCGCACGGGCGGCCACCATCGTCGGTCTGGGGCGGCAGAGGGCGTCGCGGGGTCGGAATGATGAGAGGCAGAGGTCCGTTCGCTCATCCAATGTCCGAGGAAGAAATGCAGGAGTTCGAGGCACTGCATCAGGCGGTGGAGAAACTCAAAACCGCAAAGAGCGACGCCGAGAAAACAAGCGCGACAAACGAAATCTCGCAAGTCCTCGAAAAGTGGTTCAAGCGCGATCTGCAACGTCGCGAGACTCAGATTTCCGAGATCGAGACCCGCGTCAAGAAGCTGCGCGACCAGATCGATAAGCGAAAGAAAGCCAAGGACGAGATCATCAACCTGCGCTTGAGGACGATTATCAACGAAGCCGACGGCCTCGGCTTTCCGGGCGCATTCGAACAGGGGTCTGAAGGAGACCCGTTTTCAGGGCCACGTCATCGAACCGCTGTTCCGCCGCAGGCATTTGACTTCGGTGACCATCCGTCGCAGGAATTCTTTGACTTCGGCCCTAAGGCACCGCCGAGTCCGACGGCCCCGCGCCAGCCTTTCGATGAGTCCCCCTGATGTTTGAGCCCGCCGTGCCCGGTGGGCTTTTGCCTGCGGGTGGCCCGGACAACCCTGACCCGCTGCGGCTGTCCGGCCACCTTGCAGGTCGTTCCGACCGACGGTCGGCGGCAATGTGACCTATTTCGCGAGACCCGACCGAGGTCGACGACCTGCTCGAATCGGTCACAGATCGAAGAATCCCACATCTGAAAGGATGAAGCGATGAATCAATTGGCTCGGCGCGCGTTGCTCGTAATCGTGTTGGGTGGTGGCTCAATACTGACTATGGCGTGGGCCCAGACGCCGGAAGCAAAGGAACCCAAGAAAGAGCCGGCACAGCCGGCGGCAAGCGATCAGCATGACGACCAACTCGGTCCGGGAGAGGAAGCGTTCGACCCTCCTGCAGGGAACCCTCCGCCCTCCTTCAACGTGGACGGGCCAATGGGTCTGGGGGGCGTAGGCCGCGTCTGGGGTGAGCATGGGCGCCACGGGATCGCTCGACGTGCGTTCCCTCATCCGATGTCTCGCGAGGAAATCCAGGAGTTCGAGGCCTTTCATCGGGCGATCGAGAAGCTGAAATCGGCAAAGAGCGACGCAGACAAAACAAGCGCGACCAATGAACTTTCCAAAATGCTCGAAAAGTCTTTCCAGCGAGACCTCGAGCGGCGCGAGCATGAGGTCGCCCAGGTGGAAGCCCGCGTCAAAAAACTACGGGATCAGATTGACAAGCGCAGGAAAGCCAAAGAGGACATCCTCAGCCTCCGGCTAAAGACCATCGTCAATGAAGCCGATGGCCTCGGCTTTCCCGGCGCCTTTGGACCGGAGTCGGGATCGTTCGGCCCGCGGCCTAGAGTTTTCCATACGCCTGGACCTCCGCAAAAATTCGGCTTTTTCAACGCGGAAACGCCCGAACCCCCTACCGCCCCACTAGCTGTTCCCGCCCCCGACGCGCCGTAACGGTTCGTTAGCGCAATCTGTCGGATGTCATGCCCACAGCTTGCGTCGTACGTTGCGGAAATTCGATCGTGTGCCGCGGCTGAGACACTTCGTCTCAGCCGTGCGTTTTGCGGTAGACATCAAGCCCGCCGCTTTGGCCTCTTCAAACGCTTGCCCTAACCCAAACGCTGAAAGACACGGCTGAGCGAGCTCAGCCGTGGCACACAACAGCCACCTTGGCCGCTCAACACCAACATCCGCGGAAGCGCGTCTTGTCACGCTTGCGGCCTTCGGAGCTCAGTCGAGCCGCGGCACGCACCGTTGGATTTGAACACGGTTGGGCCGCACCGGGTCCAGGGGCACGCCCCTGGCTAGTCGGCGTCAGGGCTGGGGGATCTCGTCCTCGCCGAACGTCATCGTGCCGAGGCACAGTTCCGATACCCGAAGCCCACTGGGGCCCAGCAGTTGATATCGCATCTCGATTTACTCCGTCTGTTGCGTGTGGGAAGAGCGGTCTTTCAGGACCGCCTTCCTTTGGTGACTTGGCGTCGCAACAAGTGCCGCCCGACCACTAAGCGCAGAGCGCGGTACAGACCCAGCTCCACGTCCAAGCGAGACCCCTTGATCCCGTATTTCACGGCGATCCCAAATGCGCTTTCGGTGAGATTCACCACGAATCGCTCCCGCCAGATCTCAAGCTCGTCTGAGGTTGCCGACCGTGGCCTTTCCCGTCCCCACTTTTTCACCGTTTCCGCTAGTCCCCTCCAGAGGCCTAATTCCACTTGAATCCATAAGCCGACCATCCCATGCCCCAGCGCAATTGGATAGATGGCAGTCGTGAGTTCCGCCGCTAGATTCTCAACTTCGGTGTCCCGATCGCACGCAGCGCCCAACCTGTCATTCATAAACGGCAAGCTCCCTTTGAATCTTTTCATCCCGCCAATACCGGGTCAGCAGACCCGCTCCTCGCGTGTTTCTCCTAACCCTTCGGAATCGGGCCAACCGTTTCCTGGCCGAACTTCTGCCACACTTCTTCCCGGTAAACAGGAATATCCGCCGGGGCGGAGATTCCCAGCCGCACGGCTTTTCCCTGGACCGCGATGACGGTGATCGCCAGGTCGCAGTGCGGCACCACGATTCGTTCACCGATCTTTCGAGTGAGGACCAGCATGAAAGTCCCTCCGTGAGCTCGTCCTCGCTTGTTCCCGTTTCGCGTAAGCATCAATCGCAGTCCGCCAGCGCCGAGCGGCCTCGGCGCGTGACAGATACCACATGATTCCGATGACAGCGGCGAGGGCCGAGGCTGCGCCAAGCGAAAGGGCCCTCGACGCGGAGTGGGTCGCCGACACAAATCCAAGCCAACCCATCAAACCGAAGAGAAACAAGCGAACAGCTCGGAAGAGGGCCGGCCGGGTGAGAGGCATCCATCTGGAGCGAGCAGTCTCAATCGTCGTCATGTTGCACCTCAGTTCGGCTTCGTGCGGGCCTTCGCCCTCGTGCTTCGGATGCGCGCCTTCGGGAGTTGAATGAAGTGTTCCCGCTAGCCACGCCCGGCATTGACGACCTCGTTCAGGTTGATCTCGGCGGCGACCCTGCTCGGGGCGGTGCCGCAACAAAGCAGGACCGGTCCGCACCGGATTTCCCAGCGCCACAGGTTCGGCGTGATGGCATAGACGCAGACCTGGTACATGCTGCACCTCGTTTTCACTCGATCCTGGTGGCTGTGCCGTGTGCTTGGCTGCGCGTTCGTCGCGATTGACCACCCTGTGCCGGCCGTTTAAGATAGTTGAGGATACACTCACCTAACGAGATTGTTGAGGATGGACTCAAAAAAGTCAACGGCCATTCTGAGGCCGAGCGCCCGAGCGCCCAAACGCCGCCGCGGAGTGCTCCGCGTCGCTTCCTTGATGGAAGCGGCGTCGGCCGTCATTGCTGAACGAGGCTACGAGTCGGCCACGATGGCGGAAATCGCCGCCCGTGCCGGCGCGCAAATCGGGTCGCTCTACCGCTTCTTTCCCAACAAAGAAGTCCTCGCGGACGCGTTAATCCACCGTTACGGCGAACTCAGCGACGCGGCTTTTAGCAAGATCGAAAGCCGAGCGGCTTCGTCGTCGGTCGACGCTTTGGCCGACTCCTTGCTCGACGTGTTTGTCGAGCTTCACGACGAAAGCGAGGCCATCATCGCCTTGCTGGATGCACGTTCGGAGTGGTCGGTCAAGCGGGCCGAACTTCGCAAGGCTGTCCTCCGGAGCATCGCGAAGATTCTGCTGCTCCGTTCGCCCCAGCTCCGACCTCAAACTGCCAAAGATATTGCTGTCGTCGTGCTGCACAACATGAAAACCATGAAGGCAATAACTTTCGAGCAGGGGAGCGCCACCAGCCCCGGAGCAACGGCGGAGCTGCGCGAGATGAATCGCCTCTATCTGGCGAGCAAGCTGTCTAAGAAGCGGCCGTGACTGGGCCTTCTTCTCAGGATCCCGACCGTTTTCTGAGAGCACCATCCGATAACCACGGAGTGGCGGCGCGGCGCGCGGTCGGCTCGCACTGCCTTCGATTTGAGGAATCGTCACGGGTCAGTCGCCCGTCTGAGGGATCTCGGCCTGGGAATCGTCGTCGATCGGCAATGGCTGCAGCCACCAACCCCAGATCAGATAGTTGATCGCGCCGAAAGCGAAGAATCCGACGATGACAGCCAGAAAGCCGAAGGCCTGCGGAAGCACGAGCGCGGTCAGCCCCAACAGCCCGATGCCGACTGCCAATAACGCCAAGAGCGCGAGCACGGTCGGCATGTTGCTCTGGGCCGGGCGGCTCATGATTTTTCCAATAGCCGTTTGAGCGCACTGTGCCGATGCGACAAGCCGCGATCGAGGGTCGTGTGCAATCGATCGGCCGTGAGCATGAAGCCCATCAGTCCGCCCGGGGGTTCGAACTCGATCCGATCGGTGATCAAGATCGTGTCGTTCGATTGCGTGAGGAGCAGATGCTCGTGCACGTAGCGCGGCAGAAGACCCTTCACCTGCGTTTCGGTGAAGCGCTCGGGCCGCGAAAAGTCGGTGATTTCGTAGGTGACGTTTTGCGGCGGGCCGAACGCCAGGATTTGCAGCTCCATGCGGCTACCGAGAGCGAGCTGCGCCGGAGCGTTGATGACCGACAACCGCAATTCGTCCGGCACCAGCTGGAGCAGGTTGGCGGTCTTGGTGAGAAAGTCGAACGCTTTCTCAGCCGGACAGCAAATCGAAACGGACGCTTCGAGGAACGGCATCGTGAATTCGCTTTCGCCCGCGGAGTCAGGCTGGATCTTAAAGAAAGCCGCGCGCACTCGGTAGTCGAGGGGAAGCGAGCACGAACAGACTCGCCAAATCTCACGCCGGCGAAGTCGGCGACTCTGAATCGGCGTGCTCGTTTTGCACGGGAGGAGAAGGAACCTGGCCTGTGCCGTCGGCGGGCCCGCGGTAGAGGATCAGGATCCCGAAGCCGGTCATGATTGCCATGTCGGCGACGTTGAAGATGCCCGTTCGCAGGGGGCCGATCCCGACATTCAGAAAATCGATCACCAGCCCGTTATGAAACAGCCGGTCGATCAGGTTTCCGATGCCTCCAGCCAAGAGCAGGACGACCGCCAGGTGTTGCCAGCGGCCCGCCGGTCGCTTCAAGATCACCAGGCCGGCAATCAAGCCGAGAAACAGGGCGTTGACGACGACAAGAATGGCAAACCGGGTGGAAGGCGACAGTTGCGAACCGGCTCCCAGAAAGGCCCCCGGGTTCTCCGCGTATTGAATCCGCAACGTGTCGCCCAGGAACGACATGGCCGGCGCCTGCCGCAGGTGTTCCGACGCCAGGCTCTTGGTCCACTGGTCGCAGCCGATGCACGAAAAAAGCACGACCGCCGGAATCATCATGGGGAGAATTCGTCGGGCCAGGCCGGACCGCATCGGCTGAAGTTCCCAGGTCGCTCTGAAAGAAGGCGTCACCGAGCAACACCCAATCGGCGAATGCTGTCGGAAATCCGTTGGAGTTTGCAACCGGTATCGTAGTTTGCGGCGGGCTCTGCTCAAAGGTCGAATTCGGTCGTGCTCTGCTCGAGAGCGCAACAAAAAAGCAGCGGAGCTTGGAGCTCCGCTGCTCAGGGGAGGGTCGAGTCGTTTGGTTCCGAGTCAGGTCCTCGGAGTGATTTCGGCTACTGCGCGGCGGCCGGAGCCGGCGGGACGTCGGTCGATTGAACGGCTGCCTCATAGGCTCCGTTGGCTGCGGCCGGTTGGACGGCACCACTAGGAAGCATAGCGCTGGGCGGCATGGGCTTCGGCGCGGGAGCGGCCGGCACCGTCGGCCAGCTGCGGCTCGCAGACGGGGCGGCCGTCGAAGGCGGACTGACCGGGGTTCCACCCGATCCCGGAGCGACGCTCACTCCAGAGGTCACTCCGCAGCTACCACCCTCCGCGCCTCCCGCGTAGATCACGTGGCGATGCCAATCCGCAGGTCGCGGGGCCGGCGGATACATGTTTGGGTTCGGCATCCACTGCGGCACTCGGGCGTAGTAGAAGCCCAGCTGCGTGGTATCGGTCGGCATGTAGACCTGGGGAAACATCGGTCGGAGATTGAAGCCCGAGTCGCCGTACCATTTGTCCGGCCAATACCGGTAGTAAACGACGGCTTCGCGGTAGACGGGGGCGGAAGCATACGGCTGAAATCCGCGCGTCGGGTTGTACCAGCAGCCCCCGCCCGCACAAGCGCCCGCCGCGCCGTCACAGGAAGCACCGGCGACCGGTCCGGCAGCCGGGCCGGCGACTGCTGCGCCGGGTGCCGGTGCGGGGCCGCCGGGTCCGGGATCGGGCACGGGAGCGGGCCGATCCGTAATGTGAACAATGGCCGCGTCGTCGGCGCGGGCGACCGCGACGAAACTCGCCGCGATCAACGAAGCCCAGCAAGCTGTTGTCCAAGATTTCATCGCGTGATTCCTGAATCGAAGAGCATTCGGATCGATCGGCGCTTGGGTTTGCGGATCGTGTCAGT
>DASZIA010000653.1:0-14953 GCA_035949535.1 Planctomycetaceae bacterium | reverse complement strand
CGACGTGGAAGTCATTTGCCCGACCTGCAAGGGAGCGCGCTACAACCAAGACACGCTCGAGGTCAAATACCAGGGCAAGAACATCGCTGACGTCCTCGACATGTCGATCGAGGACGGCGTCGGCTTCTTCGCGGATCAGCCGTCGATCGCCCGCAAGATCAGCGTGTTGAACGAACTTGGGCTGGGATACCTCAAGCTCGGCCATCCTTCGACGATTCTCTCTGGCGGCGAAGCACAGCGCGTCAAACTCGCCGGAGAGCTGGCTAAGCTTAAGCGCGGCAAGCACAATTTGTATATCCTCGACGAGCCGACGACCGGTCTGCATTTCGCCGACATCGATCGCTTGTTGGAAAGCCTGAACCGCCTGGTCGACAACGGGCATTCGGTCGTGGTGATTGAGCACAACCTCGACGTGATTAAAACAGCCGATTACGTGATTGACCTCGGCCCCGAGGGAGGCCACAAAGGCGGCCAATTGATCGCGTGCGGCACTCCCGAGGAGGTCGCGGCGTGCCCGACATCGTACACGGGCAAGTTCCTCGCAGAGGTGTTGCGCAGATGACATCACTCGCAAGGTTCGGAGTAGAGGGACAAACTGGGACAACTGACTGTCACCTCAAACCTCAAGACTCGAAGTTTTTTCAGATTCGGGACTTGCGAGCCTCGGCTCTTTTCGAGCGGAGCGGGGGGATTCGCGGAAGCCGGTTCTTGCAAGTTCTTGCTCTTCCCGCACTTGGCGTCTAAGCCATTCCCAAGCAAGGAGTTAGCCGAGTCTGGTTGGCTCCGGTCGTTCCCCGTTGTTCCCCGTTGCGGAGTCAGCTGACCGGGACAAATCCGGGACAGACTCACTCGTCAAGATGGGCTTCTCGGTGGATGGATTTCCGCCCTACGGAGTGCCGTCGTCGTGGTGGTCGTAGCCTCCGGCCTGCAAGTGGCCGCGCGGCCGCGCAAACGCTCAGAGATTATTGCGGAGCGCCGCGCGCGGTACGAGAAGACGAGCCGAGAGATCGACCGGCTCGTCGCTGAAGCGCCATCAATCAAGGCGCTGCAAGTGCTTGAGGCCGCCTGGTTAGTCTCTGTCACGACAAAGTGCGCTCCTCCAGCCAGTCGACGTAGAGCCGGCGTTCTGCAAACAGCCACTCTCCGTCCGTCTTCACGAACGTGTCGAGGTAGCGGAGTGAGGCGAGCATCAAGCGCCGCTTTCCGGCGTCGACAGTGACGTGATGCGCCAGGCAGTAGGCTTCCCCGGTGGCTCGGTCGGCCGTCAGCGTGAAGATTGTGCTCTGTCCGAGAAAGTGCGTTGTGGCCTCGTACTTGTTGAGGTCCGCGAAGACGGAAGCGAGCGCCTCGCGCGAGTGCAGCTCCTGTGAGGGTGTTGGGTCTTTGGCGTTCATGTACACCACGAAGTGGGTGTCCGCCGTAAAGAGAGACATCTGACCTTTAGCATCGCGACGATCGGCGCAGTGTGCGTAGGCCTCGACAAGTTCCCGGATAGCGAGGCGATCCGCGGCTTCGCTCGGGGAGAGGGTGGCGTGTTTGCTCATGAGCTGGTTTCCTTGTGGGAGTCGTTCACACACGCTAGAGCGGTCATTCGAGGATGGCCTTCGGTTCAAGAAACGCCTCGATCCCGAACGTACCGAATTCACGGCCGATGCCTGAGTGCTTGAACCCGCCGAACGGCGCCTGCTGATCGTCAAGCATGCCGTTGATCGCGACACGGCCGGCCAGGATCTGAGAGGCCACGCGGCGCGCGCGTTGTACGTCGGTTCCGCTCACGAAGGCGTGCAGGCCGAAGTTCGTATCGTTGGCGATTCGGATCGCATCTCCCTCGTTTTCGTATGCGATCACGGAGAGTACGGGGCCGAAAATCTCTTCCCTGGCAATCGTCATGTCGTTCGTCACGTTGACAAACACCGTTGGTTTTACGAAGTAACCAGCCTCAAGCCCTATTGGATGGCCCTCGCCGCCAACCAGCACTTCTGCGCCTTCTTCAATGCCTTTGCGGATGTAGGATTGCACTCGCTCGAACTGCTTCTCTGTCACCATCGGGCCGACGGCAGTTTTTGGATCGGCCGGATCGCCCACTGGAAAGGCAGCCATGGCGTCAACTATTGCTCGTTTGACCGCGGCGAGCCGGCTCCGCGGCACGAGGAGCCGGGTTCCTGCAGCGCAGGCTTGACCGCTGTTCAGGAATGCGATGCCGAGCGCCATCGGGAGCGCCTTTTCGAGGTCGGCATCGTCGAGCAGGATGTTGGGTGACTTGCCGCCCAGTTCGAGCGTGACGCGCTTCATTGTCGCGGCTCCGTCGCGCATGATCGACTTGCCAACCCCAACTGAGCCCGTGAACGAGATCTTGGCCACGTCCGGATTGCGTACGAGCTCAGCCCCGACCACATCACCGCGGCCATTGACCACGTTGCAAATCCCATTTTGGAGTTTCGCCTCATGCACGCATTCGAGCCACACTTGCGTTTGCAACGCGCTCAGCTCGCTGGGCTTGATGACCGCCGTACAACCGGCGGCGAGTGCGGAGGCAAGCTTAGCGGAAAGGAAAAATGAATTCGCGTTCCAGGGAGTAATCAGGCCGGCGACGCCTACTGGCTCCAACGTCACCGTCGTCGTGCCCCAGCTCCGCGTCAGCGGCAGTTGATGGAGCGCCTTTTCGGCCGCCAGAAACACGTTGGCGCCCGCCTCGACAATTAGTCGAGAGAACGCAACGGTGCCGCCGTACTCCTCGACCATCGCGTCTGTCAAATCGTCGATGCGCGCAGAGACGACTTCGTGCAGCCGGCGCAAAATCATAGTGCGCTCTTCTTTAGACGTCCGGCCGAAAGTCGCAAACGCTCGCTTGGCCGCGGCGATGGCGTGCCGTGCGTCCTCCTCGTCGGCCAGCGTTACGCGGCCGATCAGTTTGCCGTTCGTCGGATCGATGATATCCATGACCTCGCCGCCGTGGGATTCAACGAACGCCCCGTCAATGTAGTGCTTCGTAATCGTTTTCATCGCGGCTCTCCTTGCGTGGGAATTCACTGTCAGAACGAAGTCACGACGACGCGTGTGAGCGAGCCGTCTTTCAGCGCTGCGTAACCGTCATTGACGTCTCGCAACGCGATTCTTCTCGACACCAGGTCGTCCAGGTTCATCCGGCCTTGCAGATACAGCTCCGCGTACAGCGGGATGTCGCGCTTGGCGTTGGTTGAACCGAAATTCACGCCTTGGACGCGCTGCTGCCCGTCGATTGCCCTCACGATGTTCAGACCGATTTCGACATCGGGCCTGGCGACTCCGACCAGGTAGAGTCCACCGCCCCTACCGAGCATGGTCAGTCCCTGTTCGGCCACCGCCTTCAGCCCGACGAAGTCGAAGACGTGATCGGCTCCCTCTGGAAGAAGATCGCGGACGGCCTCTACAGGGTTCGTCTTTGTGGATTCGATAACGTCGGTGGCTCCGAAGCGTCGGGCCTCGTCGAGTCGCTTCTGCTGGATGTCGATGACGACGATTCTCGACGCGCCGGCGATTCGTGCGCCACTGACGGCGTTGAGCCCGACGCCTCCGGCGCCGAAGATCACAACACTGTCGCCGGCGTTCACGTTGGCGGTGTTCAAGACCGAGCCGGCGCCTGTTGCGACGCCGCAGCCAAGGAGCGCAGCCTGAGGAAACGGAAGCTCCTTGGGCACCACAGCGAGCTGGTTCTCATGGATGAGCGCCTGTTCGGCAAACCCGCCCAGCCCGTAACCCTGGAACAAGCCGACACCATTGCGGCTCAGCCGCGGGGGCTCGGTCGGTCTGCGTAGCGTCGACTCCGGATGTCTGCACTGGAAGGAGCGGCCGGATAGACATCGAGCGCAGACGCCACACGACTGTGCGAGAGAGCCGACGACGTGATCGCTGACACAGATCTGCGCGACGTCGGGACCGACTGCGGCCACGACCCCCGCGACCTCGTGACCAAGCACCGAGGGCATCGGAACGAAATCATGGGTGGCGAATAACATGTCCGTGTGACACAGCCCGGACGCCTTTACGTCGACGAGAACCTCTCGCCCGATCGGCGCGGCAATTTCCACCTCCTCGAGATCGAACCCACGCCCGAGTGCGTTAACGACAAGCGCCTTCACGTGTGGCCTCCCGACAGTGACCTTCGAACCGACCTGGCGTGCTGAAGCGGGCGGAAGAGGAACCATCGGCTGGTCCTTTGCCCGTTGTGAAACCAATTTGACAGGAAGCTGTTCATACGTCCAAGATATCTTTACTATCAAACCAATCGCGAAGAGGTATCAGAATGGAGTTGCGGCATTTGAGGTACTTCGTGGCGGTGGGCGAAGAGCAACACTACGGCCGTGCGGCCCACAGGCTGCGCTTGGCTCAGCCCGCGCTTTCACGCCAGATTCAGGATTTGGAGAAGGAATTCGGCTTCAAACTCTTCGAACGTCTCCCGCGCGGCGTGAAGTTGAGTGCGGCCGGCAAGCTATTCCTGGAGGATGCGCGGCGTATTCTTCAAGAGGTAAACGAAGCGGCTGAGCGCGCCGGTCGCGTGGCTCGCGGCCGCTCAGGGACACTGCGCGTTGGATTCACCGAAAATGCGTCATGGCGGGGCGTGGTTCCCGAATCCTTTCGGCGATTTCGGGAGCTGCAACCCGACGCCGAACTTCAACTTCAGCCGGCGGCCAGTTTAGAGCAGTTAGAAGCTCTTCGGTCTGGCCGCTTGGATGCGGGCTTCATCTTCAACATGCCGGAAGCCGATCCGGATTTCGACCGACTTCCAGTCGCCATGCACCGCATCGAACTGGCCGTGCCCAAAAGACATCCTCTGACGAAAGTCAACAAACTCAGCCTGCGCGCCCTGTCGGATGCAAGGTTCGTCTGGTTTCCTCGGCGCGAAAGTCCGGCGCTCTACGACCGCCTGATGCGCGCATGCTTTCGCGGCGGTTTGAAGTCTCCTCGCGTCGTTCAAGAGGGACTAAATGAGGCGACCATCCTCAGCCTCGTATCGACCGGCCTGGGCGTGGGATGGGTCCTTGGATCCGCACGTTGGCGATGCCCCGAAAGCGTCGTCATCCTGCCAGTGGTCGATTTGAAGATTCTACAGCCGCTAGCTCTCGGTTGGAGAAGGGACAATTCCTCTCCTTTGCTCGCGAGCTTCATCGCCGATGTGCGGCGGTTGCCAGAGGTGCGGGCTCAACATCTCACCGAGCACGCCTGACAGGCCGCGCCGCGTACGCGACGGCACTACGACGTGACCCGCTCTTGTCGTTGGAACCGCAGGCGGCTCGTTGTCCGCCTAAAGGGCCATGCCGCCCGACACTTCAATCCGCTGACCGTTGATCCAGCGATTGTCCTCGGAAAGCAACGAAGCGATCATCGGGCCGATGTCGTCGGGCTGACCGGCGCGGCCCAGTGCCGTCATCTCCGCCACTCGCTTGTTGATCTCCGGATTGTCGCGAACCATGCCGCCGCTGAAATCGGTGGCGATGGCGCCAGGAGCGACGGTGTTCACCGCGATTCCGCGCGGGCCGAGTTCCTTGGCCAGATAGCGCGTCAGGACCTCAATGGCCCCCTTCATGGAAGCGTAAGCGCCGCTTTCCGGGATCGCCACGCGGGTCAGACCCGACGAGATGTTCACGATCCGCCCGCCGTCATTGATGAGGGGCAGGAGCTTCTGCGTCAGAAAGAACACGCCCTTGAAGTGGACGTTGTAGAGCTGGTCCAGTTCCTGCTCGGTTGTTTGATCGAATGGCCTGTGGTGAGAGATGCCCGCATTGTTGACGAGGTAGTCAAATCGCCCGGCGTTCAGTTCGATCAGCGCTTGCCGCACGTTTTGCACGAAGGGGTCGAAGGTTGCGACGTTGCCCGTGTCGAGCTGCAAAGCGATGGCTTTTCGCCCCGCCTCAGCCACCAGGCCGGTGACCTTTTCGGCTTCACTGCGATTGGAGTTGTAGGTGAAGATCGAATCGACTCCGCGCCGGGCGAGGCTCAGCACCGTGCTGCGCCCGAGGCCGCGACTGCCGCCGGTGATGACGGCGATCTTGTTCGTTGGAGTGGCTGCGTTTCGTTGCGTCATGTTCCGCTCCTTTCTGGTTATTGGCGACGAGTTGCAACCGGCGCTGGCGACTCAGTCAGGCTGGGTTTCGACGAAACTTTGACGCGTGACATCATGCATCGATCTGGTCCCGCATTCCGCCTGATGTCAGCGACCGCACCATCTCCTTGCTGAACATGTCGAGCGGGAAGCCAAGCTCGATCTTGCTGACCGCATCGAGCCGGTCGATCTGCGCCGGGGTGAGCTTCACATCAATGCAGGCCAGGTTGTCCTTCACCTGGGCCAACTTGCGAGCGCCAATGATCGGAATGACCGGCTGAGATCGCTGCCGCAGCCAGGCCAGGGCGACCGGCGCCGGCGAATGGCCGCTCTCACGGGCGACGGCCACGACCTCACGGGCAATGGTTTCCTTGCGAGCATCGGATTTCAGAAATTGTTGCATTGACGCGTTGGCCTGCCGAGACTCCTTGGCCCCGCCCGGCTCAAGCTGCTTGCCCGTCAGAACACCCCCTGCCAGCGGCGACCACGCCGTCACGCCCACACCCAGATCGGCCGCCATCGGCAGGAGATCGCGCTCCGGCGTCCGTTCGATCAAGCTGTATTCGATTTGCAGGCCAACGAAAGAACTCCAGCCCCGCAACTCTGCCAGCGTGTTCGCCTTGGCCACGAGCCATGCGGGCATGTCCGAGGCCCCGGCGTAGAGAATTTTTCCCTGCCGGACGAGATCGTCGAAGGCACGCATGACCTCCTCGATGGGCGTAATCTGGTCCCAGATATGCAGCCAGTAAAGATCGATGTAATCGGTCTTCAGCCGTTTTAGACTGGCCTCCACCGCCAGCATCATGCTCTTGCGGTGGTTGCCTGCGGCGTTGGGATCCTTGCCGGGAGCCGCATTGGTGTACTTGGTCGCCAAAACGATCCCGTCACGATGGCCTGTCATGAACTCGCCGAGCAGCTTTTCGCTGGTGCCGTTGGTGTAAACGTTGGCGGTATCGATGAAGTTGCCGCCCGCTTCCAGAAAGGCATCGTAGACCTGGCGGCTCTCGTCTTTGGACGAGCCCCAGCCCCAATCTTCGCCGAAGGTCATCGTTCCTAGGCAAAGCTCCGAAATTCGAAGTCCACTCTTTCCCAGCAGTCTGTAGCGCATGATGCTTCCCCGTTGAGTTGAGTTCAGGACCGTGAACGAACGTGTTGCTTAGGTTTCGAAATAACGCGGCCGGTCGATATCGGCAATCAGCCCAGGCTGCTTCGGCTGCCACCCCAGCAGTTCGCGAGTTCGCTGACTGGAAGTCGGGTTGTCAATCGCCGCGAAATGCGCGAACCAGCCAAAGTGGTTGGCTGCTTCCTCGCGGGTCTTGCTGACCACCGGTACCTTAAGACGACGGCCGATCACTTCGGCAATCTCACGGAACGGGACGCCCTCTTCGGCGGCCCCATGATACCGGGCTCCTGCGGCACCCTTCTCCACCGCCAGCCTGTAAAGATGTGCCGCATCGAACCGGTGCACCGCGGGCCAGCGATTGCGCCCATCGCCCAAGTAGGCCGAAACGCCCTTCTCGCGCGCGAAGTCGATAAGACGCGGAACAAAGCCATGATCACCGTCGCCATGGACTGAGGGAGCAAGGCGTACGACCGACACGTGCACGCCCCGCCCCGCCATCGACGCGGCTGCCTCTTCCGAAGCGACGCGAGGATTCGGGCCCGTAATGGGCGCATCGTTCTCCGTTCCGACCCGGCCCGACGTTAGGAGCGCGGTCCCGGAGGTGATCACCAGCGGACGGTCAGAGCCAGCGAACGCAGAGCCGAGAGCCTCGATGGCGCGCCGGTCAATTTCGCAGTTCTCTGCTAACTTCGAGAAGTCGTGGATAAAAGCGGTGTGGATCACACCCTCCGACTCGCTCGCTCCACTGCGCAGGCTGTCGAGATCTTCAAGCGAACCGCGCTGGACATCGGCTCCCGCCGCGGCCAGCGCCTTGGCAGTCGCATCTGAACGAGCGAGGCCGAGCACTCGATGCCCCGCGTCGATCAACTCTTGGACGATGGCGGAACCGATAAAGCCTGTGGCGCCGGTAACAAAGATACGCATAATCAGACTTTCAGGTTTTGGTTGGTGCAGGCATGCTCAGTCTTGGATCACCACGGAACCGGACCCGAGGACGAGAAGAACCCACCGGTGGGCCCGTCGGCGGGGAGCAACGCAAGGCGGACCGCCTCGGCCGCCCCTTCCTCGACGGTCTGCGAGCCGCGATTGTCGTTGAGATCGGTCTTGGTGTACCCGGGGGCGGCCGAATTTACCTTGATCGGCGTGTCCTTCAACTCGAAGGCGAGTTGCACGGTGTGCATGTTGAGGGCCGCCTTGGACGCGTTGTACCCGAGGAATGTCGCCCACGCGTGCCCCCAGCCCGGGTCGGCGTTGAAGGCCAGCGATCCGAGCTCGCTCGACACGTTGACGATCCGTCCGGCAGTCGACCGCCGGAGAAGTGGGAGCGTCGCCTGGGCAACGGCCGCCGGACCAACGAAGTTGGTGAGCAGCGTGCGGTGGACGGCGTCGAGGTTGGCCCGGCTCGGCGGACCGTCCTCCCGGTCGGCGATCCCGGCGTTGTTCATCAGCACGTCGAGCCGGCCGTGCGCCGCTTCGATCGTCGCGGCGGCTTGACGGATTGTCTCCTCGCGGAGCACGTCGAGCTCAATGAAGCGGGCGGCAAGCCCCTCGCCCTGAAGCTTTTCAGCGGCCGCGCTGCCGCGTCCCCGGTCGCGGGCGGCAACGTAAACGGTCATGCCGCGTCTTCCGAGTTGCCGGGCAATCTCGAAGCCGATGCCTTTATTGGCTCCGGTGACGAGGGCGATTCGCTCAGTTCCGGTTCCGAGGTTCCGACTGTCCCCGGTGAAGTCTTGGGTGGGCATTTTCGTGCTCCTTGCTTCTGTGGTCTCATCATTGATCCGCCTGCCCCCGACCCGCGGCTGGTCGTCTTGAGATAACTAACCAGTTAGTCCATAGTACGTACTATCTAACCGGTTAGTCAAGTGCTAAAATGGAAGCAGAAAGGACTACCGATGCGAAATGCGGAAGCCACGCGGGAGCGGATTCTGGAGGCGGCCCTGGCGGAATTCTCAGCCCACGGCATCGCCGGCGCGCGGGTCGATCGGATCGCCCAGGCCGGCGGGTGCAACAAGAATCTGATCTACATCTACTTCGAGGACAAGGAAACTCTGTTCACGACCGTTCTCATGAAGCACCTCATGCGTGTCCACGAGGAACAGCCATTCACGCCGGACGACCTGCCGGGTTACGCGGGCAAGCTCTTCGACTGGGCGATCGCCAATCCCGACCTGATGCGGTTGTTGGCCTGGTGTGCTCTCGAGCAGAAGCCGAACGGATCAGCCGAGCGCACCGCCACGATTCGCGAAAAGATCAGCAAGCTGGCCGCGGCACAACAAGCCGGCCACGTGGGACGGACCTTCCCGGCGGACTTCCTGCTCACGGCGATCATGAGCCTCGGCACGGCCTGGTCCGCGGCGAGCCTCTTCGGGCCGTCGCTCGATCCGAAATTCGCTCAGCACCCGGCCAAAGTGCGAAAGAGCGTGATCGAAGCGACCCGACTTCTCGCGAACGCGGGCAAGCAGAGTCGGACCACGAAATGAATCAAGTCGCGGTGACCATCGGGGCCCAGACGCGCGGTCGACGGTGGAAATTTCTGTCCGCCACCCAAACCTCATTCGAACGCAAAGTGTCCGCACTCCGAAATGCCTCCACCGGCAAGGAGCAGATGACGGTCAGCGCGCGAGTGTCGGCGCGATCGTGCTCGTCAGGGAGTGCCTTCCTCGCGTTTCTGGTTCTCGCCGCGCTCGTCGGCCTCGCATGGTATGGGTTTCGTGCTGCGGACAAGGAGCGCGTAGAATAAACTGGGTCATCCGCCGAGGCCGAAGGCTTCGGCTCTTGGCCCTGGGTTGGTTTCCGGTTGGCTCGCGGTGAGTGCGTGGCTCGAAGTGGCTTGAGTTATGGGTAATCTCGAACGAGACGTCCAAGACCTTTCAGGCTGCGGGCAGTACCGAACCCTGCTGGCCGTTTCGGAGGCGATCGTCTCGCACCGGGACTTAACCACGCTCTTTCATGACTTGGCAGGCCGGCTCCATCTGGTTGTGCGCTTCGATTACTTGGCCTGCGTCCAGCACGACGTGGCGAGTAACACGATGCGCCTGAACGTCCTGGAGACCACCGAACCCCTTCCAGCCGAGCCTCCCCTCCCCTATTCGGTCGACGAGGACCCTGCTGGAATCGTCTTGCAGACGCAGCACTCGCTGATCATCTCGAACGTGGCCGAGGAGAGCCGTTGGCCGCAGCTTCCGGAGCGGGCGCGGTCGTACGGGGTGAAGAGTGTCTGCTATCTGCCCCTCACGACGGCGCGCCGGCGTCTCGGCGTGCTGGTGTTCGCGTGCAAGCAGGCCGGCGCCTACGACACGACGGACATGGACTTCCTGGAGCAGGTCGCCAACCAGGTCGCCGTGGCCGTGGAAAACGCCGAGGCCTTCGACGAGATCGAGGCACTCAGAGACAAACTGCACCAGGAGAAGGTCTATCTGGAGGAGGAGGTCCGCACGGAGCAAAACTTCGGGCAGATCGTCGGGGAAAGCGCGGCCCTCCGCCGGGTTTTGAAACAGGTCGAGGCCGTCGCACCCACCGACTCCACCGTTCTCATTCTGGGCGAGACAGGGACGGGCAAGGAACTCATCGCCCGCGCCCTGCACGACCTGAGCCCTCGCCGCGACCGGACTTTCGTCAAACTAAACTGCGCGGCCATCCCGACCGGGCTGCTGGAGAGCGAGTTGTTTGGCCACGAAAAGGGGGCCTTCACGGGCGCGATCGCTCAGAAGGTCGGCCGGTTCGAGCTAGCGCACCGGGGGACGCTGTTCCTCGACGAGGTCGGCGACATTCCGCCCGAGTTGCAGCCGAAGCTGCTCCGCGCCCTACAGGAGCAAGAGTTCGAGCGCCTGGGCAGCACGCGGACGGTCCGGGTCGACGTGCGCCTGGTGGCGGCCACGAACCGCGATCTGGCGCAGATGGTCGCCGACCGCCAGTTCCGCAACGACCTTTACTACCGCCTGAACGTGTTCCCGGTCGTATTGCCGCCGCTGCGCGAGCGACGCGAAGATATTCCGATGCTAGCCCGCCATTTCGTCCAGCGGTTTGCGCGTCGGATGGGTCGGCGGATCGAGAGCATCCCGACCCCGGTCATGGACGCCCTGGTTCACTATTCGTGGCCGGGCAATGTCCGGGAACTCGAGAACGTCGTCGAGCGCGCGGTCATTCTCTCTCCCGGTCCGTCGCTCCGGATCCCCCTCGGCGACCTGCAGCCCGCGGCCACACAGGCTCAGGTGTCGGCCCGGGATTTGGTCACGCTAGCCGACGCCGAACGGGAGCACATCCTCGGCGCGCTGCGCGAAACCGGCGGGGTGGTAGGCGGTCCGAAAGGGGCCGCGGCCCGGCTGGGGATGAAGCGTTCCACTCTGCAGAAGAAGATGCAAAAGCTCGGCATCTCCGGGCCGAGTAGTGCTCGCCGCTGAGTAGTGCCCGCCGGGTGGCGGCAGTGCCCCTCGGGTGGCACTCGGCCGTTGGCACTTCCTTGCCCTTCCGCGGATCGTTTCGTCCCCATTTGATCCGCAACTCGCTATTCATCCGTGCTTTAAGAGGCGCCGCGCCGAACTTCTCAGCGCCGGAACGATTCGTGCCTTAACGGGAACCAGGTAATGCACGAGCGATGATGCAGATCACCATCCACACAATTCTGCAAAAGCCGAGGTGGGCATCATGTACCAGGTATGCGTCTACGCCATCACGCTGAACTTATGGCGCTGGGAAGTCCGGTGCGGCCGTGTACTGCTTTGCTGCGGCACGGCCCCGACTAGGGTCGCCGCCGAGATGGACATGAACGAGGTCGTGAACACCGGGAAGGCCTAGGCCTACGCTTCCATCAAAAGTGAAAGCTCCCATTCCCGGACGCGAGCCTGTCGCGGCTCTAGTTCCGGTCTTTTTTTAAGTGGCCGGTAAGGTCTTGAGTCATGCTGCGGATGACGGTGCTCGACAACGCGGAGTCCGTGACCTTTCAGCTCGAAGGGACGCTGGCGGACTGCTGGGTGGGTGAGGTTGAGAGATGCCGACAGCGCACGATGGCGCGTCGACGGTGGCCGGTCGTTCGCTTCGACCTGACGGGAGTGACCTACATCGATGCCGCAGGCAAGGCGTACCTGGCGGCCATGCACCGTCAGGGAGCCGAGTTCGTTGCTGCCGACTGCCTGACAAAAGCCGTGGTGGCCGAGATTTCCAAGGCGCCAATTTCCGACGGCGGTCGTCCGATGCGCGAGGGCGAAAGCCAGACGAGACCCAATTGAGGTGCACCGTGACGCCGATTGAGACTGCTCGCTCCCGACAGATGTCGTTCGCCCGGTCAGGCCTGTTCCGGTCTGTTCGATTGTTTCTCTTTGGGTTGATTGGCTGGCTTTTGTTGATCTCGAAGGCCGACTCCGCCTGGAGAGGCGTTTCACTTGCCGCCATTCTGGCTCTTGCCGCGCTCGTGGGCATCACGTGGTATCTGTCTCGCGCCCAGGCCGACAGGCGGTGGCGGGCTGCTCTGGACGCTTACGCGAAACAGGAACAAGCGAAGGGGACCTACTCAAGGAGGAACGTTCATGCTCGTCCTCAGTCGCAAGGTCGGTGAACGAATCGCGATGCCGCACTGCGACGTCGCAGTCACTGTCATCTCGATTAAAGGCAAACACGTACGGCTGGGCATCTCCGCCCCGGAGGACGTTCCTGTGCACCGGGAAGAAGTCTGGCAGAAGCTCTGCCAGCGGGCGCAGGGCCCGCGTCCAAAAGGGTAATGGGATATCGGAGGGGAGCAGGTTTACCGACCGGGAAGCCGCCACAGCTCGCAGTGGCAGGCTCCTGCTTCCCTCCGACTTTGGAAAACGGCTGAATCGAAAGCGCTCGTACAACGGAGCAACCTTTCATGAGTGATAACGATGGCGCCGCCCGCAATCGGGACGACCAGTTTGAGAACCTTGCGGCGGAACTCACCTTTGCGATCTACCCCATTGCGCTGCGGCATGGGATGGCGGGCTCGTGGATCAAAGTGGAATTGGGCCTCTGGAGGGCGCTGGCGGAAACGGTGAAGAAGTGGGCGCGGGAATGGCCGCCGGCCGGGTCCTCCGACGAGTTTGAGGTCTGGCGCGAGCGGTTCTTGATGAATCTCACCGAAAGCGCCTTTGGCATCGCCGTGAAACACGGGATCAAGGGGTCTCTTTTGGAGGTCGAGTTGTGTCTGTACCGCGCTTTGCGTTTGGTGATCGGGCGAGAGGCGCTGCGACTCCAGATAACCAAAGGGAGGCGGTCATAAGATATCGCCCCGTCCTCGGCATCGGTTCCGCGCTGGTCCTTGGGTTCTGCTCTGGACTGATGGGCTGCTCGCGGGCGCCTTCCGAAGCACCAACGGCAGCACCCGTCCCGGTCACGGTCAGTTATCCGGTCGAGCGATACGTCACGGACTATGCCGATTTCACTGCTCGGATCGCCGCCGTCGATTCGGTCGAGGTGCGCGCGCACGTCTGGGGATACTTGCAGAAGGTCAACTTCCGCGAAGGGGACCTTGTCGAAAAAGGGCGAGTGCTCTTTGAGCTGGATCCGCGCCCGTATCAAGCGCTCTTGAACCAGGCGAAGGCAAAGGTCGCTCAAGACAAAGCGCAACTCGCATTCGACGAGGCGGAATACCAGCGGAACCTTCAGCTTTACCAAAGGACAGCCGTAACCCGCTCGCAACTGGACAAGGCTGCCGCGACGCGCGACATCGATCTGGCCAACATCGAGGCTGACAACGCGGCCGTCGCGACCAACGAGCTCAACCTGCAATACACGAAGATCACCGCTCCGGTCGGCGGGCGCGTCAGCCGCTACGACGTCACTGTAGGCAATCTCATTCTCTCGGGGGACCAGGGGGGCAGCGGCGGAACTCTTCTGACCACGATCGTCTCGATCGATCCGATGTATGCCTACTTCGACGTTGACGAACTCACCGTCCAGCGCGCCCGACAGTTGGTCCGCGCAGGCAAGCTGAAATCGCACAACGAGGCGACGGTGCCCGTTTCCCTCGGTTTGGCTGCCGAAGAGGCGTTTCCCCATACGGGCACGATCAATTTTGTAGACAACCAGGTCAACCCGAAGACGGGCACGCTGCGCGCCCGAGGTGTGTTTCCGAACAGAGATGGAGCCCTCTCCCCCGGTTTCTTCGCCCGCCTGCGGATGCCCGTTAGCCCAGCCCACCAGGCCCTGCTGGTGAGCGAGCGGGCGCTCGACAATGACCAGGGGCAGAAGGTCGTTTACGTCGTCGACAAGGACGACAAGGTGGTCTCCCGCGCCGTCCGCATGGGGGCATTGCACGACGGCCTCCGGGAGGTCACCGACGGCCTGAGGCCGGGCGAGCGGGTCATTGTCAATGGCCTGCAACAAGTCCGGCCGGGCGCTAGCGTCGAGCCGAAGGTCCTGCGCATGCCGACCCCGAAAGTCGCGAATCCCGACGAAACGACGCTCGCGGCGGGGGCCAAGCCCTGACCTTTGTTTCCGACTCCTGAAAGGAGACCGGTCATGCTGGCACGCTTCTTCATCGACCGCCCGGTGCTCGCGTGGGTGATCTCCATCGTGATCATTCTGCTGGGTGCGATCGCGGCGGGTTTCTTGCCCATCGCCGAGTACCCAGAGGTCACGCCGCCGACTGTCCGCGTGACGTGCAACTACCCCGGAGCCAGCGCCCAGGTGGTGGCCGATACGGTGGCCGCGCCGATCGAGCAGCAGGTCGTCGGCGTGGAAGGCATGTTGTACATGTCGTCGGCCAGTAACAACGATGGCTCGTACACCCTCGACGTGAC
>DASZIA010000652.1:0-5321 GCA_035949535.1 Planctomycetaceae bacterium | reverse complement strand
AAGCCCGCCGGTTCTGAGGTTCTGATGCGCCCAGTCGCGAGGAAGAACCGGCGGGCTTACACCCGCCGCTCGCCCAGGCCTTCGTTTCGGCGACTGGTCAGTTCCGGCTCGGCCGCTGGCCGTTCAGTCGCTGGCGCAGGTACGACGCGCGGGCCACATTGCGCTCAGCCGACTTGAGGTGTTCGTGGCGCAGCTTCTGCAGATGGGCCGGCTGCGTGTAGATGAACAACTCGTTGACGGTCGGGATCTGCAGATCGTCGATCAGCCCCAGATTGATGCCCATTCGCACGCTCGACAACAGGTGCATGGTCTCTTCGGAGCTGATTGACTGCGCGCTCTTCAACGTGCCGTAAGCCCGCGACACTTTGTCGTGCAGCCCTTGCCGATTGTTTTTGACGAGCTCGTCGCGAACCCGGCGCTCGTACGAAATGATGTTGGGCACCACGTCCCGAATTTCGTTGATCAGCTGTTCTTCGCTCTTGCCCAGCGTGATCTGGTTGGAGATCTGGTAAAAGTCGCCCATCGCCTGGCTTCCCTCGCCGTACAAGCCGCGCACGGCGAGGCTGATTTTTTGCAGCGCCTGGAAGACTTTTTTGATCTCGTTGGTGAGGACCAATGCGGGCAGATGCAGCATCACGCTGACGCGGATGCCCGTGCCGACGTTGGTCGGACACGCCGTCAGATAGCCCAACTGGTCGTTGAAGGCGTAGGTGACGTACTCTTCGACTGCGTCGTCGAGCTTATTGATCGCGGTCCAGCATTCGTCGAGGGCCAGACCACTTCGCAGGACCTGCATGCGGAGGTGGTCTTCCTCGTTAATCATCAAACTCAAATTCTCTTCGTCGCCGATGCCGACGCCGCGCGAACCATGGGCCTCGGCGTGTTCGCGACTGATCAACTGCCGCTCAACGAGAAACTGACGATCCAGGTTTTCGAGGCGAGCGACATCGACGTAGCTGAGTTTTGTGCCAATGCGAAGCTCATCGAGGTGCGCGCGGAACAGCCCTTCGATCTGGCTTTTGGCGTCGTCGTCGGCCCGGTTGGGGAACGCAAACTGGGCAAGGTTCCGAGCGAGGCGAATCCGGCTCGAAATTACGATATCGGAATCGGGACCGCTCCCGCGCAGCCACTCGCCGCTGGTGTGCGTCAGGGTGTCAATGTCCAAAATCGATTCCCTCCCTCGTCCCCGCGCTTGGTTTCAGACCTGGCGCGGTCGCGTCCGCCGAACAAGGGACGCAATCCGCTCGCGGAAAGCAGGCTCGCAGCGCCGGTTTGAGAAGGCGGATGCTCGCGGGCCAGCCGTCACGCGCGCGACTTGGACTCGAATTCCTTCTCAAGAGACTGGATCTCGTCGCGGATTCGAGCGGCTGTTTCGTATTCTTCCTCGTCGATGGCCGATCGCAACTCGCTCCGCAACTTGATGAGCTTGTATTGGAGCTGGCTGGCGTGAGGCGCCCGCTTGGGAAACTTGCCGGTGTGCTGAGTCTCGTTGTGGATATTTTCCAACAACGGTTTCAGCTCCTTGGCAAACGCGATGTAATCGTGCGGGCAGCCCAGCCGGCCCTGGCTGCGAAACTCGCGGAAGGTGATCCCGCAGTTGGGGCAAACCAAATGATCATATTCTTCGTTCGCGCTCTCGCCCTCTTTTTGCGCGGCTTGCTCGGTCGGTTCGCTGTTCTCGTCTTGCTCCTGGTTGAGATATTGCTGGGCGCAGCTTTCGCAAAGATGCAGCTCTTGCACGGCTCCCGAACGGATTTCGGTGATGTGCAGGGTGGCCGGCTTGGAGCAACGCTTACATTTCGTCATGTCGAACAAGACCACGTGGCGCAATGACAAATCGCGGAGAAAGGTGGGTCGAGCGCGCTCAATTCTAGCGGTGAGAGGGGGGCTGTCAAGCGACGGTGCGCGGCGTCTTTTCGACGTAACGGCAAGCGGTTATTATGGATCGGCTCGCGCGATTGTAGCCTTCGCAGGCCCCGCCACCCTCCCGCAGATGCGGTGTCGGTGGCAATCAAACGGTTCTAGTCCGCTCTCATTCTATGCACGTCAGCCCCAGTTTTGACGAGTTCAAAGCCGCATCCGCCGAGGGTCGCATCGTTCCGGTGTATCGCGAACTCTTCGGCGACAGCCTGACGCCGGTCGAGGCCTATCGGCGGATCGCGCAAGGTAACTCGTCATTTCTCTTCGAGAGCGTCGTGGGGGGCGAGAAGATTGGACGTTACAGTTTTCTCGGTGCCGATCCCTTCCTGCGGATCGAAGCATTCGGCAACGACGTTGTCGTCACCGAAGAGGGACGCTCCGAGGAATTCGAGTCTCAGGACCCGCTGCGCGATCTCGAGCGTCTTCTCGCGAGGTACAAGGCCCGGCATCTTCCCGGTTTGCCTCGCTTTTGCGGCGGGGCAGTGGGCTACGCCGGGTACGACGTCGTCCGCTACTCCGAACGTCTGCCCAATGCTCCAGACGATGACCGCCACATCCCCGACATGGCGTTCGCGTTCTACGATCGGATGGTCATCTTCGACCAGATTCGCAAGACGATTTTGGTCGTCGCCAATTCGCGACCTGGATCTGACGACCCTCGTAGGGCGTACGAGCAGGCCGCGGGACGCGTCGACGAGATGTGTCGACAGTTGGAGGTCGCGTCGTCCGCATTGCACTTGCGCGACGTGCGGCTCGTCGAGGGCGCGGGTCCCGAGTGGAAATCGAACATTACGCGGGCTGAGTTCGAGGCGGCAGTCGACAAGTGCAAAGAGTACATTCGCGCCGGCGATATCTTCCAGGTGGTCATCAGCCAGCGCTGGGATCGTAAAACGCTCGCGGGACCGCTCGAGATCTATCGCGCGCTACGTGTCATCAACCCCAGTCCCTTCATGTTCCTGCTGCAAAGCCCCGGGGTAAACCTGGTCGGGAGCTCGCCGGAAATCATGGTGCGGGTCGAAGACGGCGTGGTGACCATCCGACCTCTAGCAGGCACCCGGCGCCGCGGACGCGATGAGGCCGAGGACCGCCGGCTGGCTGAGGAGCTTCTGGCCGACCCGAAGGAGCGAGCCGAGCACGTGATGCTCATCGATCTGGCCCGCAACGACGTAGGGCGTGTGGCGAAGTTCGGTTCGGTTGAGTTGAGCGACGTGATGGTCGTCGAGCGTTACAGCCACGTCATGCACATTACGTCCAACGTGCAGGGCCGGCTGACACCTGGCACGACTGCGCTCGACGCGTTACGGGCCGGGTTGCCTGCGGGCACGGTGTCCGGTGCTCCCAAGGTCCGAGCGATGCAAATCATCGATGAGGCGGAACAAAACCGCCGCGGACCCTATGCGGGAGCCGTCGGGTACGTCGATTTCACGGGCAATATGGACACGTGCATTGCCCTGCGAACGCTAGTCCTTTTGGGCGGCCAGGCCTATATCCAGGCAGGTGCGGGGATTGTGGCAGACAGCGTCGCCGCGGCCGAATACGAGGAGACGCTCAACAAGGCGAAAGGCCTCTTCAGAGCGGTCGAGCTGGCCGAGCGTCAGTTAACTGCGGACGCGGGAGGGCGAAGCTCCTGCTGAGCCGCCTTTCCATCCTGCCGAGAAGGCTCGGCTGGAGCCTCGCCCTCCCGAAGAGGGCGCAAAAAACGAGAGAGTTCCACTGCAGGCGTCGAAGCGTCGCACACGCTCGCTCGCCGGCCGTCGAACCCTCTCAGCGTATTCGCGAAGCGGGCGAACTTACGGCTTCTTCGTATCGGTGGCCGTCGTCTTGGTTTCGACTTTCTTCGTCGTCTTCGTCTCTTCGCTGCAGCCGACGATCATCAGCGTGAAACACAGAGTCAACAGCATCGCGGTGAGCTTCTTCATTGACGTTTCCTCAATTTTCTCAACGTGTATCAGTCCCCACTTGTCCCGCCCCCCTAGGAACGGGCTCGATTGAAGTGGTCCATTCCATCAACTCAGACACCTGCCGGCAACCGATTATTCCCCGTCGCAGAAAAAAAATCGGAAGTCCGTAAACCAGCCAAAACGCCGCTCTGACCGCCTTCGCCCCCGCCTCAGACCGCTCACTCACTGACTCGTCCAACGCCCAGGGACCGGTGCCCGATTTGGAGTCTTACGAGTCGATTTCGCAAAAGGCCCGCGACACTCTCGCCCTCATTCGAGTGTTTTCACTCACGGAATATCTGTACACGCTGCTGAAGTTGCTCAGAGGCCCTCAGGCGGTCGGCGACCAATTCAGGTAAGCACCGCACGGGATCCCCCAACGCCGCCACCTGGGGGTTTGGGCAGCTTTTGCCCGCATATTCCACCGAGTCGTCAAATTCGATTCAACTCGCACGACCGATCTTTCCGAAACTTTCAGAATAGCTGCTACAGCCGGCACTACCGGTCCAAGGTCTCCACGTCGCAAGATCGGGAAGATCGATGAAAACGACTGCAAGAACCGCTCTGCTCGGCTTGCTCGTTAGCGCGAGTCTCCAGACATTAGCCTGGGCGGGCGATCCGAATCCCGTTGCGGCAAACCCTTTTGCGCCAGATTCCGCGTCGAGTCCCCTGACGTCGCAAGGAGTTTTCGCCCCGTCGGCCAAACCAGCTGCCGGTGTCCAGCCCGCTGCGGGACACGTTTCCTTCGATTCCCAGCCCGCCGAACCTGCCCCTCCCGCTCTGCCCCAGTCTAACGGCGCGAGCGGAGGCAATTCCTCACCTCCGGGGCAGGTGGCCTACGACTCGATGGCCAGTCAGCCAACTTGGAACAATCCGTTCGGCATCGGTGATGGGCCGTTCGGACCGACCTTCTTCCTCAATGGCAACTGGGGACGCGGTGTCGGCTGGGACGATCAGTCCTACCAGGCAGACCTGTACGTTCCCTGGCATGTCGTTCCAGGACAAAGTGCATTCTTTGGAGTCCTCCAGGGCGGTGTCACCGACTTTGGCCGTTGCTATGCCACCGGCGGTGTGGGCTATCGCGAGTACAACGCCGACTTCAACCGCATTCAGGGCTTCTGGGGATTCGTCGACTACGACAACACGCATGACTTCGGCTTCACGCGCTACGGGCTAAGCTACGAAAACTTGGGCAAGTATTTCGACTTTCGCGTGAACGGGTATGTCCTCAACAGCCAGACCGAGTTCACGGTTGGGTCGGGCCAATTCGGGGATCCGTTCTTCCGCGCCAACGAAATCATCTTGAATCATTTTCGGACTTCGGAAGCCGCTTACGACGGCGTCGATATGGAACTCGGCGGGCCGCTTCCCTTTCTCGGCCGCCACGGAGTGAATGCCTACGTCGGCCCCTACTGGGTGCACAGTGACCATGCCGGCCAAGGCGTGGGTGTGCAGGGGCGC